>CAYSOC010000100.1:0-24057 GCA_964432445.1 uncultured Anaerolineaceae bacterium
AGAGGATCGCTGTTTTCGGCGGCTCAAAACCGACTGCTCAAAACCGACAGCCGCGCGACAGCACTCTCTCTGGGAAATATGTTGTTCAGTGTCTATATCGCGCTCCTCGCACCGATTTATGCCAGCCTGGGAATGCAGGCATTTGTCGTGATGGGCAGCGTGATTCTGGTTGCAACCCTAGCGCTGCGCAAATTTGCAAAGGAAGAACAATGGGAATCAGAGATCAAATACGTGCGATGAATAAACGCACCCTAAACCGATTGACACGCAAATTTGCCAGCCTTTCGTTTGGACCGTTTGCGCTGGTGCATCATATCGGGCGACGTAGCGGCAAACCATACGAAACGCCGATCATGGTGAAACCGCTGAAAGATGGCTTCATTATTGCGCTGACCTATGGCCCGGATGTGGACTGGTATCGGAACATCATGGCTGCCGGAAAATGCACCATCACATGGCACAGAAAAGATTACCCTGTCGGGCAGATTGCACCCGCAGAAGCCTCAAGTTCAAGGCGGATGTTTCCGTTCCCGCTACGGCAGATATTGGGGATGATGGGAACGAAGGATTTTGTAACCATGAAGGCGGTTGAAACATGACACCATTCCATATTTTGAATCTGGGACTAATGTCATACATCGAAGCATGGGCGCTGCAAAAACAGATAGCAGATGCGCGCGGGCGCGATGAAACCCCGGATACACTCTTGTTTGTCCAGCATCCGCACGTATATACACTCGGTTCGGCAGGGCAGGAATCCAATCTGGTCTGGACAGAAGAGGAACGAAACGCCAACAGTGTGGAAGTACACCGTGTGGATCGTGGCGGTGATGTGACCTATCACGGACCGGGGCAACTTGTCGGCTATCCGATTTTCAAATTACCACGCGGCAATGATGGGTTGCACGCGGATGTTATCGCCTACATTCGCGGAATTGAGCAGACACTCATCTATGCACTGGCGCACTATGGCCTGCACGCATTTCCGTATCCGGGTCTGACAGGCGTATGGGTGAATGATCCACCCGCCAAAATCGCGGCTATCGGCGTCAAGGTGACGACCAAAATGGTGACGATGCACGGCTTCGCGCTCAATATCAACCCGGATATGCGCTATTTTGGCGGGATTATCCCGTGCGGGATCAACGATAAACCAGTAACCAGCCTGGCCCAGGAAATGACGGAACCACCAGCGATGGAAGAGGTAATGCAGGTTGTCGCGGACGCATTTGGGGTAGTGATGGCGCGTGAACGGATTGAGTGATAAATACTCTAGTCGAGATATTCGGCCAGCTTGGTCTGTAACTCACGCAGGTCAATCGGTTTGCTGATGTAATCGTTACAACCCGCTTCCAGCGCGCGTTCTCTATCGCCAACCATCGCGTGCGCGGTCAGGGCAATTACCGGAATACTCTTGAGTTCGGTACTCTCTTTCAGTTTTTTGGTTGCCGTCCAGCCATCCATCACAGGCAGCGACATATCCATCAAAATCAAATCCGGGTGTTCGCTGCCCGCCTTATCCAACCCTTCCTGACCATCGTTTGCCACAGTGACCTCATAATCCAGAGAAGTCAGCACATCCGTGATCAGGATGCGATTATCCGGGTTATCTTCTACTACCAGAATCCGATACGCCACAGAAACCTCTGTTTGCCCTTGAATTGATTGCCTGTTTATAGCCTGCTCATTATATCTGGTTTCTGTGGAACAGGGCATTACGACTTCATGACGCCTGCTGTTCTATTGCTAGTCGATAAGCAGCACCACCGACCCCATCACGCCTGTTTCAATCAGCGAGTGGGCATCTGCGATTGCCTCCAGCGGGCGCTCGGCAGCGATAGGGTGGCGCAGCCGTTCCTCGCTCATACAACTGCGCATATCCCGGAGCGCATGTTCAACAGCAGGTTTCGGTATATCGTCAAAACCCACAAAATGCACCGAAACATTTTTGAAGATCAATTCCCAGAAAGGCAGGATCGGAGCGCCGTCTGCTCCTGCATAGGTACTGATGCTCCCACCGATTTTCAAGACGTGGAGCGCCAGATCGAGATTGCGATCAAACACCACCTCGACGATGTGATCAACGCCTTTGCCATCGGTCATATCCAGAATGCGTTTGGGGAGATCATCTTCCATCCGAAAGTTCAGGACTTCATCTATATCGTGCTGTTTAAGCAACTCAATATCCTGATCACGCCCGACAGTAGCGATCACTCGCGCGCCTGCCCATGCCGCGATCTGTGCCGCGAGGATTCCCACTCTGCCCGCACCACCGGAAACCAGCACCGTTTTTCCACGCACATCGCCGCCAACATATACGCACCGATGCGCTGTTACGCCGGAAAGCCCAATCGTGCCACCTTCCACAAAGTCGATGTTGGCGGGGAGGTGTACCGCACGTTCGCTTTCAATCGTGATATATTGCGCGGCTGTTCCGAAGGCACGCCCGATCTGGGCATTATAGGTAAATACACGCTCTCCGATGCGCTCTTTGGGAACGTCTTCGCCAACAGCTTCGATGACGCCAGCGCCATCGGAATGCGGAATGATGCGGGGAAACGGCATTTTCAGCGAGAATGCCCCGGCACGTTTTTTGGTATCGCCAAGGGCTACGCCCGAAGTATAGAGGCGGATCAGAACCTCGCCAGCGCACGGTTCCGGGCGCTCTATCTCTGCAATTTTCAAAACCTCGCTGGCTTGTCCTTTATGATCATAAAATGCAGCGCGCATGATAAGAAACTCCTTTCGGACATAGGTTATAACATATCCGCAGGCGGGAATCCGGCTATAATGATGAACCGTGTTAAAATCATCTGCAATTATGAGAGGATGCCCGCTGTGAGCGAGACCAACCAACAACGCCACATCAGCCACGAACTGCGCACACCAATGAACCACATCATCGGTTATAGCGAGCTACTGATCGAAGAAGCAGAAGATTTACACAATTCGGCTGCGGTGGCATTGTTGCAACAAGTCCGCATGGCCGGGAAACAAATCATTGGACGCCTGAATGAAGCTTTCACCAACCGTAGCCTCCCCATCCATATCCCGCTGAACGGTGCGCGTGACGAACTGCGTCAAATGGTCGAAGCTATCAGTGTCCTCACAGCGCAACTTCGGGATTTTATGCCGGAAGACCTGCGCGTCGATCTCGTTAAAATTGAAACAGCGGGGGATAATTTTCTCAAATTGATAGAAAAATTTTCTTCACCACCGGAAAACGAAGAACCAACGCTTTACCCGGCGATGCGTGCCTATACGCCGCGTGAAACGCAAAATCTGCCGGGGCGATTGCTCGTCGTCGATGACAATCAGGATAACCGGGATGTCTTGAGACAACTGCTTACCCGTCAGGGACATACCATCGGTACGGCTGAAAATGGCAAAGTGGCGATGGAGATGCTGCATAATGCCAGTTGGGATTTGATCCTGCTGGATATTATGATGCCAGTAATGGATGGCTATGAAGCCTTGCAGCAGATCAAGGCTGATGAACGATTGCGCCATATTCCCGTAATTATTGTTTCTGCGCTGGATGAAATTCAAAGCGTCGTCCGGTGTATCGAAATGGGCGCGGAAGATTATCTCACCAAGCCCTTTGACCCTACGCTGCTGCGCGCGCGAATCAACGCCAGTCTGGAACGTCACCGCCTGCGCGAAGCCGAATTGCGCTATCTGGCGCATGTGTCGCTCCTCACCTATGCTGCACGCGCTGTCGAAGAAGAGACATTCGAGCCGGAGACGATTGGAGAGGTCATGGCGCGTGAAGATGCACTGGGTAATCTGGCGCGCGTTTTCAACCATATGGCACACGAAGTCTATACGCGCGAGATGGCGCTCCGCGAACAGGCACGCCAGATCGATTTGCTGATCAACGAGGAAATGAAGTCGCGCCGTGTCGAGGAAATTACAGGTTCAGACTTCTTCGTTCGTCTGAAGGCCGCGACACGCCGCATCAACGGTACGCCACAGCAATAAACCGCCATGCTGTTCAAGCAACGCCGCAAACCGGATTACATCGCCCCGGTAGATGATGCCGGAAGAAAAGCCGTAATTGACATTCGGGAGATCACCAAAACCTACAAAATGGGTGAAATGGAAGTTCACGCGCTGCGCGGCGTCAGCATGGCGGTCTATGAAGGCGAGTTCATCAGCATCATGGGGCCAAGCGGCTCCGGCAAAAGCACCATGATGCACATCCTCGGTGCGCTCGACCAACCCACTACAGGGAATTACTATCTGGATGGGGTGGACGTAGCCAAACTAAACGATCAGGAATTGGCAGTCGTTCGCAATCGTAAAATTGGCTTTGTCTTCCAGAGCTTTAATTTGCTTAAACGCACCTCTGCACAGCGCCAGGTAGAACTCCCATTGGTCTATGCGGGAGCAACAGAACGTCGTAAACGTGCCATTGCAGCGCTAGAGGCGGTAGGATTGGGCAATCGCCTGGGACACCTGCCAAGCGAACTTTCCGGCGGGCAACAGCAGCGTGTCGCTATCGCACGGGCAATTGTGAATAATCCGTCAATCATCCTTGCCGACGAACCGACAGGAAATCTCGATTCCAAATCTGGCACGGAAGTCCTGAAAATTTTTCAGAGTTTGAATCGGGAAAAAGGCATCACGACGGTGTTTGTGACGCACGATGCGTTTATCGCACGTCACACGGATCGCGTCGTGATGCTGCGCGACGGCCAGGTTGTTGCAGATCGCAAGATCGGTCAACCGCTTATCGCAGGTGAAGTCGAACGTCCGAATGAAGCCGCCGAACTCGAAGCCCTCTTCAAGGACACCTATTACGGCGGTAAACCCGAAGAATACAACTAAAGTATAAAGATAATCGTCCCGTTTAGCCCATGCCAGGAATCTTGAAGCCGAAGGTGCTGCCTTTTTCCGGCGCACTAATCACCGGGTCGAATGAACCGTTCATCAACTTCGCAAAGCCCATCACAATCGGAATACCGAGGCCATAGCCGCGTTCGCTCGTGACGAGTTCATGATCGGCACGGTAGAACAATTCACCAAGTCTGGCGATCTCTGCCTCGCTCATCCCGATCCCATTGTCAGTGACCGTGACGTGTAGGGTGTTTCCATCCAGACGCTCTGCCTTGACGGTGATTTGCCCCGCACCCTTTGGCGTATATTGAATCGCATTCCGCACCAGATAGAAGACCATCTTGGCGAGTTGCTTGGTGTCCGTGTTCAGGATCGGCAATCCCTGCGGAACATCCCATGTTACGGTATGCCCGTAATCGGTGATGAGTTGCTCGGCCTGTTTTTGCACATCAAGGATTACCTGCCCGAAGGTGGTCATCTTGTTATCGAGCCGCAACCGATTGGCGTTCAGCTTGGAAATATCGCTGATGTCGCTGACCAACCCTTCCATCTGCGAGATATTGCGCCGGATGGTGGTCAGGAACTGGGTTTGCATGTCGTTCAACGGGCCGATCATGTTGGGCTTGGCAAGCATGTCCGCATAACCACGCATACTCGTCATCGGTTTGCGAATTTCATGCACCATCAATGAAGCAAATGAGGCCGTTTCCTGAATAATTTTGTTGAGTTGATCGCGTAGTTCTGCCGCTTCCAGACCGTCGCCACGCTGAGACGCCAGTTGCAGATATTCACGCGCCTGACCAATCAGTTTTTTTGTGTTTTCGCTATCGCCGTTATCCAACTCAGCCTGAATCTGATCGAGAAGCGCCTGCGCCGCGCTCAGTGGGGTTTTGATTGTATCTGTCATATTTAACCTAACTCTCCGCAGAAGGGATTGTCCACTCGCGTTCGCCGCCAACTATCTCTGTATAGTCGCGGATGCCTGCTGCCATTGCTGTTTCATCGGGCCAAAAACTGCCAAGTTGGGATTGATAACAGGCCACCGCTTTGATTTTAGCGTCCAGAGCTACATTGTCGAGAGGGCGAACGATCATCGTAGGTTGCCCTTTGAACCGTTGCGGCAGCGTGGACTCGATCAGGGTGCGATCCCGGCTATAGGGATAATCCTCATAGTAGAGAAGTGATTTTAATTTTTTCAAGGCTGCGCCCAGCGCCCCGACGATCAGATGATCGACGTGTCCTCCGACGCCAAGCGGCAAATGTACTGTATCGCCCGCCTGAATCCCCAGCTTGCGCTCATTACTCAGGTCGTTGGTCAACGCATTGAACAGACCGATCATATCGGGGAAAGCGGGCGTGCCGAAAATCGCTTTTACATCCGGGTAATACGGGCGATAGATTGCGTCTGGATAATCCAGAAATTTTATTTCCGCGCCCAGCACCGCCACTGCTTTCCGATCTTCTTCGCGGCGTGCCTGCGTGACCTGCGCGCCACGTCCGATTTTCCAGCGTTCCCAAAGCTCTTCGATAAACGGCGTGATTTTCATGTCTGGCGGGGGATCGCCCGCCATCACGGTCACAATGACACAGCGCTCACCGGAGCGCGTCCGGGTGGCGATTTGACCACCACACGAAAGCGCTGCATCATCCACATGCGGAGAGAAAAACCAATGAGTCACAGTGATTAATTCGCTCCGGCTGCAATCGGAACGGTGAACATAAACATGCTGCCTTTGCCCGGTTCGCTTTCGATGGTGAGTTCACCGTGCATCAGGTCGATCAGGTTGCGGGTGATGGCAAAGCCCAAGCCCGTTCCCGGTTGCCCCAGTCCATTATCGGCACGCCAGAACTTCGTACCGAGTTTGGCAAGTTGTTCCGGCGACATTCCTACGCCGCTATCGCGCACGCTGAACGCCACCCGATCCCCTTGTCGTTTTGCCTGCACCATCATCGCGCCACCATCAGGCGTGTACTTATAGGCATTGCTGACCAGATTCAGGAGGATTTGCGTCAGACGATCCCGGTCTGCGCGCACAGGCGGCAACTTCGGCTCGACCTCTACCGTCAACTTGTGGTTGCGGCGTTCGATTTCGGTCATCGTGCCTTCGAGTGTTGCATCAATGACAGGTTGCACTTCCACATCACTGAGTTCGACGCGCAGGTTACCCGTTTCCATCCGGCTGATGTCGCTCAGGTCAGTGACGAGCAGTTTCATCCGGTTGACCGCATTCTTGATCGTCGCCACGAATTGCTCCTGCTTTTCGTTGACCGTTCCGGCCATTTTCATCAAATCGGCGTAACCGCTGATACTGGTCATCGGGAGTTTCAATTCATGCGCGACGACGCTTACAAATTCCGATTTGGCGAGGTTTGCCGAGCGTACTGCTTCATACAGGCGTCCGTTTTCCAGCGCGATAGCCGCGCGATCTGCGACACGTTCGACCAGATGGCGGCTATCTTCCGCAAAGGCATCGGCAGCGCCCCCCATCAGCATCACAAAGGCGATGACCTGATTCTCACGGCGCACCGGGATCAGAAACAAATGCCCATCTGTACCCGATGCCGGGACAAAAACGGCATCCTGGCCTTCTATTGCAGTTTGGAAGTGTTTATAAAAAGGAAGTTCTGGCGCGATCACCGATCCGTCGGAGACAGGAGAAGGTGCGCCCATATGTGACGATACCCGCCAGACATTTTCAGCGCGATCCACCGTGACCATACATGCACTGGCCGCACCGCAAACGCGCATCGACCATTCAATGGTCAATTGCTGGACTTTCTGCATATCCAGCGTTTCATTCAACTGGCGGTCTATCCAGCCAAGCATCGTGAGTTCTTCGACACGGGCAGCGAGTGCTTTATCTGTCGCGCTGAACAAGCGGGCGTTGTCGATGGCGACGGCGGCTTGTCCCGCAAAGGCGTCCAGCACATCCAGGTCTTTCTCGCTAAACAGACCCGATTTCATACGGTTATCGACATAGACGACGCCAATAATCTGGCCTCTGGCGCGCAACGGCGTCGCCATGATGCTACGGAGCGCGTGCGAGACGATAGATTGAGCGCTGGCGAAGCGCGGGTCTTCCTGGGCATTCGTCGTCACGATAGGCGCACCAGAGTCGACCACGCGGCGGGTAATCGTCCGACTGAGCGCAAATGCCTCATTGTTCACATTTTCCTGATCGAAGTTACGGGCAACGTGTACGTTCAGCGTACCATCGTCTTCAATGAGCATCAAGAAGCCACGTTCGGCGCGAGAAAGCTGGATAATCGCATCCATCACCTGATCCAGCACCGTTTGCAAGTCGAGCGAAGAACCGATCACGCGGCTGACTTCATAGAGTTTGGCGAGGCGTTCCTGCTGACCAACCTGCTTGCGGTCTTCGGTCACTTCATCGAACAATTTGGAAATGCTTGCCAGCCGATCATCGAAAAATTTGAGTTCGACCCGTCCGGCTTGCACCTGACTACGCAGCACATCGAGCGTTTGTCGCGCGCTCACCAGTGCCATATCGAGTTCGCGTCCGGTGCGGCGGGGCGTCGCGTCCGTCATGTTGTTACCTTCCTCAACCCTTGATAATAATCACATAAATCGGTAAGCGGGCAACGTTCGCATTCCGGCCCACGCGCATGGCAAATTTCTCGCCCATGCTGAATAACGTTCAAATGTCCAGCGAAATACTCTTCTGGCGGCACGATAGCTTCCATTATTGGATGTGCCTTATCCGGGTTTACTTTCTCTCCGATGAACCCAAGCCGTTGTGAAACACGATGCACATGAGTATCTACCGGGAATGCAGGTCGATTGAAAGCAAAACAGAGGATAATCGCGGCGGTTTTTGGCCCGATTCCATCAATGCTGGTCAGCCACGCTTTCGCCTCATCTATCGGGATTTCACCAAGAAAATCCAGACTGAGCGATCCAACCCGCTGGGTCACGGTACGGAGGGCTTGCTGAATGCGCGGCCCTTTCTGGTTCGCCAGCCCTGCCGGACGAATGGTCGCAATCACTTCGTCCGGGTCGGCATCGCGCACCGCTTCCCATGTCGGGTACTTTGCCTTGAGCGCATAGAAGCCTTTATCACGGTTGGTGTCGCTGGTGCTTTGGCTCAAAATGGTGCTGACCAGTTCATCAATGGGTGGCAGGAATTGACGCCATTCCGGGAAACCATACTGTTTCCGCAGGCGTTCAGACACCTTTGCCCATTTTTTCTGTTGAAGGGTTTGCTGTTTTGCCATGTCTCTGATTTTAGCGATTTCAGCGGACAGGGCAAGTAGAAGAAATTCACCGGAACAAGATGTTTGTCATTTCAAACTTTTGTGGCGCACGCGATCCACGCCGCAACACCGCGAATACAAAACGCGGCAGGCGTGTCATCCGTTTCCAGCGCCAGGGCTGCGAGATCAAGCGATAGAGCCATTCGATCCCGGCGCGACGCATCCATAGCGGCGCACGCTGTACTACACCCGCGATGAAGTCAAACGAGCCGCCTATCCCCATTGCTACCCGAACACTGGTGAAACGGTGCAGATTGCGCGCAATCCACTTATCCTGATTCGGCGCACCATAGGCCACAAACAGAATTTGCGCACCACTCTGGTTGATCATTTCGACAATGGCGTCTTCTTCCTCTGCGGCAGGGCTGCCTGCGTGAATCCCCACAATCTGTAAACCGGGATGCTTTGCGCGCAATTTATCGGCAGCCTGTTGCGCAATTCCCGGCGCTGCACCGAGGAAAAATACCTTCCAGCCTTTTTGTGCCGCGCGTTCACAGATCAGCGGGACACCATCCGACCCGGTGACGCGCTCCGGCAGGGGTTGACGCATCCAGCGTGACGCCATCAACAGGCCGACCCCATCGGCAACACAGAGATCGCCGCGTTGCAGGATGGTATAAAACAGAATATCCCGCTGTGCCGTCATGATAAATTCCGGGTTGATAGTACAAATCTGACGCGGTGTGTTTTCACCAATCCATGCCCCAATCTGGTTCAATAACCCGTCAAAGGTGATCTGATGAACGGGCAACCCAAGCACACAGATTTTCGGGACTTGAACAGGTGCGGGCGTCATAACTGGATTTTCCGGGTTCAAAACCATCTCCACTGACACTGTTTTCATACAGGTGCGCGCCGCGCAACCTTCGCGCAACCCGACGGTATTCCCAACATAGCTGCACGGACTGCACCGCGTTCCGCTGCGAACAATCGTTTTTTGATCGGTGAACGGCCCCCATGCGTCAGCATTACTTGGGCCGTAGATCGCCGTGACCGGGATGCCAACCGAGGCCGCGACATGCAGCACACCTGCATCTGCCCCATAATACCCGGTGCAGCGTTCCAGAATCGCCGCCAGTTGGTTAAGCGTGGTTTTTCCGCTCAGGTTGATCGGCACGTGTTTCATCAGACCGATAACCGCGTCGGCGTTATCATCCTTGCCACCGACAATTACGATTTGCGCGCCACTCCCTGCCAATCGATCCGCGAGGGCTGCAAACTTTTCCGGCTCCCAGCGTCGCGCCAGACTGTAACCACCGCTGCCGGGGTGAATCGCAATCAGTTTTGGATGATCAGGCAGTTGCGCTTTTGCCCATTCCCGATCTGCTTCGCTGATACCGATTTTCAAGCGTGCGCCCTCGATGTTTGCGCCGAGCAGTTGCGCCACTTCCAGCCAATAACGCGGCTGTGATTTCATGCCGAAGCCGAGATCATCGACGCGCTTTGTGAGAAACCAGCCACGCCCATTATCCACGCCGAGTCGCTGCGGTGCGCCTGTCGCCAGTGCCAAACCTGCATATTTCAATGCGCCGAATCGCGTGGTCAGCCTATGGAAAATCAACACGGCGTCGTAACGCTTGGCGCGTAGTTTTCGTGCCAAACCCAGCAATAAAAGCATGTTTCCCGGTTTGAGCAAGGCGCGTGCTGAATCGAAAATAAATTTATCGAACAGAATCACATTATCGACTAAACCAGCACCATTGAGGATCGGGGCAGCGTGTTTTGTCGTTAATACATCCAGTTGCGCATCCGGGAAACTGGCACGCAATGAAGATAGTGCAGGCGTTATCAGAATCAGATCGCCAATGTCCGCGAGTTCAACAACAAGGATTTTCATAGCGCGTTAAAGGCTTTCAAAATCCCTTCGGCGGTGGCTTCCCATGTGAAACGCTCGGCGTTGCGCAACCTGCGTTCGGATAGTTCCGCCCGCAAAGCAGCATCATTGATCAAACGGGTCATGCCTTCTGCAATGGCGTTCACATCCAGCGGATCAACGGTCAGCGCTGCATCCATTGCCAACTCCGGCAGGGAAGAGGTATTTGATGTGAGGACGGGCGTTCCGCAGTTCATCGCCTCGATCACTGGAAAGCCGAATCCTTCGTAGAGGGAGGGGAAAACCAGCGCCAACGCTCCGCTGTACAACGCAGCAATATCCACATTATCGACATATCCGGTGACAATCACGCCGGAAGTGTCCAGTTTCAGACTATCGGAGAGCCAGCCTTTGCGTCCTGCCAGCACCAGCGCAACCTGTTCGTTTGGATTTTTCAGCTTCCATTGCTGAAAGGCGTCGATCAAGCGATTGATATTTTTGCGCGGTTGCAACGTTCCGAGGAACAACAGGTAACGCTCCGGGAGTTTGTATTTTTCGCGCACTGCGTTGATTTGATCAGGAGTTGCGCGCTGTAACCTTTCCACGCCGGGATAGACCACACGGATTTTATCGGGTCTTATTCCATAGAATTTTTGCAGGTCGCTAGCTGTCGCCTGCGAGTCCGCAATGATCAGGCTGGCACGTGCGGCGCTATAGCGGGTGGAATATTCCAGATAGAGCCGCGAGAATCGGGGGTGCGCTTCGGGAAAAAGTCGATAGCCGAGATCGTGAACTGTTACGATAGAGCGTCCGGGAAACAGAATTGGAAGAGTATGCGCCGGGACAAAGGTTATATCTGGTCTGTCCTTGAAGAGTTCTGCCGCAAATCGAACGTGCGTCCAGAGGCGTGGGTATGAAATCACTTTCGCGGTAACGTTCGGCTTGGGTGGAAACAATCCCGGTTGTGGCGTATCCCGGAAATAGAGCGTGTATTGATTCACCGAATCCAGATCGAGTAGCGCCCGAATCAGTTGGAGTGCATAGTTTTCCGTCCCGGTACGTTGGGCGCGGGTGGTACGGCTGGCGTCGATGGCGATGCGTAATGGCTTACTGGCGGACACGGAAGACACGCGGAAGCAGGGCGAGAGCAATCAGCACGAACAGGAAAGGCCATAGAGACGCCACGCTAGCCAACACGCTGATCGAGATAATCTGCATAGTAAAGACGAGCGCGACGCCACCTGCCCACATGAAAATCATGGCAGGGAGCGCCAGCGTGCGGTCATGTTCGCGTTCCAGCGCAATCGTGAAGAACATCGCGCCGCCTACTGCCACAACAAAAATAGGCCAACCCGCGCTCAGGCTGATGAAATTGCTCAGGAATGTAGCCGTACATGCCATCCATAGCAGAATCAGCAATCCAAGAAAAGCGATGCCGCGCTCGTGTCGCCCGTTGAAGAAAAATCGCGCCAACAGACCGACGCCCAGTACACCAAACGCGATGCCCAACACCACGAGGCCAGACAATGCTTGTGACGTATCGAATAAGGGCAGCAGCAAAATAAGCCCCAGTCCGATGATGAGCAATGCCGGGAAAAACATGCTCGAACGTTCGCGGCGTGCCTGTCGGAACTGACCAGCGCGGCCTTGACGCGGCGCTTCGATTTCGGTTGAAGCTGGAGGAGTTGTTTCATCAGTCATGGTGGGGATTGTATCCACAAGTGCAGGAACCTACAAAATCAATTCAGGGATTAGTCTGGTTATAAGTTCGTATTATCGCCTTCCATCCAGTTCATATATAATCGAAGTATCGACCAATTTTCAACTTAGATTGAATTTTTCGGGAGTTTTGGATTTTGTCGTTATCAACTGTCATTGCGCGCCTTGCCGAACGCTCCAGCGCAGCACAGGCTGCTTCCTATCATATTCCCGGTTTGTGGGTGGATGGCGTCACCACCGCTGCCCAGGCCGTTGAACCTTTTGCTTTCTACCATAAGCAATTGCAAGAAATCGTTTCCACACCACAGCAACCATTGATCGCCGGAGCGCCCGGCGGCGGTTGGTCGGATCACGCAATTATCTATAACCTGTTTCCGCGCGTCACGACTGCGTTTGACCACAATCAGGATGGCAATGTTCAGATTGTGCCGATTGGGGATGGGTGGCGCGAAACAGGGACGTTCCTCAAGTGTATCGCTCTGCTGCCCTATCTGCGGCGAATCGGATTCAATACCATTCACCTGCTGCCGATCACCTCTGTCGGGCAGGATGGCAAGAAAGGTAACCTCGGCTCGCCCTATGGCATCCGCAACCCGTACAAGCTGGATGAAAACCTGAACGAGCCTGCGCTTGGGCTAGAAGTCGAAACACTGTTCGCTGCCTTCATGGAAGCCGCTCACCATTTAGGATTCCGCATCGTACTCGAATTTGTGCTGCGTACCTCGTCCAAAGATGGCGACATCATCAAGGAACACCCGGAATGGTTCTACTGGATTCGGGAAGAGATTCCAGATCGTGCGCCGGGGACACGCGACCCACACGCCTATGGAAATCCGATTTTCCAGCCGCATGTACTCAGCCAGGTGTATGACAAGGTGAATCGTGGTGACTTCCGCGAACTGCCGCCACCGCCGGAATCATATCGCCAGATGTTTGTTTTGCCGCCTGCTCCTGAAAACGTTCACATGGAAAACGGGCGATGGATCGGCGTTTTGCCAGATGGAACACGCGCCCGCATCCCCGGCGCATTTGCAGATTGGCCGCCGGATGATAACCAGCCGCCATGGGGGGATGTGACGTATCTGCGGATGTATACCCACCCGGATTTTAATTACATCGCGTACAACACCATCCGCATGTATGACGAAATTTCGGCACAACCACAGTATCGCAACGAACCGCTGTGGGAATATGTCGCAGGCGTGATTCCCTATTGGCAGCGTACCTTCGGGATCGATGGGGTTATGATCGATATGGGGCACGCTCTCCCGATGCCGCTCAAGCAGCGTGTTGTGTCGGCGGCGCGTGCGGTCAACCCGGATTTCGCCTTTTGGGATGAAAATTTCTCTATTTCCGGGCAGAGTCGTGCCGAAGGCTATAACGCGGTCATGGGCTATACCATGTTCGATATGCACCTGTCGCATAAGGTACGTGATTTTCTGGGGATGCTCTCTGGTACGACGCTCCCGGTACGATTCTTTGCTGCGCCGGAAAATCATAACACGATGCGGGCAGCGGCGCGTCCCGGTGGGTTGGACTATGTGCGCTATGCGATTGCGTTGTGTATGACAATGCCGGGTATGCCGTTCATCCTCAGCGGTCTGGAACTTGGCGAAACCCAACCGATCAACACCGGGCTTGGCTTTTCCAATGAGATGATCGCGCGCTATCCTGCCGAACGCCTGCCCCTGTTCAGCGTATGGGCTTTCGACTGGACACGTCCGCACAACCTGATCGAGACGCTCCGACAGGCTATCGCCATGCGCAAATCGCATCCCGAACTATTCACCGATGCCCGCGCCGGAACAACCTTTTTCGGCTATTCGGATAATCATAGTATCCTTGTATATACGCGGCGCAACGAGAAGCAACAGGTTGGCCTTATCGCTAACATGGATGTGGAACATGCAAGCAACGGATGCGCAGTCTTGAACGTCCATGCGCGGTCTGGCGTCGGGATTTATGGCGTCTCCGGCGAGATTCCACTGAACGATGAACTGACAATGACCGTCTCACTTGCGCCGGGGCAGGTTCTGGCGATTGAATATCAAGGATAGGGTTATGGCTTCCGAACAACTTTTCGCGCTTCTGGCAACACACCTGGAGCGCTACCCCGCGATAGGCGTACCGGATGTATATAAGTTGCTACATCAGGGCGTTTTTGGGCAGGGACACCCGATCCCGAATCGTAAAGCCGCACGGGAATGGCTGGATCAGGAAGCCAGCATTATTGAGCCGAATACATCAGCACCGCTGCTTGAATCTGTGCAACTTGCAGGTAGTGTTGTGCGTGTCAACCTGCGTCCCTATCTCGCATTTGGGGGAAAATTGCCCGCTTTGCTGGATGCCTACATTCGGACAGGGGATGTTATTCACGGCGAAGAATATACCATCGCGGCGTTGTGGGATGAGTTTTGTGGAATGCTGGATGTGGGTGGGATATGGGAAAAACGCTTTTTATTGCGCGATGCGTTGCTTCTGAAAAAAATCCGGCAGGCGGATCATTGGGCAGCAGTACATCATACCCCCGTTTATATTCAGCGCTATAAACCTGTTTATCGGGTAATTGCCGCCGAACTTGCCGAAATCCTCTGTCGGGATCAGCGCTTGCCGCTTGCGATCAATTAACCCGATTTGATCGGGCATTCCAATAAACAACAAGGTTCGGGGACAAGAAATCCCCGAACCTGTAAGGTTTCAGTTAGTTTGCGCTCTGCACAGAAACAGGCTTGATGGTGATCTGGCGTGGCTTGACAGCTTCGGCCTTTGGCAGTGTCAGCGTCAGGACGCCGTTCTCAAAGTTGGCCTCAACCTTCGTGTGATCAATCGGCGTATTGATGGTCAGGACGCGCTCGAACTTGCCAACCGGACGCTCATGGAGCAGATATTTGGTATCTTCGGTGGTTGCCTTGAATTCGCCCCGAACGGTCAGGGTATCGCCTTCGAGCATGACTTCAACGTCATTGGCATTCAGGCCGGGGATGCTCGCCTGCAAAACCAGGGCGTCGTCGGTAGCATAGGCATCCAGTGGAAGCTGCCAGACCGTTACCCCGTTGCGACCACGATACACATCATTGAAAATCTGATCCATCGCTTCGCGCATCTGGATCATGTCACGAACCGGATTCCAACGTGCGATTGTCATTTTAATCACTCCTGTGTCTCGTTTTCAAATTCAACTTTATGACTATAGAATATGCCTTTCGTATATGAAAAAGATCAACAGAATATCAACAATTTATAAGACATGATCAGAAAAATATATGAGATAAACGCAACCAGTTTATCCCCCTTTGCGTAAACGGTTGTAGAATCAGGAAGTTCCCTCAACGAGGATGAATCATGCCCGAAAAAGAACAAAAGAAAATGCGCCTGACCGATGATGGCGAACTGGTAGACCTCGATACATTGCTGGAAGAGGCTAGCAAGCCAGAGTCGAAAGTCCAGCCGATCTATTGCACCAATTGCGGTGTCGGAAATCTGAGCGATGCTAAATATTGCCGTTCGTGTGGCAAAGCACTCGCTCTACAGGAATTGAAAAATCCACCACGCAGTCGCCTGAGCAGCCCGTCTCCCGAACTGGAAACATCTGGCAAGCGCAAGAATGAAGAATTTTACGATAGTGTTCCGGCGATGCAGATGCAGGGGCGTCCGACAGTAGCGTGGGTAGCCGCCCTCCGTCTTTGGACAATGATATTGATGGCTGGCGTTATCGTTTGCTCGTTTGTATTTGGCGTTTCGTGGGCAATCATCCCAACTTTGATCGCGTGGTTCCTAGTCGAAGCTGTACGTACCGAAGGCAGTAAAAAAGGGATGGGCTTTACATCATTCTGGGCCGAACTCGTTACAAGCGGCGTGATGGCTGGTGCTTCCATCGTAGCATTCATATTCGATGCACGGAATAACACTTCCTGGGCAGTAATCCCGATTATGATTGCGTGGTTTCTGGTTTCGGCGGTGCGTAGCGAACACCTTTCGCTGGACAAATAATCTATGGACAAACAAAAACAAGTGGAGTTTGATCCCGCGCTGGAAGACAAGGTGCGCGACTATGTACGGGCTGGATGGACAGTCACCAGCCGCACGACAACCTCTTTCGTTCTGGAAAGGGAGAATACTCAAAACCCGGAGCGCGTCCGCGTTTTTCTGGAAGGTGATCAGGTGCAGGTCGATGGGCCACCCGTTCCGCTGGTGGCCTTCGATGGTCGGTTGCGCGTCTGGCTGACGCTGTTGCTGCTGTTGGTTGGCAGCCTTGTCGTTTCCTATGCCTTCGGCTGGATTCGTTTTTAGCGGAACGGCGCGCCGCTGAGATATTTATAGGCATTATCCGGGAAGAGCGTCACAATCACGCCGTTCTTTCCCTGCTCTGCCAGTTCTGCCGCGATTTTCAGACTGCCGACGATTGCCGTTGCTGCGCTGATCCCAACCAGTAACCCTTCTTCGCGCGCCAGTCGCCGCGCCATTTCATAAGTTTCCTCGGTGCTGATGCCAATATCCCGATCTGCCAGCTTTTCATCATAAATGCCGGGTTTGATCGCCGTCTCCATGTGCTTCAACCCTTCCAGGCCGTGAAAGGGTGAATCCGGCTGGAGCGAGATGATCTGAACATCGGGCGAATAATCTTTCAGGCGGCGACCCGTACCCATGAGTGTGCCGCTTGTTCCCAACCCGGCAACGAAATGGGTTACCGCACCTTGCGTCTGTTCCCAGATTTCGACGCCTGTCGTGTTGTAGTGCGCCTGCCAGTTCGCCGGATTGTTATATTGATCGGCGTAGAAGTAATTTTCCGGCTCATTCTTATATAACTCCCGCACGCCGCGAATCGCACCATCTGAGCCTTCCAGCGGATCGGTCAGGACAATTTCGACCCCGTAGGCGCGCAGGATAGACATTCGCTCCGGGCTGGCATTTCCGGGCAGGAACAGCTTCACCCGATAGCCCTTTGCTGCGCCGATCATGGCATAGGCAATTCCGGTATTACCACTGGTGCTATCCAGAATCGTTTTTCCGGGCAGATGTCCGGCTTCTTCCGCCTTGCGAATAATATTGAGCGCAGCGCGATCCTTGACACTCCCGCCGGGGTTTGTCCATTCCGCCTTCGCATAGATTTTGATGTTTTCCGGCAGATGTGCCGTGATGCGGTTGAAGCCAAGCAGCGGCGTGTTGCCGATCAGGTCTTCGATGCGTTTTATGCCGACTGCCACATTTCCGATTGCAAACGCCATTGCGTCATTCTCCCTGTAAATCCACACTTCCAAAACACAACGACCACGCGGCAAAATAAAAACACCTTTCGTCCCATGCTAAAAAGCATTCCTTGATAACGGGATAACCGTTATCTCAGGGGCGAAAGGTGCCTATCTACAGCCGTATGGTCGTCTTATGCTTGCGTAAAAATTCGTATCGAAGGCCGAGAAGCTACCTAGCGCCCCTGCCCCGGACACAGGCAAGCCTGCGATACCGTCATGAATCAATCCTTGAATAAATACACAGATACTGTGAATGAACCTAATATTACTTGATTTTATATCCTGTGCAAGCGCGTGCATTGTGATTTACGCCCAATCCGCAATAGAATATCCAGAGAACGTTTGAGCGTTTTACCCGATGGAGGCTCACATGGCACGCCTGAAAGGGACACCCGCCGAGATCAAGGAATCACTTCAGTTATTGGAAGATAGCGTCCAGAGAATTCAAAAGTTCATCGAAAAAGTTGATCCAGAAAAATTGCGCGTCCCGATAAAACCCGACGAAAGATCGCCTGTAGAAATTCTGGCACATCTGCGCGGCTGTGCCGATGTCTGGACATACAGCGTCTACGCAATGCTGGCAAAGGACGGCGTGGCGCTTCCGGCGATTCATCCGAATAAATGGGCGAAAGTTACCAATTATGCAGAATTAGAGTTCATGGCTTCTTTTCAGACATTTCGCCTGGTGCGTGCGGAATTGTTACTTGTACTGAATAAAATACCAATAGCTATGTGGGAGCGCACCTGCATTGTAGATGGTCGCACTTATACAATTTACAGTCAGATACATCGAATGGGTTTTCAAGAGGCGGAACATTGTGGCGAACTTGAAAGCCTGCTTCCCTTGTAATCGGGGTGGAAAACAGATATTCCCACCCCGATTTTAGGCCAGGTTACGGTGTCGTCGTCGGCGAGACTGTTGGCCCGGTAGTTGTGCCAGGGTTGACGAAGTTCTTGGTATCGAACAGGAACGGTGAGTTGCTCGGAACGAGCATAATCGTCACCTTTTCCGCCAGCTTCTGCACATAGGTGTATTGAATCAGTAGCGGGTTCTTCTGCAACTGCTCATTGATCAACGCCAGTGCATCAGCTTCGGCTTTGGCACGGATACGGATAGCGTCGGCTTCACCTTGCGCGCGGGCAGCGAGTGCATCAGATTCACCCTTTGCAGCGAGAACGGCAGCATCGGCCTGTCCCTTTGCCTGGGTACGGACGCGCTCGGCTTCCTGCTTGGCGCGTTCGGCATCCTGTACCGCAACTGATTTTTGTTCAATAGCTTTGATATATTCCGCACTAAACGTGATGTTGCGAACCAACACATCCGAGAGAATTAAACCATTGGTCTCGAACTTTGGGGTGAGGTTTTCTATCAGTTTGGTCTTGAGTTCAGCCCGCTTTTCGCCATAAATTTCCTCGACAGTAAAAGCAGAAATGACTTCGCGCACAGCTTCACGTGAAGTGGGGCGTACAAACTCGGCCTCAAAACGATCCTGCCATTTCAAATGCAGGCGATTGACATTTTTTGCGCTTACACCATAAACGACGGAGACATCCAGATCAACCTGCTGACCGTCTCTGGTGCGCCCTTTAATCGCGTCATCGCCCGATAATCTGCCTTCGTTTGTTACGCCGGACATGGTGTAGGTATCCAGCCGTGTCGAATAGATGGTCGGAACGTTCAGGCCGGGAATAATGATGTGTACGCCGGGGCCAAGAGGTTCTTTCGACAAACGTCCTTCCGTTGGGTCACCACTGAAGGGCTGATAAACGACAGCAACCTGATTGGCATCCACCTGCACCACGCCCGAACCTGCTACGAAAAACACGGCGGCGAGGACAACGCCAATCACGGCGATTAGCACACCCGGCGTTGGGCGGCGACGGTTCGCAGCGTTGTTGACTGCCAGCGCGATGCCGCCAACGAGCAACAATATACCCAGCAGGGCGAAGAAACTTAAGATTGAGGAAATACTCATTTTTACCTTTGCAGCGACTTTTGCGAACTGCTAAACGTATAATGTTCGACGCACTAGAGTATACGTCGGGCGGAGCAAAAAGTCTCAAGAGACGCTATAATCGCTGCGATCACGATGGAAGGAGAATAGGGTGGCTGGATCAATTCTGGTTGTCGAAGACGATGATTTGCTACGCGGATTACTCAAGATTGTTTTGGGACAGGAAGGTTTCACTGTTCATGTCTCCGAAAACGGGAAAGCAGCGCTGGATTATCTGACAGAGGTCAAGGAGAGCAAGGGACAACTTCCCAGGATGATCATCCTCGATCTCTCGATGCCGATTGTTGATGGCTGGACGGTGGCGAAGTGGCTGGATGCTGATCCGCTCCTGCGGGATATTCCAGTAGTAGTCACCAGCGCTACCGAAGAACACGGCGAGGCTGCCAAGAAGCTGCACGCCGATGCCTATCTGGTTAAGCCCTATGATACCGAGGAAATTCTGGGTGTTGTAACGCTCTTTGATCTCCTCGCCCGTTAACTGAGTGAAAAGGTAAAAACATCATGCCGGGTTGTCTGCAAATGATCATTTATATCATCGTCGAGGTGATTATTGGACGTGTTATCGACGAGATTATCAAACGATTAACCGGACGACGTATCCGGCTTGGATTTTTCGCGGCTTTGCTAGCCATGTTCGGGATTCGGCTGCGCCAGAATAATTCATCGCACAAACTATGAGGCAACATATGCGTTTTTTTCGTCGCCTGACGGTTCTCGTCACGGCGTTGTTGATTCTTGCCGCCGGGTTGCCAGCGCGCGCCTTTGCGGAACAATGTTACGGTTTGAATGCGGCTGATTGTGCGCTTCTGACCGAAGCTGATAAAGCCGAATCGCTCGGTAAACTCTCGGCCTTCGATTTCAATTATGAAATGGCACTTATCCTCGCCAGCACACAACGTGAAGGCACAATCAGCCTTGCCGCGAAGGGTGCTGGTTCGATGGCGCTGGATACCGATGCGATTGGCAAGCTGGGGCGTGGTGATGTCAACACAGCGCTGGATCGGCTCTCGGTACTGTTTACCGCTGATGGCAGCCTGAAAATCGGGAGTGTTGAACAGGCTGGCACATCCGAATTTCGGATCGTCAACAACACGCTGTACCTGAAAGGCGAAGCACTCACCGGAAATACATGGCGCTCTGTTGATCTGAAATCGATCACCCGGCGCGAAGGCGTCCGACAGGCGGGCGTTGGCGGGTTGTTGCGCGGCGCGCGTGCGCTGGTGGCGTTGAACCGTTTCCGCGCCACTGCCGATAGGTTCATCAAGGCCGAACGGGTTGCGGATATTGAATTGGATGGGCAGAAAATCGCTGTTCTGCAATTCAAGGTCGATTTGAATCAACTCTTTGCGGCCAGGGAATTTGCTCAACTGCTCAAGAGCGCGCAGGAATTGAGCGGCGAAAAGGTCACGGATGCAGAAGTTCAGGAAACTATTGCCATCCTCGGCGCACTCTCCAAAAGCCTCACCCTGATCGTAACACGTTACATTGGTACGGTAGACAAAGCGCCGCATGGCTTCGCGGTGGCGCTGGTGGGCAAACTTGATCCCAGTGTGTCGCAGCCTCTCGCCGGGGGCGGATCGCCCAATGGCGCAGACATCAAGCCGATTGATGTGAATGTCACATTCAATATCAAGGCTACCAATCTCGGCAAGGTGACACCTGTGGACGCGCCCGCCGATGCGACGCCGCTTGATCTCGGTAAAGAAGAGCAACCCTAATACAGCATATGAAGAATTACATTTCGGAATATCTTCAATTTTGCGTGGAACTCTTCGGCAAACTCGAACGCGAATCCGGCGCAAGCATCATGCAGGCGTCGGAATTGATTGCCGATGCGATTCAGCAGGATGGCGAATGGCTGCTCTTTGGGAGTGGTCATTCCGCGCTGGTGGCACATGAAGCCGCCGGACGTGCCGGGGGGCTTGCGCCCGCTGTCTCCATCGAAGACGTAGCTGATGGGGACGCCGAACGTCTGGAAGGCATGGCACACCTGATTCTGGGACGCTATGACCTGCGTCCCGGCAGCGTCCTCACCGTGATTTCGCACTCCGGAATCAATGCTGTTCCTGTCGAGGCGGCGATGATCGGGCGTGCCGCAGGTATGAAAGTGATCGTCATCACCGCCGTTTTACACAGTAAAAGCGTCCCGGCGCGTCATTCCAGCGGCAAGAAACTCTATGAGTTAGGCGATGTGGTGATCGATACGCAGGGCGTGATTGGAGATGCTGCGATTGAGTTGCCCGATGGGTTACGCAGTGGCGCAACCTCTACTGTCGTTGGCACAGCAATCATTCAGGCGCTTACCCTGCAAACCGCCGGAATCCTCGCCGAGCGTGGCGTGCCGCCGCCAGTGGTCATCAGTTCCAACATTCCCGGCGGCGACGAACACAATCAGCAACTTATGGCGCGGTATCGCCCGCGTATGGTGCGCTATCAGGTTCCCGTTTTGGTCGGGACTTCGGTCAAGCCGGTTGCAAAGCCGTAAGCGCGCGATCAATCCGCTCCAAAACTTTTTCCTTGCCGATAATCTGCATGGATTCCATCAGCGGCGGGGAGACAGCCTTTCCAGTGACAGCAATACGCAACGCACCAAACACCTGCCCCGGCTTCAAGCCAAGCTGTTCTGCCAGCGGACGCAAGGATTCTTCCATCGCGTGCGGCTCAAACGTATCAAACTTCGCCAGAATTTCGCGCGAACGGCGCAATGATTCGGCAGTTTGGCTGGCATCCATTTTCTTCTGGATGATCATTTCTGCGGGTGGCGTATCAATATCTTCTACAAAGAAGAACCCGGCAATATCCACGATTTCTGTCAGCAGGTTGATCCGTTCGCGGATGATTGGGATGATCTTCAACAGCACATCTACATTGACTTCATAACCCGCTTTTTCGAGGAATGGACGCAATTTCTGCGCCAGTTCCAGTGCGTCCATATTGCGGATATAGACGCCGTTCAGCCATTTCAATTTGACCAGATCGAATTTTGTCCCAGTGGTGGAGACGCGCGATACATCGAAGATTTTGGCGGCTTCATCTTTGGTGAAGACCTGAATTTCTTCGCCGTTCCCATCCTTGAGGCCATAGTTCCAGCCGACGTTGCACAGATAATTAATTACAGCATCTGGCAGATAGCCGCCGTTGACGAAGTAGGAAATGCTCGCGCCCTCGTCGCGCTTGCTCATTTTGCCCTTGCCATCAATTTTGAGGATTACGGGCACATGCGCGATTTGCGGCATTTCCCACCCAAAGGCATCGTATAGCTGGCGGTGTACAGGAGCGGTGCTGATCCATTCCTCGGCGCGCAGGATGTGCGAGATTTCCATGAAGTGATCGTCGATCACGTTGGCGAGGTGATAGGTTGGAAAACCGTCCGACTTGAGCAGCACCAAATCCTGCATCTGATCATTCTTCACGGTGATCGGCCCGCGCGCCAAATCGATCACGGTGGTTTCGCCTTCGGGCATCTTGAAGCGGATCACGAAGGGGCGTTTCTCAGCATCGTAACGCGCCCAGTCTTCTGGCGAGAGGTTGCGTCCGCGCCGATCATAGCCCGGTGGCAGCCCTTTGGCCTTGCGCGTGGCAGAGATGATTTCGAGTTCTTCCGGCGTCTCATAAGCGCGATAGGCTTTGCCCTGATCAACCAGCCAGTTTGCCCACTTCTGATATAATGGCAGGCGCTGACTCTGGACGTATGGCGTAAACGGCCCGCCAACATCCGGCCCTTCGTCCCATTGCAGGCCAAGCCAGTGCAGTCCGTCGATGATACCTTGCAGCGCATTTTCGATGAAGCGCTTTTCGTCTGTATCTTCGATACGCAGGATGAATTTCCCGCCATAGCGCTTCGCAAACAGCCAGTTGAACAATGCTGTACGCCCGCCGCCAATGTGCATATCCCCGGTGGGACTAGGCGCAAAGCGGACGCGGACAGGTTTATCCATCGAAATCTCGTTCGCCATATTTATGTTTACCTCTTGCGCTGGATTATAGTACGGCGTTCCAGCCGGGTAAACGGTGAGTACAAATAAACAGATTCCAAGTACACTTTACTAATCTTGAGAGCAATGATTGCAATGTCTCATAAATTCCTTTTACTGAACTGATTGAAACTTTTGAGGGAGAAAGGAAATAGCGCATCATAACTGGAAAA
>CAYSOC010000101.1:0-18116 GCA_964432445.1 uncultured Anaerolineaceae bacterium
CAGTATTGTTCGTGTTACGCAGGTAGAACAGACCACCGTTGTAGACGCCAATCGTATCCGGGCGCGGCGGCACAGGCGTATTGGAAGCGGTTGGCGTATTGGTGGGGGTATTGGAAGGCGTTTCACTTGGCGTAGCGGTCACGCTTGGTGTAATAGTCAGACTTGGTGTCACCGTCAAACTTGGCGTCATTGTCGGGCTGACCGTTGCTGTTGGTGTGGAAGTGGCAGTTATACCAAGTTCGAGACGCAACACCGCCGGATCGTGATCGCTGATCTGATCATAGAATTCGGCGTTGACGTGTATAACGTCATATTCCGGCTGCTTGTTGTTATACAGATTGTTGCTCATCAGAATCTGATCGAGTACCTGCGAGTTACCGTTGAACACATAGCTATATTGTTCATTGGCGGGGAGCAGGTCGTTGGCGTTGACCAGATTCGTTCCCTTGAGCAAAGTTACCGTCTGGCTGAACTGGAAGTCGTTGATGTCACCGAGGACAACAACATTGGCGTTGGGGTCGATGGCGGTGATCTGTGCAATGAAGCTCTGTTCAAGTGTCGCCTGCTGGTGACGCTGGACTTCCGAGGAGCGCACTGGCGGCTGATTCTTGCCATACAGCGGATCGTCGCCGCCCTTGCTGTTGAAGTGGTTGCCAATCACGAAGACGGTTTGACCGTTGAAGGTGAATTCGCCAACCAACGGCTTGCGGCTTGTACTCCACGCGCCATTGGTCGGGTCGATACGTCCGGGGCTGCACGAGAGCAGCGGGAAGCCGCTGGAATTCGTGACGGTTGTGGCGGTTGTGCTGCCGCAGGAACCGCGATCCACGAACGACACGCGCGCAGCATTGAACAGGAAGCCCTGACGGATGTTGCCGCCTGGAGCGCCACCATCCTGATCATCCACCGGGTTGATCTGACGGAAGCTATAGGTCGGGCCGCCAGCCGTCGTAATCGCGCTGATGAGCATGTTATAGGTCGTGGTGGCATCAACAACGGAGTCGTTCGTTGTACCGTTGTTATCCTGAATTTCTTCAATCGTGATGATGTCTGGCGACTTGACACGGTTCACGATGTAATCGGCAAGTGCGTTGAACTTCGTGGCCGAATCGTTCGGGCTGAGGTTTTCTACGTTGAAGGTCGCAATCGTGAGTTTCGTCCCGACGCCAATCAGCGAGGTGACTTCACGCACCAGCGGGTTGCTGGCAACAACCGGGGTTGTTGTCACGAGGAACTTGTAATAATCAAAAGCGTAATCCATCACGCCGTACATCGGGCCAGTGAAGGTTGCGCCGGGGTTGACGTTTGGGGTGGTTACGCCCGTCAGAGCATCATCAATGATTACAAATTCGGGGTTGAAATCGTTCGCCTGGACGAGGATGCCGCCACGCGCCGTAATCAGTCCGACGCCGGGGTTTGTGCCACCATCGGGCAGAATCGCAATTTCACCGAAGCTGTTACGCGGGCCGACAGCCAGCGGGTTATTCATCTGGACGAGCATACCTTCCATGCTCTCATAGAAGTCGATGCCGTCTGTCGTTGCGTCGAACGTGCCGCTGGTTTCGACGTTGCCTGTCGCATCATCATCAATGATGGTGGTTGGCGGGACACGTCCACCCGCACCGATGACGGTATAGGAGGGCAGCGCAACTGAAGCCGTAACAACGGTGATTGAGGGACTGGTTATTTCGGTAATTGTCAAGCCATTTGCACCCGGACGGAATTCTGCAACTGTACCGGAAACAGTAACCAGATTGCCAACACTTACCGTTGGGGCGGTGTTGGTGAAAACAAGGATGCCTTCGGAAGTGGCGATGTTAGCATCAATACAGGCATCTGGTTCCTGAATATAGAATCCGTTACTCCTGACAACTGTCACGACACCGGGGACGTTCGATACCGAAGTGCTGACGAGGGGCGAAATGTGCGCTGCACCCTGAATGTCATGAATACGGGACGTTGCGGGCAGGCACGAAGCAACTGGCGGTGTATTGGTCGCTGTCGCGGTGGACGTTGGTGTTACTGTTGCCGAACCCGTCGGGGTGGGAGTATTGGTTGGTCCACCACCGCCGCAGACATTGGTTGGGCTGGCAGAGTTGCGCGGATTTGCGGTTGCCAGCGCAAAATCGTTTGCGTTGTTATCAGTATCGGTGCAACCACTATTGGCACGATAGATTCCGTTTGTTGTGCCGGGAGCAGTCGTAAAGGCCGCCCCTTCAAAAACGGGAGCAGTCATCGACCCATAGCCGATCAGGTCAACAATATTGGCATTGGGAAAACAGGTTGCGTTGCTGTTACACGTCAACGCGGTGTTGTTGCTCACCAGCGCGATTTTGCCTGCACTGGCAGAAAGATTGACACTGCCGGAGCCAATCGCATCGGGAGTTGGCAGAGGTGCGCCCGGTGTACCAAGCCCGCCTGTCTGGACAAGGAAATAGTTGCCAGGATTGATCGAGCCGGTAAGGGTGGCAGAAATTGTAAAAGATGCCCCCCCACTAGATTCATATTGCACTGTCCATCCAGCAACTGAAACGGCACTCGCCCCGGCATTAAACAATTCAATATAATCATGATCCCAGTTGGAAGTACCACCACCACCACCTGGATAAAGCTGGCTGATGACGATGCCGCTGGTGCTAGCCTGTGTCGGCTTTGGCGCAAAAGTCGCCATACTTGCCAACAGTGCAATAATCATTGCCCCTATCAGCACAAAATGAGAACGTCTCTTCATTACCTGTGTCTCCCTCTAAAAATCAATTGGTACAGTTTAACAGAAGTTGGTTAAGAAATAAGGGCTGAATTAGAAAAGGAAATTATGTTTCATAACATCCAACCACAACGCCGCTTTAACAAGGATATAATCACCCGCATGAAATATGTTTCCGCACTTATACTCCTCTTGATACTGGTATCCACATCCTCTATTCATGCGCAAACACCAACCGTGACGCCAACCCCAACGCTGGCGGCTGTCTATGTCCTCGTGGGTGCGGGCGATATTGCCGATTGCAGCAGCAACGGTGATGAAGCTACCGCCACATTAATCGAAAACATTCCCGGCACGGTCTTTACCGCAGGCGATAACGTCTATCCCTCTGGCACGCTGGATGAATACAAACGCTGCTACGAACCTTCGTGGGGACGTTTCAGGGAGCGCACCAAACCCGCCATCGGCAATCACGATTTTCTGAGCGGCAAGGGAAAAGACGCTCACACCTATTTTGGCGAAGGATTCGGAAAACCAGGCGAAAGCTATTACAGCTATGATCTGGGGAACTGGCATATCGTTGTGCTTGATAGCAACATCCCGTTGATCACCGATTCCCCACAAGCACGCTGGCTCCGCGTTGATCTGGTGGCGCACCCCACCAGTTGCACCCTTGCAATCTGGCATCATCCGTTGTTTTCGTCGGGGACACATGGCAACGATGCGCGGTTGTATCCCATCTGGAAAATCCTCTACGATCAGGGCGCAGAGATCGTAGTCAACGGACATGATCACGATTATGAACGTTTCGCGCCGCAAACCCCGGATGGACAATATGACAGGGATCGCGGGATACGCGAATTTGTGGTCGGGACAGGTGGTGCTGTTCTCTATCGGCGCGGGACGTTGCGGCGTAATAGCGAGGCATTCAACAATATAGCACTCGGCGTGCTGAAACTGACGCTGCTCCCGAAAGGGTATCGCTGGGAATTTGTCCCGGTGGCGGGCAAACTCTGGAGCGATTCCGGCGAAGGCGTTTGTCATTAGTAAACTGGCATTTGCAGCGCGTTATTGTTTATACTTTGGCGCTGTCATAATTATCAGCCGTTGAGAATTAGCGTAATGACCAACACCCGCTTTCGTCTGCCACCCCTGACGCCTATTGCCGCCATCATTGAAATTGGTTTGTTGATTTTCGTCGCCTTGTTTGCCACTTCGGAGTATATGAATTTCGATCCAGAGAAGCGGCTATCAGGCTTCGAGATGGAATATACCACTGCTGTCGGCTATACCATTTCCGAAACCTTCCGCACCGAAGGGTTTATTCCCTACTGGCAATCCTATACTGCGTTTGGCGATCCTGCGATTGACAGTTGGCTGGGCTATACCCTCAACCCGTTCGCAATGGGACCAAGCCTGTTGTTCGGCGGGATAAATGGCCTGAAAATCGGGATCGTTGTTGCTGCGGTTGTTGCCGGGGTTGGTGGCTGGGCGCTGGGGCGTGTGCTGGGGTTGGGCTGGATAGGGCGCGTGATACTCGGCGTACTGTGCATCGGCAAGGGCAATATGTACGCCATGATTGACGTTGGTGGATATTATCAATTTGTCGCCAACCAATCCTGGTTTCCCTGGATCGGGGCGGGCATCGTTTCCCTGCTGTGGTTGCCGCACCGTCGCTGGCCTATCGTACTGCTGGCAGTCTCGATGATGCTCCTGTTCTTTTCCGGCATGGTCTGGTTCATGATGCCGACGCTGTTTGTCTTGAGCATCCTGTCGCTGGCACATCTGTTTTTCACCAAAGTATGGAAGGGGCAACAGGCAGCACAGCGCGTCCCGCTCGATTTTGTATCCATGCGACGGCTTACGGTGGCGGGCGTTCTGACGATTGGCCTGTGTATGGCGACATTCCTGCCGCTGTGGGTCAACCGCGATAACGCGCCAAAACAAAAACTTATGGGGAACGAATTTCTTGATTTAGGGATCGTTCTGGATCAGTTCACCCAGCCCAGTCTCGGCGCATATTACGGAATATTGCCTCCTGTGGTGCGTACCGAGGTCTATAACTTCGTATCGCCTCTCTGGTATCTGGTTCTGCTGCTCGTCCTGAGTATTCCCGCACTTGTACTATATCGAAACGCGCCGCCAAAACTCTGGCGTGTCTATATCAGCGCATGGGCAATCGTCATTTTTTTCGTACTCTGGTCGGCGGGGCTGAATCCAATCCTGTTGATTCTGGAGCAGTTCGTTCCGCTGATCGGGCAGTTCCGGCATCAATGGCGCACGCTGTCGGTTGCTTCGCTGTGGTTGATTGTGATCATTGCCATTCACCTGAATGCAGTCTGGGAAATCTTCATAAAATCTGGCAAATGGCAGGAGCGGTTGTTCCGCACTTCCAGAATACGGCTGGCATTTGCGGCAGTTCTTCTCATTACCACTGGCTCTGCGGCGTTTGCAGTTGTAAATAACTGGAAGACAGTGAAAGCTGTTGAGCCGGAAACTCTTGCCGAGGATATGTGCATTGCCTGGCTGCGTCGCACCTACCCGGATCGTTATCTCTCGGTGTGGTCGGGGCGCTACATCAACGTCACCAGCTATCTGCAAAACCGCGTTCGCCACTGGCAAATTTACACCGATTTTTTCCCGGTAACGCCCATACAAGCCACATTGTTGCAGGGAGGAAATCTGACGCAGGCGCTGCCGGAATTCGGTGTAGCCTTCGGCGGCGAAACACCTTTGGTTGAATCGCTTGGCTTTACCGAGCCTGTTGATAGAGGGACGAACTGCCCACAGGGACAGATAACGCGCAAGGTGGATGCCCTGAGTTACGCCTTCACCATCCCGCTGGATGTGCTTGCCGGCTTTTATCAGGCTTTTCCGATAGAAGTCACAACGCCTGTCCACGCAATCGAACATCATCAGGATCGATTGGCGCTTTACGTAGATAGCGATCCGAAACAGGCGCTGGTGGTCACGGTACAGGAAGCAGCATACCCCGGCTGGATGGTCGAAGTCAACGGCAAAGCCGCCAAATTGGAATCTGTTGGCGGGCAAATCGGTGTGGTCATCCCGGCAGGAACAGGGCGAAATCATGTCTACTTCCA
Organism: uncultured Anaerolineaceae bacterium; assembly: GCA_964432445.1. Taxonomy (GTDB): domain Bacteria; phylum Chloroflexota; class Anaerolineae; order Aggregatilineales; family UBA2796; genus JBBRMW01. The sequence continues at coordinate 5,809 of CAYSOC010000101.1, forward strand.
GTATACTGCGCCGCTGTTTATGGCTGGTTCGTGGATTACGCTGCTGTTTTGTGTTCTGACAGGATTATTTACCCTGCGCGCTGAAAGGCTTGTTCCAAAGTCACTGATTGTGTGGCTACAGCCGCGTTTGCAAACTGTAAAAGCACAAACCCGCGCCTATATGTTCAACCCGGAAGCCTTCGCGCCAAAGGAAGCCCCTCCTGTTGCGCCTGTGCCGCTCTTGCCAGATGTTATCGAGATTGCTCCGATAATCCAGAGCGAACAGGTGATTGACGCGGTGCAGGTGGTCGATGACGGGGATGCCGAAATAGTACCATAGAACTATGTGAGCCTGTTGTTCCGGCGATCTCCCCTGATTAGCGCAGATCGCTGGTTGTTATCACGTCCAAAATAATCTTTGTTGTTGCGAGATTAAATTTGCGTATCACAAAAATCGCATATAATGGATCAGGTACATCGGAAAGGATCAGATTCTGAGCATGTCTACTGCTGCGCCCTCTTTTCTCGCAGAACACCTGCAACCACTCCGGCAACGGTTGGAATTGTTTGATCAACTGTTACGCATGGCCGTTTCGCGCGCCCGTGCCGTAGGCTTCCAACCCGGTGAATATCAGGGGCTGTATGTAGACGATCAGGAAGTAGAGCGCCATTTGAACAGCGCTCCCGGTACTGGTCTTTGGGAAATGCCCGATGTTCCCTTCGATGTCCCTGCGTTCCGGCGGCAATATGCCGGGATGCGCGATGCGCTTCATGCCGAGGAACTCCGTGCTGGCACTCCATTCGGGCAATTGATCGAATCTTTCAATCTGAGTCCCGTCGAATGTGATTTGCTGATGGTTGCGCTTGTCCCGGAACTGGATCGGCGCTATGAACGGCTGTATAGCTATTTGCAGGATGATGTGACACGCCGCCGTCCGACGGTAGATTTTGCGCTCAGTCTCCTGGCAGACACATTCGAGGAACGTGCCGCCCTGACACAGTTGATCAGCCCCGGCAGCCCATTGATCGACTATGATCTGATCTCCAACCAAACCGATGCTTCCCAGCGCGAACCGACCCAGATCAGCTATTTTCTCAAGGCCGATCCCCGCATCGTACAGTTTTTGATCGGCGTCCCGGCGATTGATATGCGTATTGCCAGCGCGGTTGATATGGTAGACCAGACTATTGAACCGGTCTGCCTGCTGCCCCAGGAGACGATTGACAGGCTGAATGCAGCGATTTCTGCGGCTCCGGTCTTCTATTTCTATGGCACATATGGCGCAGGGATGCAGGATGCAGCGGCATTGATCAGCCGCAACAACGGGCTGGAACTGGTGCGCTGCAATCTGACGAAAATCAAGTTGATCGCAGGCGAACAACTTGAAAAATATATGCGCCTGGCGCTCCGTGAGTCTCGGCTGCGCAACTGCGCTATCCTGCTGGATGGCTGGATCGCGTTGCTGGATGATCGCCATAATCCACCGCACGGCCTGCTTGAATTGATTCTTGAGCATCCACAGCCAGTCTTTCTGGCTGGTTCGGAAGCATGGGAAGCGCACGCTATCGCCCGTGATCGGGCAATTGTGCGGCTGGAATTTCCTGCGCCGGAATATGAAGCGCGTTTGGCCTACTGGCAGCACCATCTGGCAGGAGCCGCTACCGATGCGTCCGAAGTGGCGAACAAATTCAAACTCACGGGCGGGCAAATCCGGGACGCGGTACAAACTGCACGCGATCTGGCGGCATGGCGTGGTGAATCCGAACCGAACATGAAAGATTTGTATGCGGGCGCGCGGGCGCAATCCAACCGCAAACTCTCCAACCTTGCCCAGAAGATCGATCCGCGCTATGGCTGGAAAGATATTATTTTGCCGGAAGACAACCTGCAACAGTTGCACGAAATCGTAGATCAGGTGCAATATGCCCAGCGTGTCTATGGCGAGTGGGGATTCCGGGGACGCGCTAAAAACGTGGCTGGTATCACCGCACTATTTGCGGGTGATTCGGGTACTGGTAAAACAATGAGCGCCGATGTCATCGGACATGAACTCGGACTCGACCTGTACCGGATCGACCTCTCCACTGTCGTCAGCAAATATATCGGTGAGACAGAAAAGAACCTCGGCGCGATTTTCGATGAAGCCAGCCAGAGCAACGCTATTCTTTTCTTCGATGAAGCAGATTCATTATTCGGAAAACGCTCCGAAGTGAAGGATTCGCACGACAGATATGCAAACATAGAAACGGGCTATCTGTTGCAACGCATGGAAACCTATAGCGGGGTGGCAATTCTGGCGACCAACCGCTTGCAGGATTTGGATAAAGCGTTCATCCGCCGTCTGGACATCGTGATCACGTTCCCAAGCGCGGAAAAGAGCGATAGAGCGCGTATCTGGCAGGTGACATTCCCGAAGAATGCGCCGCTTGCGCCGGATGTGGATTTCGATGATCTGGCAAAGCGTCATCGCCAGTTGGCGGGTGGTAACATCCGTAACGTGGTCACTACCGCAGCGTTTACCGCCGCCGCCGAAGGCTCGTCTGTGATCGCGCTGAAACACGTCGAACACGCCATCAAGCGCGAATATCAAAAGATGAGTAAACTGGTGGAATAAATACTGGGGTATAATAAATCTGGGCGAAAAGCGGTGGTTCACTGTCAGTCGCCCAGGTTTTGGGAAACATATTTTTATTTTATGTAAATTTTTCAGGATCGTCGACATTTAATAACAACATCATGTTATACATTTAAGCAAATGATCGCTATGTGGGTATCGAAACACGCGCCGATTGCGACAAAACTGTTGGAGGAATTGAACAATGGGTCGGGAACGTATCAAGATCAGTGAGCAAATCGAAGATTCCGCCAAAGCGGAGCAGGCACAGGAGAACGCACAGCCGGAACAGGCCACTTTCTCCCCGGCAGATTTGAACGCACGCCAGAACGCCGTTCTGAACATGCAGCGTACACAGGGCAACGCAGCGGTAATGCGTGCGCTGGCGCAGCGTAAGGCGGGCAGCTATGGCGCAGAAGGCGGCGAGATCGACGATCAGACCACCAGCCAGATCAACAGCGCACGTGGTGGCGGTAGTGCGCTCCCGACGGCAACAGCACAGCGTATGGGCGACGCGATGGGCGCGGATTTCAGCGATGTGCGGGTACACACGGATTCGCAGTCCAGCGCCTTGAATCAAACCCTGAATGCGCGTGCCTTCACAACGGGCAGCGATATTTTCTTTCAGAAGGGCGAATATCAGCCCGGAACCAGCGGCGGCGATAAACTTCTGGCACACGAACTGACACACGTCGTTCAGCAGGCGGGGAGTTCCACTTCCGGCCCGTTGACGCTTGGCCCGGCCTCCGATAGCTATGAATCCGAGGCCGATTCCGTCAGCGACAGCGTGTTGAGTGGCGGCGTTCAACGGCAACCGTCTGGACTCGAAGAGGATGAAGAGAAATAACAACAGTGATAAAACTGGTAAAAAATCCCCGATTTCGAGGCAACCCGACTTGCGCGGATTTGACAACCATATTATACGTAGATGTGACTTTTGCCCGAATGGATGACGCATGATTCAGGATGTTGACGATACGCTGAAACAACTTCTCGTTTCACGCGGGAAGATGGACGAAACAGCGATTGACATCAGTTTTGACCAGCCAACAGGGGAATGGGCGGGAAGCCTGACGCGCCCTACCCTGAATTGCTATCTGTACGACGTGCGCGAAAATGTAGAACTCCGCAGTCGAGACTTCCGCATCGAACGGGATATGCAAACCGGACAGACGCGCCGCATCATCGATCCCCTCCGTGTCGATCTGAGCTACATCATCACCGCATGGACACGTAATATCCGCGACGAACACTCGCTGTTATCGCGGGTGCTGGCAACGCTGGCTCCGGTGCGTGCTATCCGGCCCTCCGAGGCAGAGGAAGCGCTCCACAACCAGCCCTATGATATGCCTGTCAAAGTTGCGCTGCCATCTGATGCAATCCGCAACCTGCCAGACTTGTGGGGCGTCATGGAAAACCAGCTTCGTCCCGGCATCAACTTCGTGATTACCATCGCCATCGACCTCAACGAAGTCTATCTTGCGCCGATGGTTCTTACGGCGCAGTTCGATGTTGGACGGTACAATGGTAATGGTTCGCCGCGAACCCTGCGCCAGTTGCCAGCGGGCGCAAAGGAATCGGTGTATCATGTTGGTGGTGTTGTCTATTCCGGCAATGAACCACTCGCAGGCGCAACAATCAATATGGTCGATCATCCCTTCACTGTAGAAACCGACCCGACAGGCCGTTATGTTTTTCCGAATGTTGGCGCGGGGATTTATGCACTACAAGTCACTCCCCAGGGTGGGAAAACCCAGAATGCCAGTATCATGGTTCCTTCAGATCGTTATGACCTGAAGGTAAAGTAAAACACGACGATCCGTCGTAACCCAATGGTGTCAGATTCGCGGTCATTCGTTTTTATGATGGCTGACCGCTGAAATTGAGAGTCGCGCGGTGTTCAATCAAGACCGGGCGCATTGAGCAGAGCAGAGAGTCGCATTTTTTTAGGAGAGAGCAATGTCACCAACCTATCTTTCCCCTGGTGTCTATGTTGAAGAAGTAGACAAGGGTACCAAACCGATTGAAGCTGTCGGTACAGCAGTAGCCGCCTTCATCGGCTATACAGAAAAGGCCGAAGATGAGAAGGATGGCGTCAAGCGTTCGCTGGTTGGAAAGCCCACCCTCGTAACCAACTGGTCGCAGTATGTTGCCAAGTTCGGCGGTTTCGTCCAGGGCGCATACCTGCCGGATTCCGTTTATGGTTATTTCAACAATGGCGGCGGGCGTTGCTATATCATCAGCGTGAAGACACTCGGTGTCTCTGCCGATGACAAAGATTCCAAAGCCGCTACTGCCCAGCTTGGCGATGGCAATGCGTTGAAGATCACCGCCAAATCGGGCGGCACTTCGGGCAACAACATCAGTGTAACATCTGTTCCTGGCCCAGCTGCGGAAGACGGCAAGGATCAGACCTTCACGCTCAACGTTAGTGTGAACGGCAAGCCGACAGAATCCTTCCCCGGTCTGACCCTCAAGAAGGGTGAGAACAGCGCGGAAACCGTTACGGCCAAGTCCAAACTAATTAACGTCGAAATCGGTTCTGCTCCAAAGGGTGGCGCTCTTGCCATTCCGAACGGCACGGCGAACCTGAGCGGCGGCGCGACCAGCAACAAGGTCGTCAGCCTGAATGAATATCAGGGCAGTCCGGCAGACCGTACCGGTCTCTCTGGCCTGGAAGCCTATGATGATGTCACCATGCTTGCCGCGCCCGACCTGATGAGCGCGTTTGAAGCAAAGGAACTGGATGAGAAGGGTGTGCAAGGCGTACAGACCGCGCTGATCGATTACTGTGAGCGCCTGCGCTATTGCTTCGCCATCCTCGACCCGATCCCGAACCTGAACCCGCAGGAAGCGAAGGAATGGCGTTTGAAGGTCAATTATGACACGACACGCGCCGCTCTGTATTATCCCTGGATCGAAATCATGGATATGGCTTCCGGTGGTGGCAAGACCAAATTTGTTCCACCGAGCGGTCACATGGCAGGCATCTATGCCCGCAACGACGAGACGCGCGGTGTCCACAAAGCCCCGGCAAACGAAGTCGTGCGCGGCGCAATCGGCCTCGCGGTTACCGTCACCAAGGGCGAACAGGATGGCCTGAACCCAATCGGCGTGAACTGCATTCGCGGTTTCCCCGGACGTGGCCTGCGCGTATGGGGCGCTCGCACGCTCTCCAGCGATCCAAGCTGGCGCTATATCAACGTCCGCCGCCTCTTCAACATGATTGAAGCGTCGGTAGAGCGCGGTACACAGTGGGCTGTCTTCGAGCCGAACGATCAGATGCTCTGGGCGCGTGTCACCCGTGACATCACTTCGTTCCTGCGTATGCGCTGGCGCGAAGGCGCACTGTTCGGTTTGACGCCGGAATCGGCTTTCTTCGTCAAGTGCGACGAAGAACTGAACCCGCCGGAAAGCCGCGACCTCGGTTTGCTGATCTGCGAAATCGGTATTGCGCCTGTGAAGCCAGCCGAATTCGTGATCTTCCGTATCAGCCAGTGGGCGGGCGAACAGCAATAAGCTGTCGGCTCGTATATCCAGCCCCGGTGAATTGCCGGGGAAGTTGTCTGTTTAGGTTCGTAAGCATTTAGAAGGAGTCTTAACAATGCCAGGTGCAGATCCCCTAGTTGGTTTTCATTTCGGTGTCGAAATTTCCGGTAAGGTTGTCGGCTATTTCACCGAAGTGAGCGGCATCGGTTCGGAACACGAAGTTATCGAACACAAGATCATGGAAAAAGATGGTCACAAGGAAGTCATCAAGAAGATTCCTGGCCGTCTGAAGTGGGAAAACATCGTCTGCAAGCGCGGCATCACCGCCAACATGGATATGTGGCAGTGGCGTAAGCTGGTCGAAGACGGCAGCATTGATGCTGCTCGCTCCGACGGGACGATCACCATGTTCGATCACCTCGGCGCTCCGGTTGCCCAGTGGACGTTTGATCGTGGCTGGCCTGTCAAGGTAACCGGCCCATCAGTCAAGTCCGACAGCAACGAAGTCGGCGTCGAAGAACTGACCATCGCGCACGAAGGTACGCGCCGCGTCAAGTAATCCGTGTTTCGGTTGATCTATGGGGATTTGGAGAAGTAATTTTGACAGTCGTCATAGATCAGGTGAGCGGTCAATCAACCGCAGCCGAAATAGCGATCATAGCCCGGTGCTTCAGCGCCGGGTTTGACGGTAAATTCGAGAATACAACGCAAATTTTATAAAAAGCACCTATGATACAAACAGAGTTCGCTTTCACGCTTCCACGTGGCTTTATCGACGAATCCGGGACACTTCACCGCGAAGGAACAATGCGGCTGGCGACAGCGATGGACGAAATCGCGCCACTGCGTGACCCGCGAGTACGGGGAAATGAAGCCTATCTGACCGTTTTGATTCTGACGCGCGTAGTTACCCAACTGGGGACGCTTCGGCAGATTACCACTTCTGTGATTGAAAACCTGTTCGCCGCAGACCTTGCCTTCCTACAGGATTTCTATCGCCGGGTGAACGAAGAAGGGCTTTCGACACAACAGTGTACCTGTCCGAATTGCGGTCATCAGTTTGAGGTTGAGGTCGTCCGCCTGGGGGAATCGTAGGCTACCCCGTCGAACGCCTGCGCGATGAGGTAGCGTATATCGCAGCACACTTGCACTGGTCACACGATGACATTTTGCAATTGACCCATACAGAGCGGGTAGAGTGGGTTCGGACTATCAATCGGAATGAGTTTTAGCAGATAGAATAATGATGGCAGAACAGACGCAACAATCCCAACAACCCGGCGATTCGCAGGACGAAAAGACACTAAACGGGTTGAAGCTGGATGATCCCAATATCGTGAAAAAGATCACAGAGCGCGTCTACGAATTGTTTCTGTTGGAAGCGCGTATCGAGAATGAGCGCGCAGGAAGGAAACCAGGCAGTGGCAAAAGATGATCCAGTTGCATCATTCAGGTTTGCGGTAGAAATCGACGGGACGCCTATTGGCGCATTCACCGAATGCACCCTGCCGAATTTCGAGATCGAGACGGAGCAGATCAAGGAAGGTGGGCGCAACGACATGATCCATGTCTTGCCGGGGCGCGGCAAACCAGGCAACCTGACGCTCAAACACGGTGTGATGATCAATGACCAGTTCATGAAATGGGCATATCAGGTCATGGTCAATGCCTTTGGAGAGCAGAAACACAAATCGGTAACCGTCATCATGTACGGCGTCGATCACAAGCCCATCTATCGGTTCGAGTTTGATCGTGCTTTCCCGGTAAAGTGGCAAGGGCCACAATTTCAGGCCGGACAGAGCGCGGTTGCTGTCGAAACAGTCGAGATCGCCCATCACGGCGTGACCTATCTGGCGCTCTAGGGTTGAATGAAGGAACGGAACGATGATCATCCGACGTAAACCCATTGGGTTCAATAATCTGCGAAAGCCACGCTCACTTGGGATGAGCCTGCTCCGCGATAGCATTCAGCGGATGCACAATCATACCGTACAGCGCGTTTCACCGTCGGACGAGCCACTTTCAGCCGCAGGCGAATTTGAAGATTTCGAGGCTGGCATCGAGGCCGAAGATTTCGATCAGGACGATGCCTATCAAGCCAGTTTCGAGGATGCGATCCGCAATGCCGAGGCGTCTACACCCGGCGTGAACAAACCTGTGCGCCGCACGCCAGCCAGCGCGGGCAAAAAGCCTGTACAGCGTCAGTCGCAACCAACCGCGCAAAAACCAGCCGCCAAAAATCAATCCGTGCAACGAGCGCCAGCAGATGCTGCGCCTGCCAGTGGCGTTTTCAAGCGGCAACAACTGACCGAAGGCGACACAATGCCGCGCGACCTCAGTTCGATTATGAATATGCACCGGGAGCGTGCGGGGAGCGATATTGCACCCGGAGAAAACCCCCCGCCAGCAGTTATGGAATCGCCGGCCAGACCATCATTTCTGGCAGATCGCGCTATCAAGAAGGCTGAATCGCCTGCAACTGTCGCGCGCAAGCCAGCCGCGCCCGGTTCATCTGTAACGCCTGTGCAGCGTCAGGTCAACGATGCTGCCCCCGCCAATTTCGATCCCGATGAACCGCCGCCACGTCCCCGCCGCCGCGCCCAGATTGTGGATATAACGCCACCGAGGAAGGGGCTGCCATTCGGGTTGGATAGCGACGCCGATATTCCTGAATCCGGCGCGAGTTCATCACCGATAGGCCAGCCTGTACAGCGGGATGCGCTCCCGACGCAGGAAGCTCCTGCTGGCAATAACGATGACTTTTTCGCCGCGCTCGAACGTGCAGCAAGCGGCTCGGCATATACCGACCCGGAACAGGTTGCACAGCCGGAATCGCAAGCAGACGATTCCAGCCAAACGCTGCTCGATCTGGATGTGCACTCGATGCGCGCAGCAAGCGCTTCCGAAACCGTACAGCGTACTGTTGACGATGATGCAGCGGTCTTCGAGGATGCGTCTGCGGCAGAACATACGGATGCCTATCAGAGCGCAATGCAGGCTGCGATTCAGCGTGCCGAAGCGCCGACGCCGCGCGATCATGAAGATTCCCCGGATAATCCGGCAGATTTCGATCCCGATGATGGTGGAAACAATGGCGGCGGCGGCACGCCCCCACGCGGCACTCCGCCACGCAACACACCATCGAAGGCGAAGCCCGGCACTGTTCAGCCTGCTCGTTCGACCAAAGCCCCTAAAAATTCGGTACAAGGGCAAAATCTGGTGCAACCGGAACGCACCACTGATCCGGTAGATAATTTCTCGTCTGTGTCGGGGAGCGATTCCCCCACACAGAGTGATTCGATTGCGCCATCTGCACCGCGTCAAACAGTGCAACGTACCCCCGCGCCACGCGCAGCGGCGGAAAATCCATACGACAATCAATCTGATATAAACAATCAACCTATTGAATCGCCACGCACACCCACAAATACAATTCAACGCGATTTTGATGCGGCATCTGTACAGGATGAATATCCGGCAGGATATGATAGTTCAGAGGATTATCAATCGGCATTTAACGCGGCAATCAGCGCCGCCGAGGGGCCAACCCAACCCGCCATTCAGCGCGATTTTGACGACAGCGCAGATTATGATAATAACCCTGCTGAATATTCCGATACCAGCGCGGATATTCCTGCGCCGCGTGCCTCATCTGTGCCGGGACGCACCACAACGTCTGCGACACCATCCATTCAGCGCAATTTTGACGATAGTGCCAGCTATGATAATGATGTTGAATATTCCGATGATAGCGCAGATTATGATGACTACTCGAATGAGATAAGCACTACCGATACCAGTGCAGATATTCCTGCGCCGCGCGCTTCATCAGTACCGGGACGCATCACAACGCCTGCGACGCCATCCATTCAGCGCGATTTTGATGATCAGTCGGAAGCTACATCGGATTATTTCCCAACGGGTTACGATAGCTCCGAGGATTATCAATCTGCCATCAGCGCGGCAATCAATCGCGCCGAAGCGCCCACCGAACCAGAGCCATCTGGCGAATCGTTCGCTGCGGATGTTCCCGGCGTCTCTGGCAGAACCCCGGCAGCGAAGCCGCCAACCGTGCAGCCTTCGCGCAAAATTACACCGTCAACGACGCCACAACCTTCCGCGTCCGTCCAGCGCGATTTTGACGCGAATAATGATAGTGTCGAGAGTTACACAGAGCCTGCTGATGCAGTAACTACGCCGCGTACCACACGCGCTGCGCGCGCCGCACAAGCAGTCCAGCGCGATTTTGATGCGGGGTATGAGGATACGGATTATACAGAGAGCGACGAGAGCTATTCTGAATCGGTAGACATACCGACACCGCGTGCCGGGCGTACTTCGCAAACAGTACAGCGCGATTTCGACGCTGATGTTGCTACCGAGCCAGCAAGCTACCCATCGGGCTACCAGAGCGCCGCAGATTATCAGGCGGCAATCAACGCCGCGATTCAGCGTGCCGAAGCGCCGACGCCACCGGACGCGCCTCCGACGAAAGCAAGCGGCAAATCGGCACGCACCACCGGGAACAGCGTTCAACGCAGCGCCAAAAAATCGAACAAATCGAGTACCGTGCAGCGTTCTCCCGATGCTTCGCCATCATCGCCCGCGCGCTCGTCGCGGCAGGGTTCCGAACCCGGAAGTGTGGATCGTGGCGTGTTCCTGACTGGCGATGTGATGAGTGAACCGCCGTCACTGGAAGATGATGCACGCGCAGTCTGGGCTGGTTTGCCCTATGCCGGAGCGGTGCAACGCGATTTCGACGCCGATTATGGTGGCGACTTTGAAATGGATGATTCGGAAGAGTTTGCAGGCGATGATGTACAGCGCACGCCAGACTTTGCCAGTTTCGGTGATGATACGGAGAGCGACGATGATTCGGGCGCTCCTTCCGGGATCGAATCCGAACTCTTGCAAATGATCGGGATGTCGCCAGATACCCCCATCAGCCGTTCATCTTCTTCTGTTCAGCGCTCCCCGGCTTTTGGGGAATCGGATTCCAGCGACGCGCCCGCCGAGCTTTCTGGTCTGGTGCAACGGGCTGTCGGGTCAACACGCGGGATAGACGCACCACGCGCTGTCTCCGAAACCAATACGGATGAATCATCAGACGATAAACTTTCGCCAGAAAAATCCGAACAGATTGAAAAAGTAGCTCAGGCGGTCTATAGTAAATTGCGTGACAGGCTCAAGGTTGAGCGCGAACGCCTGCGTGGAAGGAGAAGTTAAACAATGCCTACGACTAGAGGTGGTCTGACCCCTGCCCGTCTCAGCAAGGAGGGCGGTGCGCCCTTTGTAGACTGTATGTTCAACCCGGCGGAATATTCGATCAGCAAATCGAGCAACTTTTCGCCCGGTAACGCTGTCGGCAAGACTGCGCCCAACAAGAAATTCGAGCAAGGTCAGCCGCGTTCGCTCTCATTGAAGCTGTATTTCGATACCTATCAGGATGGACCAGAAGCGGAACCCGTCACGAAATATACGGATACGCTGTTCGCTCTGATGGCTGTCGAGACACACAATAACAAGGAACCCCCGACAGTACATTTCACATGGGGCGAATTTACATTCAAGGGCTTTCTGAAGACGCTCAAGGTCAGCTTCACCATGTTCGCTCTGAGTGGAACACCACTGCGCGCAACAGCGGATATTACCATCGAAGAAAAAGTAGCAGAAGCCGTCGCCGCCCAAACTGCCGCGCGTGGTTGGGAAGGCAACAGTGTCCGCAAAACTGCCGATGGATCGATCACCGGGATGGTTGCCCAGTTTACGGGCGATCCCGCTAACTATCGGGCAGTTGCTACACTCAACAACATTGATAATCCGCTCAAGATTCCAAATGGCGCAATTATCAAGATTCCGTCCAGCGTGAGCGCTTCCGTCTCGGTTTCTGCGCCTACACCACCATCGCCACCTCCACCGCCGACAGTTCCGCGTCGTCCATAGGCTGTGAAGGATTAACCGATGCCAGATAAATTAAAACGCGATCTGACCAAGATACTGATCGGCGGCGCTGAACTGACCGAAGATCAGTTGAAGTATGTGCGCTTGCTCACGCTCGATTCCAGCCTGTACGTACCGGATATGGTCGAAATCCTGATTGCGGAAATCAAAATCGAAGACCTCGAAAGCCAACCCTATGATGTAGGTAAAACGCTTGAGGTCAGCCTGAGCAACGAAACCGACGCGCTGACTTCGCTGTTCAAGGGTGAAATTACGGCAATCGAG
>CAYSOC010000101.1:18126-24037 GCA_964432445.1 uncultured Anaerolineaceae bacterium
AGCATGATCATCCGGGGCTACGATAAAGCGCACCGGATGCACCGAGGCACAACATCGAAGGCATGGCTGAACATCAAGGATAGCGATATTGCCCAGCAAATCGCCTCCAAAAACGGCTTATCGACACAGATTGATTCAACGTCGGAAGTATTCAAGCACGTTTTCCAGCACGCGCAGAGCGATTTTGAATTCCTGCAACAGCGCGCGGCGCGTATCGGCTATACCGTCTTCACTGAAAACGGTAAACTGCACTTTGTGAAGCCGGAACCGCCTTCGAGTCCAGATCAAACGCTGGAATTTCGTGAGAACCTGATTTCCTTCCGTCCCCGTATGACGCTCTCCGAGCAAGTCACCGAAGTGACGGTACGCGGCTGGGATGTCAAGACCAAGAAAGCATGGGTCGGGCAATCGAGTTCCAGCGACGTTGGTGCAAAGGCTGGCGTTGGCAAGACCGGTACATCCGCAACCAATAGCGCATTCGGAGCGGCCAAGCGTTTGTTCGTGCGCGATAACATCAATTCGCAGGACGATGCCAAAGCCGTTGCCGAAGCCCTGATGAATCAGGCCAATGAGCATTTCATCGAAGCCGATGGCGAAGCCGAAGGTCTGCCCACGCTGCACGCCGGGATGGTTGTCGAAATCAAGGGCGTGACCAGCAAATTCAACGGTAAATATCGCCTGACTTCGGTGCGTCACGAATATCGCAAAGGCGTGTACCAGACCTATTTCCGCATCGAAGGGCGCAAACCGCAGCTTTTGAGCGATGTCGTTGGCGGCGGCACAAGTGAAGCCAGCACGGACGGACGCTGGCATGGCGTTGTTACGGCGCTTGTCACCAACAACGAGAGTCCCGAAGGCAACATGGGCATGGTCAAGCTAAAGTATCCCTGGCTGGACGAGAACAACGAATCCTTCTGGGCGCGCGTCGCTATGCCGGGCGCAGGTAAAGAGCGCGGTCTTTACATCATGCCAGAAGTGAACGACGAAGTATTGGTCGCTTTTGAGCAGGGCAATTTTGACAAGCCCGTCGTCATTGGTGGATTGTACAACGGCAAGGATGCGCCGCCACTTCCAGTCGGTCAGACTGTTACGGGTGGTCAGACCTACCAGCGTCAGTGGAAGACACGCACCGGGCATATGATCACGCTCTATGATGATAATTCGGGCAATGAATACATCGAGATCAAAGACGCCAAAGCCAATACGCAGGTGAAATTTGACACCACCGCGAAAAAGATTACCATGCAAAGCACCGACAAGGTGGAAATTCTGGCGACTGGCGATATGACCCTGAAATCGAGTTCGGGCAACATCACAATCGAGGCTGCCCAAAAAGTAAACATCAAAGGGACTAATCTGGCTGCCGAAGCTACCGCAGCTGCGGAAATGAAAGGCGCGACTATGAAAGTAGAAGCTTCTGGTATGGCAGAGATTAAAGCCTCTGGCATCATGAATATCCAGGGCAGCATGGTCAAGATCAACTAAGAGGGATAGTATGGCAACGACAGCATTCAAGGAACTGGTGGGCAGCGGCTGGGCGTATCCGGTACAGATGGATGCACGCGGCGAAGTCGCGCTCACCAATGATGAAAATGAAATTTATCAGTCGATCCTTATTATCCTGAGTACCGCCAAAGGCGAGCGCGTTATGCGCCCGGAATTTGGCTGTGGAATCCACGATTATATCTTCGCGCCGTCGAATCATGTTACAGCGGCGGCTGTCGAAGTTGAGGTTAAGGAAGCGCTGGATCGCTGGGAACCGCGTATCAAGGTGATAGCGGTCAAGGCGACCCCAAGCAACGCTTCCATTGGAACGATGATGATCGAAGTTGAGTATGAAGTAAAATCAATGAACGATCAGCGCAGTCTGGTTTTTCCATTCTATCTGCTACCCTAAGCGCAGGAGCATTCTAAATGCCGTTACCCGCCCCAACCCTGGATGACCGCACATTTGAAGACCTCGTGAACGAGGCGCGGCGTCGTATCCCCCTCTATACGCCAGAGTGGACGGATCACAACCTGAGCGACCCCGGCATCACGCTCATCGAGCTATTTTCCTATCTGATCGACATCATGCTTTATCGCATGAACCGTATGCCAGAGCGCCATTATATTAAATTCATGGAACTGCTCGGAATGATGCTCCGTGAGCCGGAGCCTGCTCGCACCGAAACAACGTTCTGGTTGACGATGCCGCAGGACTACGAAATCACGATCCCGCTAGGCACGGAAGTCGCTACCACGCGCACCGAAACCGAGCCAGCGATCACATTTAGCACGTCCGAAGCGTTCACCATCCATGTTCCGAAGCTGCGCGCGGTTCTCAGCCGCCGTATGGCAGAGCGCAAGAATCAGGATGACTATGCCGAGCCGGATATGAAACGGCTTGCCATTGGTTCGGAAGATTTCCACGCCTTTTCCAAAACGCCATCGGTGGGCGACGCGCTCTATGTCGGCTTTGAGCAGGATATGAGCCGCCACATCATCGGTTTGAATTTGCAACTGGATACAGCGGCGGGTGCTGGTGTTGACCCAACCCAACCGCCTTATGTCTGGGAAGTTCTGAGCAAGGTTGAACCCACCGAATGGACGCCTGCCGAACTCAACGAAGACCAGACCAAAGCGCTGAACATGAACGGCGTCCTATCGCTCCACCTGCCGCGTATGGTACAGGGGCGTATTGATGGCAAGGACGCTTATTGGCTGCGCTGTCGTCTGATCGAAGTACCGCCGAACATTCCCAAATATCGCCAGTCTCCCGTCATCCGCAGACTGGAACTTGGGTCATGGGGCTGCACGATGGACGCTTCGCACAGTGGCCTCGTCCTCGATGAACTGCTCGGACGTTCCGACGGTTCGGCGTCCCAGCGTTTCAACCTCGCCAACACACCTGTTTTGCGTCGGACAGAAGATGAACGGTTGCTCGTCCGCATCGACAACCGCACAGCGGAACAGTGGACGGAAGTCGAGGACTTTGGCAATTCTGGTCCCGATGACAAACACTATGTGATCGATAGCCTGACGGGTGAACTCCGCTTCGGTACGGCGCTCCCGCAGCGTGACGGCTCGGTCAAGCGCTATGGCGCGATCCCGCCACGCGGTGCAATGATCGTCATGACGCGCTATCGTCATGGCGGCGGTGTGACTGGCAACGTGCAGGCTCATCAACTGAACGTCCTGAAATCCAGCATTCCCTACATTGCGCGCGTCTCCAACCGCAAAATAGCCACAGGCGGCTTGAATGGCGAGGATATTGAAGATGCCAAGCAGCGCGTACCGGGACACGTTCGCACCATTGATCGTGCCGTCACTGCCCGCGATTACGAATATCTCGGCCTCAAGGCCGCGCCGGGCTTCATCCAGCGTATCCACTGCCTGCAACCGCCGAGTGTCAACACCGGACAGGTACAGGTGCTGGTTGTACCGCGCGTACAGGATTTGAGCGGGTACATTCCACCGGAAGAACTCTCTCTGCCGGAGTCGATCCGCAAGACCATCAAGGATTATCTGGACGAACGCCGCCTGATTTCGACCCGGCTGGAAGTCTCTCAGCCCGCCTATTTCTTCGTCACAACGCGCGTCCGGGTACGCATCAGCGGCTACTATAAGGCCGATGAAGTCAAACTCGCTGCGGAAATGCGCCTGTATGAATTCCTGAACCCGGTCATTGGTGGTTCGGAGCATAAAGGCTGGACGTTCGGGCGTAGCCTGTACGTTGCCGATGTGATTGCGGCGCTACAAGGATTGCCCGGCATTGAAGTGATCCACAGTGTAGAGTTGTTCCCGGTTACGTTCGATGCAGCGGGCAAAGCTATCACGGGCGAACCAGTCACCGAGATCAAACTGGTGACGCACGGCGTAATCGCAAGCTATCGCCATGACATCCGCGAAGAGAGCGATTAAATCATGGCCGATCCACGTGCGATTTTTTCTGTCAGCGGGCCAGACCTCCCTATTGACAAGATCGAGGTTGGTAAAGGTACGTTCACTATCGGACGTGTCGCAGATAACAATCTGCCGCTGAATAATCAGAAGGTGAGCCGCCACCATGCGGACATCAACTGGGAAGACGATCATTTCACGATTGAAGACCTGGAAAGTTCCAACGGAACGACCCTGAATGAAACCCGTCTTGAGCCGCGTAAACCGACGCCGCTCAAGATTGGCGATACCATCCGCATCGGGCCGTTTGCGATCACGCTGGTCAGCGTCGATGAAGGCAAGGACGCGCCTTCGATTCCGGTGCAGGTGCTTTCTCCAGAGCCACCCGCACCAGAGATCAAGGCTCCACCGCCAGTCGGCGCACCCAGTGGTGAGGACGCTGCGCCTTACGTCAGCGCACCGCCTGTAGAGCCGCACGCTGCCAAGACTGCCAAGCCGGATCGGACTGTCCCACCGGAGTCGGAAAAAGCGGAAAAGGGCAAAGAGAAAGAAGTCAAGGTTAAGGATGTCAAGCCAAAGGCCGCTGATGTCGCTCTGACCATCCCGCCCTCGCGCAAGCCAGCCACCAATGGGCATCGCCGCGAGATCGTTCCCTATACCCCGATAGAGGGTGTGCCAGAGCGCAAATATGGCACGAACTATATGCAGTTTCTGCCAGGTGTATTCAGCGATTCGAGTTTCCCCGTCCGGGATCGGGATAAACCGGGGGAGCCTGTCATCGACGAATATGGCATCGACACCGAGATGACCAGCCATTCGCAGCGTAAATATCGGGGTTTCCTCGAACGCTATCTGCTGATTATGGAATCAGTCCTCGCGCCGCTGGAATGGGGCGTCGATAACTTCGAGCAATATTACAACCCGGATGTGACGCCCCCGGATTGGTTGCAATGGATTGCCAGTTGGTTCGATGTCTACCTGCATCCAAGCGTTCCAGAAGAACGCCAACGGGCAGTGGTGCGCGAACTGGCGCTGGTCTATCGGGCGCGTGGTACGCGGCGCTGCATGGTTCGCATGATCGAAGCCTATTTTGGTGTCACGCCGGAATTGACCGAACATGACGATCCACCGTCGAGTTTCACGGTAAAGATTCCGCTGCCAAAGAAAGAGCAGACGACGCTCAATCGAACGCTTGCGGAGCGCCTCATAGAAACCCTCAAACCAGGCTATACCAGTTTCACACTGGAAATCGGCTGAGTTCTGCATGATCGGGCGGGAAATACTCTCGCCCGTCTTTCTATATTGGTCTAATTCCCTCCTCTCAACAGTATTCATCCATCCAGAGAAGGGCTGGGATAAGGCTATTTGTCCGATTGCAGAACGAATCTGTTGCCGCTGTTATCCTTGAACACGGCTTCTATCACTCCATAAGGGCGATCTGTGGGCGGCAGGATAAACTCTACGCCTTTGGCTTTCAGATGCTCGTAGGCTTTCTGGCAGTCGTCCGTTTTCCAGACGCCACCGCCCAGCTTGCCTTCTTCGACCAGTTTGGTCAATACCCTCACATCTTCCTCTGTGAGCAGAGCGCCCGGTTTAAGCGCCAGCAGGCCAAATTGCATTTCTGGTTGATCCTTCAAGCCAACACCCAACCATCGAAAATCGCCGTTGGTCGCATCGGCACGAATTTCAAAGCCGAGCTTTTCTGTGAAAAAGCGCAGGGCTTCATTCTGGTCTTTTACATAAATATCCGTGACCACGAGTTTTTTCAGCATGGGCATCTCCTGAACGCGAATGATGCCTAAAGCATAAAACATTTGCTCTGGTTTTACTTCTCGGAAATTGCGTGTTTTTGAGATTCTTATACAGAATCCGGGAGAGCAATGGATATTTGAACCAACGGGTCAGGCTTTCCTCGTCCGTCCTGAAATCCATCCTCTTTACCCGTATTGATTGAACTATTTCCGATAATGAGCATTATCAGGACTAACCCCAATTCTGGGGAATTGGGGACGCGCCACGCACTGGCGTT
>CAYSOC010000102.1:0-23802 GCA_964432445.1 uncultured Anaerolineaceae bacterium
AAGGATAGCGATCCGTGCTGGATGTATCAGAGCCTTGAACAGCAGTGATAATTGATCTTGCTGATCTTCTTCTGTCTCAGCGGCAGATGTCGCAGATACCATTCATGTCGTCCCTGATTCAAGTTTTACTGGGCAAACAGGAAAATATTCTTTCTTGCCTACCCATTTATATTCATAGTTTTGCATATATAGGGGTATCTGGTGAGTGATATTTGTCACCAGTTGACTGTGACGTTTTCGCAACAGAAGCCTGCCAGACTGGAATCTTGGCAGATTATCTACTGCATAGTGCATTGAGAATCGGATACCGATCTGCCAGGTAATTGAGAAATGCGTAGGTGATGGGTGAAAATGGAGTCTTCGCTTCCCAGATCAAGGTGATGCGGCGTACCAGTGGTTTGTCCTTTATCGGCAAGACCCGTAAGTGATGCTGTTCCACTTCATCTGTCAGCACATAAGAGGGCAGGACTGCCAGACAGCGACCTGCCGTTACAGCACGTTTCATGGATTCAAGATTGTCAAACTCTGCGCCAATAATGGGCGTAATGCTGTGTACACGGAGCTTTTCCTCTAACCATGAACGGGATTGGCTACCCTGTTGTCGCATAATAAAGGATTGGTGATCCAGGTCAGACAGGTTGAGTTGTTCCCGGTCCCAGAAGGGATGTTGAAACCCGACGACCACCATCTGCTCGACCTCTTCCAACACCTGAAACGCGAGTTTAACGTGTTGAGAACCGTCTAATTCACCTTCGATAATTCCGATATCAAGGCGATGAGAGAGGGTGTCGGTAACGATCTGAGAGGTGACCCCTGTCTGAAGCGCTACGGTGATCTGAGGGTACTGAGCGCGAAACTCCTGCACCCAATCGGGTGCTAGATAGACCCCGACCCCAGGTGTTGCACCAAGACTGATTTTCCCTGCTGTCAACTGCCCAACGTTGGTCAGCGCATTTTCAGCCTGATGGAGCAAATCAAAAATTTGGCTGCTGTAGGTTGATAGGGTTTCGCCCGCTGGCGTCAGGGTAACACCGCGTCGTCCACGAATAAAAAGTATCTGGCCTAAACTGCTCTCCAGCTCTTTGATGTGCTGGCTGACGGCGGATTGCGTCATATAGATGCGCTCCGCCGCCGCGCTAAAACTACCCATCTGTAAAACTACATCAAAAATATGAAGTTTATAGAGATCAATCATGAGCGTCCTCTGGAAACTGACATTAGTCAAACTAATGATACCCGATAAGGGATTGCCCATAACTGTCATTGAGTAATCCATCTAAAGTGGATGGCATGATACATAAACAGGGATTTTCCCATGAGCAATAAGAAAACGAGCCGTAAACGCCAGAATCAAAGCAAAAATCTCATGATGGGCGTGATTCTGGTCGCGATGATGGGCGTCATTGGACTATTTCTGGT
Organism: uncultured Anaerolineaceae bacterium; assembly: GCA_964432445.1. Lineage (GTDB taxonomy): Bacteria > Chloroflexota > Anaerolineae > Aggregatilineales > UBA2796 > JBBRMW01. The sequence goes on from CAYSOC010000102.1 coordinate 1,420, forward strand.
CAGCCAAACAACGAACAATGGTGTTCCTAAACTCTCTCCGAGCCAGTACACCCAACAGTATGCCAACACCAAAAGTGCCCATCTCCTCATCGATGTGCGTACACCCGAAGAATTTGCGAGTGGGCATATCGCAGGCGCAATCAATATCTCACTGCAAGCTCTACCGGATCGCCTGAACGAAGTTCCCCACGACAAACCCGTCGTTGTGTACTGCCACAGTGGTAATCGCAGCGCGCAGGCTGCCAGTCTCCTCAAAAAGGCGGGCTACACCAACATCTACGATCTCGGTGGCATCCTCGCCTGGACTGCCGTCGGTCTTCCTACTATCCAATAACAACCTGAGCCAACACGAGGAAACGATCTTGAATCTCTTCAAATCTCTGTTCAGCAACACCAGCAATGGTTCACTGTCTGCCGCCGAAGCCAAACATCGCATTGAAAGCGGTGAGCCGCTTTTCATTCTGGATGTCCGCCAGCCCGAAGAATTCCGCGTTGGACACATCGCCGGTGCGAAACTCATTCCACTAGGTGAACTGAACAACCGACTCAAAGAACTTCCCAGCGAACAGGATATTCTGTGTGTTTGTGCGTCCGGGTCACGCAGCAGCATGGCAACCCGACAACTCCTCAGCGCGGGATACAAAGCCATCAATCTGCAAGGCGGGATGAGTGGCTGGCAGTTTGCTGGATACGCGATCAAAAAAGGCAAGTAGACGAGCGTGCCAACATCAACGCTAATTATCAGTTTGCTGGTGGGTTTTGGGATTGGGGCATCTCTGGGGCTTCTGGGCGGGGGTGGATCGATTCTCACTGTCCCGGCACTAGTCTATCTGCTCGGACAATCCCCCCAGATCGCAGTGACCACCTCACTCGCTATCGTAGGTGTCAATAGCGCTCTGGGCGTTTGGTTTCACCGGGCGCAGGATACGGTGAACTGGCGGGTTGCGCTCATTTTCGGCGGAGTGGGAATGACCGTTTCCTATTTATCGGCAGGGTTATCCAAACACTTTTCGCCAACCGTACTCATGGTTGCTTTCGCCTTGCTGATGCTGTTGGTCGGGACACTGCTACTCGTTCGACGTCATCCGCAACAGTTGGAACGCCAAACCGTCAGCCTCTGGAAAGTTATCGTGAGTGGCATGATCGTCGGAGTGTTAACCGGTTTTTTGGGAGTCGGTGGCGGCTTTCTCATTGTCCCGGCATTGGTGATGTTGATCGGATTACCAATGCACACTGCTGTCGGAACCTCACTGGTTGTTATTGCTATGAACAGTGCGGCGGGTTTCGCAGGACACCTGACCGGGATACTCCTCGATTGGCAAACAATTCTGGTGTTCATAGCGGCGGGTCTGGCAGGGACCTTTATCGGCACCCGGTTGGGGAAACATCTGGACGCAACGATCCTCCGGCGTGTTTTCGCCGTATTCGTCATCGGTCTGGCCTTCTTCTTGTTGTATGACAATCTCCCGAAGTTGCATTGAGTCGGAGGATAGGAGTCTATGTATCTACAGCAGTTTTATATTGATGGGTTGGGTTGTGCGTCGTATCTGGTAGGTTGTGAAGGGGCGGAAGTCGCCGCTGTCATTGACCCGGATCGTGATGTGCAGAAATATCTTGATGCGGCAGCAGCACATGACTTGAATATCACCCATATTATCGAAACCCATCTTCATGCCGATCATGTGTCTGGTAACACCGATCTGGCGGAACGTACTGGTGCTGCAATCTATGTTCATAAGGCCGCCAACGCCGAATTTGAACATCAGTCGTTGAATGCTGGCGATAGTCTCCAACTCGGCAAGCTCGAACTTCAGGTGCGGTTCACACCGGGGCATACGCCCGAAAGCATTACGTTGCTGGTCATCGACCACACCCGATCCCCTGAGCCATGGATGGCATTGACGGGCGACACCTTATTTGTTGGGGATGCCGGACGTCCCGATTTGGTGGGTCTTGATGCCGCCCGTGAATTGGCCGGGCAGATGCACGAGTCGTTACAAACTGAATATCTGACGCTCTCCGACGGTGTGATGATTTTACCGGGACACGGCGCGGGGTCGCTTTGTGGAAAGTCGATTGGATCGGTACTAAGTACCACGCTGGGTTACGAACGTCACCATAACCCGGCGCTGCAAATTACAGATCGGGAACAGTACGTCGCTTTTGCCACCAGCGATCTGCCAGAGCAACCCGGTAATCACGCTCGTATCAAGCAGATCAATCGTCAAGGACCGCGTATTCTGGGCGAAGTCACTCCGCGTGGGTTGAGTGTGCCGGAGGCCCTGACCGAGTTTCGGCGTGGAGCAACCCTACTCGACTTGCGTCCTAAAGCAGAGTACATGGCAAAACACGTCCCCGGCTCGGTGCATCTGGAGGCCGACGATAAGTTGAGCAACCGTATTGGCTTTGTGTTGCCGCCGGATGCCCCCATTGTACTCATGCTTGACAGTCCGGCAGACTATCGCCGTGTGGTATACGCCCTGGCGCGAGTTGGCTATGACAATGTGATCGGCTATTTTGCCGACAGTCTTCAAACATGGGAAGCGATGCGGCTACCTACGACCAGTGGTGATGTGCGGGACATCAGCGCTGTGCAGTTTTTCGAGATGCTCCAACAGAAAAACAAACCCGTTGTCGTCGATGTCCGCGAATCGTGGGAGTACGCGGAAGGACACGTCCCCGGGGCACGCCTGATCCCGCTGGGGGAATTTGCCCGTCGGGTCGATGAACTTGATCCAGTGCAGCCGATTGCAGTGATTTGCGCGTCTGGTTCACGGAGTCAATCAGTAGCGGCCTTGCTCGGCAAAAAAGGCTTCGAGACGATCTATAACGTGATCGGTGGGACGCTCGGCTGGATTCAGCGTGGTCTTCCGGTGGAACGCAATTAAGCCTATGTCATGAAAGAGTAGAAGGACTTTGTTCGGTAACACAGCTCTTCTACTCAAACCTGCTGAGGCGATAGGGCGAACGTGAACATGCCCGATAAAATCTACTATAAGCCATACTAATGCTTTAACATAAGCAACTCGACTACCCCAAACTACGCGCCAACCCTATAATATAACCATCTATTCGTGAAAAATTGCACGAAAGCACAGGAACTATGGATACCCTAACCCTGGCACGTTTACAATTTGGTGTGACAACGGTCTACCATTTCTTCTTTGTTCCCCTCAGTATTGGCCTGACAATAATGGTTGCCCTGATGCAGACGATGTATCACCGCACCAACAATGAGAAATATCTGCAAATGACCAAGTTCTGGGGAAAGCTGCTCCTCATCAACTTTGCGATGGGCGTCGTGACCGGGATCGTTCAGGAATTTCAATTCGGGATGAATTGGTCCGAATATTCACGGTTTGTTGGTGATATATTCGGAGCGCCACTGGCAATCGAGGCTCTGGCAGCGTTCTTCCTAGAATCAACCTTTCTCGGCATCTGGATTTTTGGTTGGGACAAACTCCCCAAACGGCTGCACCTCGCTTCAATCTGGATCGTTGCCCTCTCGTCGAATCTTTCCGCTTTCTGGATTCTGGTTGCAAACTCTTTTATGCAGAATCCAGTGGGCTACAAGATTGCGGCGAGCGGTCGTGCTGAAATGACCGATTTTGTGGCTGTCATCACGAACCCCAATGTTCTGCTGCAATGGCCGCATGTGTTCCTCGGTGGTCTGACCACTGCCGCATTTTTCGTCCTCGGCATTAGCGCCTATCATTTGCTGCGGAATCGTTCCGTCAATCCAGCGGTCTTCATGACATCAGCACGAATGGCGCTGGTTCTCGGTACCCTCGCGGTCCTCGGTACAATGGGATTTGGGCATTTGCAGGGTCAGCGCATGGAAAATGTGCAGCCCATGAAGCTTGCTGCTGCCGAAGGCTTGTGGAATTCCGAGTCGCCCGCATCCTTGTCATTCTTTCAGATTGGCAACGAAGCGGAACGCAGTTCGATCATCAACATCCGCATCCCTTCGCTGTTGAGTTTCCTGACCTATAACACACCTGACGGTCTGGTGCATGGGATCAATCAACTCCAACAGGAATACGTCCAGAAGTATGGCCCGGGTGATTATGTGCCACCCGCCATCTGGTTGACCTATTGGAGCTTCCGCGCGATGGTGGGCGCAGGGGTGCTGATGTTCGTATTGGGTCTGGTTGGGTTGTTTTTCAGCTTCACCAATCGAATGCCAAAAGCACGCTGGTTCTTGATAGCTTTGCTGCCCGCGATCATCCTACCCTATCTGGCAAACTCCACCGGATGGATATTGACCGAGGTCGGACGGCAACCCTGGATTGTTTTCGGTCTGATGCGGATCGATCAGGCGGTATCGCCCAACGTTACGCCCGTCATGCTGCTGATTTCGCTGATTGGCTTCACTCTCGTTTATGGGGCGTTGATGGTTGCGGATATTTATCTGCTGCAAAAATATGCCCGTGCTGGAGTCGGTGAGGCAGCCGAAACCGTCCCCACCAACGATTCGACAAGTTCAAAACAACCGCGTCTCAAAGGCGCGTATTGAGGTACATTATGAACTGGGAAACACTCCAAACCCTGTGGTTTATCCTGATTGGTGTGCTGTTTGCCGGGTTTCTTTTTCTCGAAGGGTTCGACTATGGTGTCGGGATATTGTTGCCATTCCTCGGTAAAAACGATAACGAACGGCGCACAGTCATTAATGCCATCGGCCCGGTATGGGATGGTAATGAAGTCTGGTTGCTGACCGCCGGTGGCGCAATGTTCGCTGCCTTCCCGAACTGGTATGCCACCCTGTTCAGCGGCTTTTATCTAGCGTTGTTCCTGATTCTCATTGCGCTTATTTTGCGCGGCGTGGCCTTCGAGTTCCGCAGCAAGGATGACAACCCAACCTGGCGCAAACTCTGGGATTGGGCGATTTTCATCGGAAGTTTTCTCCCCGCATTGTTATGGGGTGTGGCCTTCGGAAACATCGTTCATGGCGTTGCTATTGACGCCAAAATGAACTTCGTTGGTTCATTCTTCGATCTGCTTAACCCCTATGCGTTGCTGGGTGGGTTGGTCACCCTCACGTTGTTTATCCTGCATGGGGCGCTGTTCCTCGAACTGAAAGTGGACGGCGTGATCCGTAAGCGAGCCGCACAAATTGCACGGTGGCTCTGGCTATCCGTTACGCTACTAACGGTGCTGTTTGTGGTTTACAGTGTGTCACAAACCGATCTGTTTGCCAGCCAAAATCTGGTCTTGAAAATGGTTGCGCTCGCGCTGGCCGTCATTGGGCTGTTGTGGGCGGGGCTGAATGTCTACCGTAAGCACTATGGCTTGGCCTTCACGGGGATCAGCCTGACAATCCTGTCAGTGGCAGCGCTGCTGTTCGGTATCCTGTTCCCGCGCGTGATGCCCTCGACTCTGGATGCAGCCTTTAGTCTGACCATTTACAATGCGTCATCGAGCCAATATACCCTCTCGGTGATGTCCGTGATCGCGCTTACGCTGGTACCGATTGTTCTGCTCTATCAGGGCTGGACTTACTATATCTTCCGAAAGCGGCTGACGCTGACAACCCACCTCGAATACTGACCGCATGGATAAACGGCTGTGGGCGGAAGCCCGAAAATACCGCATCCTGCTATTTGCGACGATCTCGCTTGCTACGATTGCGGGAGGGATCGTCGTGCTACAGGCTGGACTCCTCGCACGCCTCATCGCTATGGCATTTTTACAGAGGGCAGCCCTTGAAACTCTAGGCAGTTGGCTGCTGGTGCTTATGATCGTCATACTGGTGCGGGCACTGCTCACCAGCATCAGTACCCAAACCGCAGGGACGCTGGCAATCCGCATCAAGCAAGCGCTGCGTGAGCGCATCATGGCGCATCTGGCGACGTTGGGTCCGGCATATACGGCGGGGGAACGCAGCGGTGAATTGAGTAATACGGCGACCGAGGGCATCGAGGCGCTGGATGCTTATTTTCGAGAATATCTACCCAGTATTTTTACGGCGTTTCTGGTGCCATTCGCGTTTCTCGCAGTCGTGTTGCCGATTGATGGGTTGACGTTTGTGATTATGATTCTGACGGCTCCACTGATTCCCATCTTCATGGTGCTGATCGGCATGGCGGCGGGCGCATTGGCACGGAATCAGTACAGTGAAATGTCCTTTTTGAGCGCGCATTTCCTTGATGTTATGCAGGGTCTGCCCACACTCAAATTATTCAATCGAAGCCTTTATCAGGTAGAAACAATCGGTTTGATGACAACGCGCTTCCGCGAAGCAACCATGAAAGTGCTGCGGGTCGCGTTTCTCTCGGCCTTTACCCTCGAATTGTTGGCAACCCTCAGTGTCGCGGTGGTCGCTGTTGAAATCGGGTTACGCCTGTTGAATGGTAGCCTTCAGTTTGAACCTGCCCTGTTCTTGTTGATTATTGCCCCCGAATATTATCAACCCTTGCGGACGCTTGGCGCGCGCTTTCACAGCGAAACAGAGGCTAAAAGCGCAGCGGAGCGCTTGTTTGCCATTCTCGATACACCTTCGCCAAAAACAGACGGCACCCTCCCCGTACCTGCTGATTTGACGCTCCACTTCGAAAATGTTTATTTCGCTTATGGCGAGCATCCCGTACTTAACGGCATTACCCTTGAAATTCATCAAGGGCAACACATTGCCATCGTGGGAAGTAGTGGCAGTGGGAAAAGTACCCTCGCCAATTTACTCTTGCGCTTTGTTCAGCCAACCACAGGACGAATCACCGTCGGGGGAATCGACCTTCAACGTATCGAGGGAAGGCATTGGCTCCGCCAGCTCGCATGGGTTGGGCAAAAACCGCATCTATTTACCGCGTCGATCATGGCAAATATCCAGATGGACAACACGAGCGCATCTGCTGACGACATCATGACCGCTGCGAAAAAGGCACAAGCCCACGATTTTGTAATGGCACTTCATCAGGGGTATCACACGTTGTGCGCGGAACACGGAGCAAACCTGAGCGGCGGACAGGTGCAGCGTATTGGGCTGGCGCGTGCCTTTCTGCGCGATGCGCCTATCTTTCTACTGGATGAGGCTACAGCGCAACTGGATTCCAAAACTGAAGCGGCAATCATGAATACGCTTGATCAGCTACGCGATAAAACCCTGATCTTGATTGCCCATCGGCTCAAGACGATCCAACGGGCCGACTGGATTGTCGTCCTGGAGAACGGGCAAATTGTTGAGCAGGGGACACACGAAGTGCTGATGGCAAAACGTGGACGGTATCACCAGATGGTGGAACAGGACGAGGACATTGCCTAAGTCGCCCATCAGATGGTTACTGGCGTTGCTACGTCCGTTCTGGCGGGGCATTCTTCTCTCGATATTGATGGGCGTACTAACGATTGCCAGTAGTATCGGATTGATGATGACCTCAGCCTGGCTGATTTCCAAGTGTGCCTTGCAGCCCTCAATTGCCGATTTGGGTGTTTCAATGGTGGCGGTGCGCTTCTTTGGTATTTCGCGGGCTGTGTTTCGCTACCTAGAGCGCCTCGTTTCCCATGACACCACTTTTCGTGTGTTAGCCAAGTTGCGTGTTGATTTTTATCGTGCCATCGAACCGTTAGCACCCGCGCGGCTTTCCAAATTCCAGACCGGTGATTTGTTGACGCGCGTTGTCGCAGATGTTGAATCGCTACAGGAAATCTATCTGCGCGCGATTGCCCCTCCCGTTGTGGCACTTGTCACCATCATCGGCGTGATCGTTTTGTTTGCGGCGTTCAACGGGCTGACCGCGTTCGTGCTTTTGATTTTTCTGGCGTTCACCAGTATGGTGCTACCGCTGTTCGTCGAACAGCAAAGCCGTGTTGCAGGGCGTGATCTGATCACTACCCGTGCAGAATTGAATACCGCTATCGTCGATGGCATTCAGGGTGTAGCGGAAAGTCTCGCCTATGGTATGGAAGCAGACCATGCACAGACTCTGCATGTACTGTCGGAAACGTTTTCCCACCAACAACAGCGGTTCAATCGAATTGATAGCCTGAGTGCGGGTGTGCTGGTCATCTTGATTAATGGTGCGGCGTTGGCAGTCTTTGCTACCGCACTTCCGCATGTCGATGGAATTTACCTGGCAACGCTTACTCTGGGCGTCTTTGCCACGTTTGAAGCGGTAATGCCATTAACGCAGACTGCACGCCAATGGGACACGTCTATCAGCGCAGCCAATCGACTACTGGAATTGACCCATGCTGCCCCAGCGGTCATTGATACGGGGCTTCCAGTAGAAACCCCGACCGCTTCTGATCTGGTCATTTCAGGGCTGTCGTTTCAATACGCATCACAAACTGCCCCCGTATTTCGTGATCTCAACCTGATAGTGAAACAGGGGGAACGAATCGCCATCCTCGGCAGTAGTGGATCGGGAAAATCGACCCTGGTCAATTTACTGGCGCGCTTCTGGGATTATTCATTCGGTAGTATTCGATTGGGTGGCATAGAACTCAACACGCTCTCGCAAGCCCAAACGCGGGACCAAATCGCCGTACTTTCTCAACAAGCCTACCTATTCAACACCAGCATTCTTGAAAATATCCGTATCGCGCAGCCAACCGCCAGTGATGCCGAGGTAATCAGGGCAGCACAGCAGGCGCAGCTTGATGCTTTGGTCGCCTCACTGCCACAAGGGTACGAAACCCTCGTTGGCGAAAATGGCGCGACTCTCAGCGGCGGCGAACGGCGACGGGTAGCACTGGCACGGGTGTTCCTCAAAAACGCGCCGCTCGTTATTTTCGATGAACCAACAGCCTATCTGGATACCTCCACAGAACGTGCTATCCTAGAGGCCATATTTGATAGCCTTCAAGGACGTACCCTGATTCTACTGACCCATCGGCAAACCTTGCTGGAGCGTGTCGATCATATCTACCGGGTCGAAGCCAACCAACTTATGCAAATCCGTTAAATAACAATAGAAAGAAGTCAACCTGATGTGGGATACTCGTTATAGCAATCCGAATTTCGTTTATGGTACGGCTCCCAATGATTTTCTACGCCAATTTGCCCATCGTATCCCGAAGGGGCGGGTTTTGTCGCTCGCCGAAGGTGAAGGACGCAATGCCGTCTATCTGGCCTCGCAGGGCTACACTGTTACAGGGGTGGATTCATCAGCGGTTGGAATGGAAAAAGCACAACGCCTTGCCGCAGAGCGGTCTGTCACCCTCACCACCATTGTCGCTGATCTGGCGCAGTTTCCGATTGAGCCGAATACCTGGGACGGTATCGTCTCTATCTTCTGCCACTTGCCATCAGCACTCCGAGCCGAAGTGCATCAGCGCGTTGTGGCAGGGTTACACCCTGGTGGTTGCCTGTTACTTGAAGCCTATACCCCGCGCCAATTGGCCTTCAAAACAGGCGGGCCGCAGAACCCGGATAACACGCCTGATTTGGAGAGCCTGAAGCGAGAGTTGGTTGGGCTGCGTTTGGAACACGCGGTGGAATTGGAACGTGATGTCATCGAAGGCGAAGGCCACTCTGGTCGTGCGGCAGTGGTGCAGGTGATCGCATTCAAAGAGACGTAGCGTAGGTCTGTACTCAGAGTAGAGCCATTTTTCCATTGTTGGCGGTGGGTTTGCCTAGCACCTCCATTGAGCAATGCAGCAGGATCAAAGACTGGAGACACAAATACAAGCTATTGTATTGACATCGCACTGCATTCTGATATATTTGAAACACATCGAATTACAATCAGCAAAGGAGAGTACATGGTAACTGTATTTGCATCCCCATATGTCCCAGAATCAGAAGCCTTACTTTCCAAGAGCGTAATTCGTGTCAACAGAACAGAACAAATCCCTTGTCAACCAGTGGATTGACAGGTTGTCAACCAGAACAATCTCGACCTTGCCCGCGAACTGGCAACCACTGACTACATAACAACGCATGAACGGGTTTCCAGCAAGGTTCGTAGCGCCTTCCCCGATGCCCAACTGACTATCCAATCAATGGTAGCGGAAGATAACAAGGTGGTGGTTTTCTGGTACCCAGAGGCTACCCATCTGGGTGACTGGCGCGGCATCACCCCGACAGGCAAGCGCGTGACGTGGGCTGGTACAACCTCCTATGAAGTGGTTGCCAGCAAAATCGAAGGCGAGTGGACAACTTGGAATCGCCTTGATATGTATGAACAGCTGGTTGGCTTGCCGAATTGGTTCCATAACTAATTAACGGTTAAGTGTAGTTTGTAAACGCAGGGTCAGGTGACCCTGCGTTTTGCTTGAATCGTTTTCTCCTCAGCACTACTGTCCTCATGCAGACATTTTGCAGATCAGGTTGCTACACTGCAATCAGGAAAGCATTCTGTTCAGGTTCCTGAGTTGAGGAGAATAAATCATGGAATCCGTGCAGCCGCCCGTGATTCGCAAGAAGAATATAAAATCAGTCCCCCCGGCAACCGCATGGCGCAACCGCATTATTTGGACACAACGGCTTCGACACCTGTCGCAGGGTATTTTTGTCGGCCTGATTCTCTACAGTAGTGTGATCCATCACTTCGCTACTGAAGATGGAACCACCGCTTCGATTGATGCCTTGTGTCCTTTTGGGGGACTGGAAACCCTCTGGCGTGCCCTCTCAACAGGGCAATATGTTCCCAAGACACACGAGTCAAACGTGATCCTGCTGATCGCGCTCGTGTTAGGAACGCTGGTGGCTGGCGGTGCTTTTTGTGGGTGGGTTTGCCCATTTGGAGCGGTCCAGGACTTTCTAGCAACGGTGCGGCGTAAGCTCCATTTGAAAGAGATTCAGGTTCCTGAACGGTTAGATCGGGTCCTGCGTTATGGACGCTATGTGGTACTCGGCCTCATTCTCTATCAAACAATTGTGGCCGTAAAACTGTGGTTCGCCGATTTTGACCCGTATCGGACGCTGTTTGGTCTGAATTGGCTATTTGAGTTCAACCCGGTTGTTGAAGGGACTGCCTATGTGATTACCGTTCTGGTGCTTATTCTGTCATTGTTTGTCGAGCGGGCGTGGTGTCGGTATGCGTGTCCGCTGGGTGGCGCGATTAGCCTGATCAGTAAGTTTAGCTTGTTCCGCATTCGCCGCACCGAGAGCGCGTGTAAAGGCTGTTCATTATGTGAGCGTCCCTGTCCTGTGAAGCTCCCGGTAGCAACTGCCACCGTGATCAGCAGCAATTGTATTGGTTGCCTTGCCTGTGTTGATACCTGCCCGCGCCATGACGCGCTCAATCTCAAACTCGCGCCCGTTTGGCTGGATGTTATCCCCACACTTCGCCAGCGTCGGCTGAATGCGCAGAAAGAGGTTTCTCATGCGGATTAACCCTTTGCTTGCGCCCGTGTTCTTCATCTTGATTTTGATCGGAACCATCGCAGCAGCACAACTTACTGGAAACTGGAATGTTAGTGGGCGAACCACGATTGATACTGAGAATCTGCCAGTTGCAGACATCAAAGGCTGGATGACACTGCAACAGGTCATCGACGGATTTCATATCTCCAAAGAGGAACTCTATCCACTGATCAACGTTCCGGCGGAGATACCGACAACCACCGCGCTCAAAGATTTGGAGTCGATTGTTCCCGGTTTTGAAACGACGACCGTCCGCGATGCTCTGACTGCCAGATTAGGTTCAGGTCAAGCAAGGGCAACCCTCATCAGCCCCACCAGCACGCCTGCTGGACAGCCAATCATATCGTCGACGCTTACGGCAACACCCAGACCCAGTATGCCGCCCCTCCCGACAGGCGAAGTCTTGCCCGCCAGCCAGATCAAAGGGAAAATGACGCTCCGTGAGATTAGCGATCAGTGCGGCATACCACTCGATGCCTTGCTCCAGGGGTTGAAACTCTCTCCAGCTATCGACCCGAATACGTCCGTCAAGACGCTGGTCGATCAGGGCCTTCTCACCGAAGTTTCCGAAGCGCAAACGGTTGTCGCTGCTCTTCAGAAATAGAGAATGCGTTCTCGCCCTCTCATAAGGGAAGTGTGAACCAAAATTCGCTTCCCTTCCCCGCAACACTATTCACTCCCATCTCCCCTTTCATGGCTGTAATCCATGTCCTGGCGATGGGCAATCCCAAGCCCGATCCCTTTTCAATCGTTCCCGTGCGTCCTCGGTAAAAGCGGTCAAAGACATGTGGCAACTCTTCGCTCAGGATGCCGTCTCCGGTGTCAGAAATAGCAATACGTACTTTCGAGAATTCGGTTTGAGCCGCAACCGTAATGCAAATACAACCTTCCTGAGTATGCCGCAACGCATTGGCGAACAGATTATGAAGTACCTGGCTCAGGCGATCCGAATCGGCATTTACGGTAATGATTTTATCCGGAATCGAAGCGATGACCTGTACCCCTTTGGCGTCGGCTGCAATCGCAAATGTGTTGACTGCATTCTGAATCAGCATGTTGAGATTTGTTTGCTGGAGGGCCAGCGTCAGTTGCCCTGCATCTGCCAGCGACAGGATACGCACATCCTCTACAAGACGATTCAACAAACGTGTTTCATCATAAACCGTCGTGAGTTCGGCCTTATCAATCGGATAGACATCATCAATCATGGCATGAAGTGTCCCTTGCATGACGGTGAGCGGCGTTCGCAGTTCGTGGGCGACATCCGCCATCAGGTTGCGACGTAACTGATCCGCCTCTTCAAGTGAGTCGGCCATCAGGTTAAAGGCGCTTGCAACTTGTCGAACTTCAGTGGTTCCCTGAACCGGGACGCGCTGAATCCATTCCTGGGCAGCAAAGCGTGTTGCGGCAGCGGCCAACATCGAAAGGGGTTTGGCAATGGTGTGGCTCAGGAAAAAACCAAAGGCAATCCCAATGCCACCTGCTAACAATGCCGCTGCACCCAACGTCCCTTGCAAGCGGTTCAGAAAATTCTGGTCAGCAGGCATCATACCGCTTTGTCCCGAAAGGATCAGGAAGAACCCAACAGCCTGATCGCCGTTCAGGATCGGGAGTGCCAATCTACGTTCATTATCGGAAAGCAACGTCCCAATCCGTTCGTCGCGGTTGTCATACACAATTTGCCCGTGTGCATCAGCAACAATCAGCGAAGGGCGTCCACGCATCATACCTCTGGCCTGCCCGCGTCCCAGTTCTTGATCATTTAGAATGCTGCTCACACCATTCCAGCTTCCATTCTGCTGGTAGAAGGCGGTGAGGTCGTCCAATAAGCCACCTTGGGCAAGTTCATCCCGGTGCGTCAGATATTGCTGAAAATCGGTTCCGACCCCTTGCGACGCAAACCATGCGACGATGAGGAGCGTTACCACGATGACCGCGACAAAAGCAAACGTCAGCCGCATCCAGAGGCGATCCATCCCGTTAATCCTTTGGGGCTTCGCGCAGGCGATACCCGACTCCGATGACCGTTTCAATAAAGTCTTCGTGGTTCAGTTTCTTTCGAAGGTTTCGGATGTGGCTATCCAGTGTCCTATCCAACCCCTCATAAGCGTATCCGAGCGCTTTCTCGATGAGTTCCGAACGGCTCAGGACATGGTTTGGGCGCCTCATTAGTGTCGTCAGGATGGCAAACTCCGAAGGTGACAGGTCGAGTGCTTCACCATGGAGATGAACGGTGTGCTGATCCACATCGACCCGCAGATCGCCACACTCCAAGACGTTGGAGGGGGTAAGCAGCCCCGTAGCACGCCGCATAATGGCATTCACCCGTGCGACAAGCTCACCGCCGTTGAAGGGCTTGGTCAGATAATCATCCGCGCCCAGTTGAAGGCCAGCGATTTTATCTGCATCCTCGATGCGTGCGGTGAGCATCAGAATTGGAATCGTAAATAATTTTTTATCCGCCCGGATGCGGCGCGTGATCTCCCAGCCATCTGGTGCAGGCAGCATCAGGTCGAGAACAATTAAATCGGGTCGCTCGGCACGAATGATTTGCCATGTGTTCTCACCATCATAGGCAACCAAAACGGAAAAGCCAGCCTGTTCAAGGAACGAACGAGCTAGCCGCACGATTTGCCTATCATCATCAACAACCAAGACACGTTTTGCCATCACACCCCACCCTTTTCATAACGCAAAAGAAGTCGACCAATTACACAAATTGGTCGACTTCCCTTTAGGTTACGGTTACCGACCCCTATGTGGGCCGCCGTTCCGTTGCTGCATTCCTTGTCCGTTCATCATGCCGCAGGTATCACACTGTCCATCCATATCGGTATCGTTGAAGCCTGAGCCGCGTGGTGAATACGGCTTATTGAGTTGGGCGAGGACGTTAGCTTTCATCAAGGCGATCATGCTGTCGGCCTGTGCCTGCGTGAAACGACCACTGGTGACAGCCGCTTTCAACATATCCTGCCGCGTTGCTACAAACGCATCTACGATTTTGTCGAGCGCGATGCCCTTATCTTTGGCGACATCGGCAATGGTCTTGTTGCCTTGTAGCGCGGTGATCAGATCGGCTTGGCTCATACCGAGAGTCTTGGCAGCCACCACTATCAATGAATTTTCCGATCCACCCCAGCCTCCCATACCACCGGGGCCTCCGCCACGTGGGCCATCTGCGTAGGCAGTCAGGCCAACACTGAACATCGTAACCATGGCGATAGTGGCGAGAACAAAACTGAGTTTGATTAGGTTTTTCATGGGTTCCTCTACTGGTATTCCTTTGTTTGAACTCAGTCTAGTCCAGTGATCTGCAAAACACCTGCATACTTTTTGGAAGCGACCTTTGACTGTTTACTTTCCCCAGTTTCTCGGTAACGTGACGTTTCCATGACATCTATCCTGCTGAACCGGAGTACATGTCACCTTTTCAGATCTTCAGCATCTAAATGGAGTGAAAAGCACCATTACCAGAAACAATGAGAGGGGCATCCCATCATGGCGTTACTAAAAGACAAAGACCAGCAATATCTCACCGATGAATTTGCGAAGACGCTGATACATCCTGTCAAACTCATCGTTTTCACGCAGGCGTTTGAATGTGAATACTGCCGCGAAACCCGTCAGATTGCAGAAGAACTGGCGGCGCTGTCTGCCCAGATTACGCTTGAAGTTTGCGATTTCGTCGCGCAAAAAGATCGCGCTGACCACTATGGCGTGACGCAAATTCCAGCGATGGTGATTCTGCGTGGTGGTGACCAGCCCAAAGACTACGGGATTCACTATTACGGGGTTCCCGCCGGATATGAATTTACGTCGCTGGTCCATGACATCCTGATGGTTGGTTCTGGCGAGTCGGGGCTATCGGAAGCGACCAAACAATGGGCGGCCACGCTCACTACGCCTGTCCATATTCAGGTATTTGTTACGCCAACTTGCCCTTACTGCCCACCGGCGGTATTGCTCGCGCACAAACTAGCCATGGAAAGCGACCTGATCCGCGCCGATATGGTCGAAGCAACAGAGTTTCCACACCTGGCAAACCGGTATGATGTGATGGGTGTCCCCCGCACAGTGATTAATGAAGATTTTCACGTGGAAGGCGCTGTCCCCGAAACCGTATTCCTCCAACGAATACAGGAGGCCATTGCGCATTAATCAGGAGATGAGACTGGTGCAGACCCCCGATGAGGATACAAAACTCAGGAAACGGGTTGACATTGGACACTGTATAGAAGGGTCCGAATGTGTCATGATCCGTATCGGGTTAACAGAGAAAAAGCCAAATGCCAATGAACGATCCCCTTCAGGAACAGGATATTCTGCGCCGTATTCGTGCTGGCGATAAATCCGCGTGCGCCGAGTGTATCGAATTGCACGCGCCCGGTATTTATCGGCTAGCGTTGCGACTGACCCATGACGAGAAGGATGCTGAAGACCTCGTTCAGGAAACCTTCTTACAAGCCTTCAAAGCGATTGACTCTTTTGAATGGCGCTCAGAATTGCGAACCTGGCTGTATCGGATCACCTATAACGCGGCACTTATGCGTAACCGAGTGCTGCAACCCGCGCTTTCAGTGGATGCTGCTTTGCAGGAAGATGAAGGGTCGGTTGTGCCTGTACAACTCAGGGATTGGTGTTGCCTGCCAGAGCAGGACTTCCAAACGGAGGAAGTACGTATCCAGTTGGAGCAGGCCATCCGTGATCTTCCCGATACACTGCGCCCGGTGTTTGTAATGCGGGAGATAGAGGGCATCTCAACACAGAACTGCGCGGAGGCACTCGGCATCTCTACGGATGTGGTGAAGCAGCGACTACATCGGGCACGTCTGTGGTTGCGTGAAACCTTGTCTGACTATTTTGCGGAGCGGATTTAATCATGCTAGACGAATTGCGTTGCCGGGATATTCTGCCGGATTTGTCCCTGTACATCGACCAGGAAGCATCAGCCATGCTATGCGAGGAAATCGAACGCCATCTGGCCCATTGTGACAACTGTCGCGTGGTGGTCGATACGCTGCGTCGGACGGTATCGCTCTACCAAACCCTGCTCCAACCAGAACTGCCGGACCATCTGCGTGAACGGCTCTATCGAACGTTCCAACTGGAAGAATTCCTGACAGGGCGGAGACCTACCGTAAATCGAGATAATGAGGATCGCCGCCATGAATAACAAGCCCGAAGCCAAATTTCTCAATGCCTTCGAGGTGGCGATTCATCAGCACTTCTTCGCAGCTATCCTCGATCTGCGCGAAAAATCAGAATTCATTGCTAACCATATTCCCGGCGCGTTTCACATTGACTTAGGCGATCCCCTCCCTCCTCAACTCCAACGGATTGGATCACCCAGCACACCGCTCATCCTGCTGCTTTCCGAAGAAGCTCAATTTGATACGGTGGCCGCTCGTCTTGCGGAAGCGGGATACACACACATTGCCGGAATCATGAGCGGCACCTTATCCGATTGGGAAGCCATCGGGTTGCCCCTGACCAGTGGGGATGTCGAGAATATCCAGCCGCAACAACTACGAGCCTTATTAGAATTGCCCGATGAATTGCGCCCGATGTTGCTAGACGTGCGTGAACCCCGTGAATTTGAGGCGGGGAATGTGCCATCGGCACAGTTGCTGCCCTTGGAAGAATTATCGGCACATCTCGATGACTTGGATAGAACGCAACCCATTGCTGTGATTTGTGAAACAGGTTGTCGCAGCCAAGCTGCCGCCGCGCTGTTGGGTCAACGCGGATTTACCAAAGTATATGACGTCCTCGGCGGCACCCTGAAATGGAAAGAACAGGGGTTACCCCTGGAAAGAAAGGAAATTGTCCATGCAACCCATTCCACTGACCGATTTAGGCATGATCGTTCGGTTAAATGCTAACTTTGAAGATGTTCTTGCACGCACCATTGAAGCGCTGAAGAGTGAAGGATTCGGTATCATCACCGAAATCGACTTCAAAGAAACCCTGAAACAGAAACTCAATGTCGATTTTCGGCCCTATAAAATTCTGGGGGCGTGCAATCCGCAGTTGTCCTATCGTGCACTGTCTGCCACTCCGGAGATTGGTCTGTTGTTACCGTGCAATGTGACCGTTGCCTATATTGAAGATCTGGTCACAGAAGTGTCGGTGGTCAACCCGGTTACCCTACTGGGATTTGTAAAGCGTCCTGAATTGGTCTCAATCGCAACAGAAGTCTACGAACGGCTGCATCGAGTCACTCTCAAGCTGACAGCACACAATGAGAACGCTCTTTGATATAACGGGTTTCGTGGAGAATTGATCCGAGACCTTCAGGATAATATTTCAAAGGAGGAAGAACCAGCTTGATTGCACTCGCTGTTGCCGATAAGCCACTGATCCGCGAACTGCTAACCACTCACCAGATTACGGTGGATTATCTTGAGACCACTGGGCCGTTTATTGCTTCAGCAGTCCAGGAATTTACACCCCCGTTCCTCCTTCACAACAGTTTATGGGATTGGTCACTGGCGCATCCTCAAGCCCTGAATGAACAGAACGCGCTGGAAATCACACGGCAAACTCTGGCTTCAACGCAGTCGCCTTGGTTGAGTATTCATTTAGGCTTCAGTACCGCCACCGTTGGATTTGACCAAACCATGCAGCCGCGCTCTGCATGGTTACCCCGTAATGAGGTACTGGCGACGATTTGCCGGAATGTGGTACAGCTTGCCCACTCTATTTCAGTCCCTCTGATCCTAGAAAACCTAGATTATAATCCCAACGGCGCTTATGAATATATTTGTGAACCCGCTTTTATTGCCGAGGTGTTGAAGGAAACCGATGTGGGATTGCTGCTCGACCTTGCCCATGCACGGGTCAGCGCAGCGCGCTTGGGCCTGACTATCGCAGACTATTTAGCACAATTGCCTCTAGCGCGGGTGAAACAACTGCATGTGAGTGGCCCACGCTGGGAGGGGTCTGTTTTGCGGGATGCCCATGATACCTTACTGGATGAAGATTATGCATTGCTCAGGGAAGTGTTGGAACGCACAACACCTGCCGCACTTACTCTCGAATATGCTCGCGAAGGTTCAGCTGTAATCACGCAAGTGGAACATATCCGAGCGCTTCTGCGTCCGTATTGAATCAATGATCTTCAGCAATGATAAGAAAGTTGACTTGTCATAACAGGGGAAACCAGCCACATTCTGAAAAATTGCAAAACAGATGTGGCTGAGGTTTCGGGGATAGCTGTCTTTCTATACCGATTCGACAGGCTTTTTCTCTTCTACGTGTTTGAAGAAAACCGGATTTGCCAGCACACGGTGAACTGGACATTTCCCCGCGATCTCCATCAGTCGTGTACGCTGCTCATCGGTCAGGTCACCCTCGAAGATAATGTGTTCACGGATTTCGTGAACGTACATCGCATCGCCCTTGTATTCCGGGTAATCACTGCCGTTGTAGCGTTCCATTTCTAGCTCCACCCGAATGTTTGTGAGTGGCCAGCCCTTGCGCTGTGCATAGGCGCGTGTTGTGACAGCTACACATGCCCCCGCTGCGCCTAGCATGATTTCCATTGGGGTGGGGCCGATGTCAGTTCCGCCATCTGACAGGAGTTCATCGGCAACGATTGTATGCTGCCGAATGTCAATCGCAGTTTGGTAACCTTGTTCTGAATGTACAATGATTGTTCCCATGAGTCTGTCTTTCCTTTGCTAGATTTCGGGGCGGGTACTACTTCGCGCGAATGGCCTTGCCGCTCAGGGGTGCACCGAAAATTGGCGCGAACACACAGAAATCCAGAACACCTGCCAGCAGTGGCACCAGACCCACCACGGCCAGAATAATCCCGGCGGTATTCTGCACGACCAGCAACCCCAGCGCAATCAGCACAATTCCTGCCACAATACGAATCACCCGTCCGGTACCGCTTGCCATGAATTTTGCGAACGCCATAATGATCTCTCCCTTGAATACTTGGACAGAATCCAATTTGATTCTGTTCGATGGTCTGATCTAGTTAGATGCAATAGAAGTTAAAAGGTGACAAACATTTCAGACGTTTTCTGAAACTCGTTTCGTTTCAAGATGAATGCCAAGTATTCCATACAGGGGAAATGGAACTCTGGAGGGTTACCCAATTATGCCTGATCAGGGGGAAATGCTTCTTGTTTACGGTGACGCGCAACCAGGATACCTAGGGCGATGAGGGCGATCAGTACCGATAGCAACTGCGCAGTCGTGAAAATACCTAATCCATTGCTGTCCAGTCGAACGAAATCGAGTAGAAAACGGCTTAATGGGAACAAGATCAGGTAAAACAGCAGCAAATCGCCTGGTTTTAAGTAATGGCGATAACGGTGTTCAAACCACAGAATCAAGCAACACGAGCCTATGTTCCAAAGCGCCTCATACAAAAAGAGGGGATGAAACGTACTATATTGCTCATAACCGGGGAGTCGTTTATCCAATGGAATTTCGATAGCCCAGGGGAGGGTCGAAGGTGCGCCATAAAGTTCGTGATTGATGAAATTCCCCCATCTTCCGATGGCTTGCCCGATGAACATCCCCGGAACGGCAAGATCGATCCAGCGTAGCAAAGGTTGTTGGCGATACTTTGCATATAAATAGATACCGACCAGCCCTCCTGCTATTCCTCCATAGATACCCAGTCCACCGTTCCAAATTGCCAGCATTTGGAACGGGTTCTGAAGATAATATAGGGTTGTTAGTCCTGACGCTGGTGAGGGTGTCAAGATGTGGTAAATGCGAGCGCCGATTAAACCTGGAATCATGGCCCAAATCAGCCCATTCCAAACGTGGGCGGGATCGAGGTCAGTCCTTTTGGCACGCCGAATTGTTAGATACCCCCCAACCATAATTCCACTCAGGATGATCAGCGCATAAAAGCGAATGTAAAGCGTTCCTGCGTGAATACCATAGGCATCAATCACTCTCCAGTCTCCATTCCCACTAATGGCCGATCCAAGATGGCCTGGTGTCCTTCGCTATGGTCTGGATTACACAGTCCAACCTTTCGAAAAACCCAGACTTTGGCGAAATCCAGCGGAAACATTACCAGCAGAACAAATCCCAACAGGCTGAATACGAGCAAGGGATCAATCGCGGTCATCAAAATTCCTTGAATCGCCAGGAAACAGACGACGATCACGTCCATTACAGTGCTGAGGATCAACCATTTGCTGGGTATTGATGTCCAGAAACGATCCCGCTCCCGGATCAGATACACATTGGCTTGGCCCGTAAAAACAAGCATCAGGAAGATCAGGGTTTGGAGCCGATCCAGCGTCAGTGCTAGAACGTAATGCCCCACGACAAGAACTGTGAAGGATACTATGAGCCAGCATCCGGCAATCAGCAACCCGCTCACGACCAGCGCCTTTACATCCCATCGATTTGGGCTGGCAGAAGGGCGAACATTATCCGTTGTCAGAGACATCGTGACAAAATCATTGGCAAGCAGCAGCAGTAGGACCAATGTCGGACGGGTCACGAAGATGCCAAACACGATCAGACCAAAACACAGGAACAGCGCGATTTGAAAGGTTTTGATGATCTTGTTCAGGGTATAGGTTAGTGTGCGCTGATAAATACGCCGTCCGATTTCAACAGTGGCGAGTAAACCGCTAAGTCCCGGATTCAAGAGGACAACCCCGGCGGCTGTTTTGGCGACATCGCTGGCATTCGCTACGGCTGCCCCGATTTCTGCCTGTCGGAGCGCGGGTGCATCATTGACCCCATCGCCTGTCATGCCGACGATATGCCCCGCCCGTTGTAGTTGTTCAACCATCCGAAATTTATCTTCGGGGAAGACGCCGGAATACACGCCGTATTCATCGTTTGCAATATTCATCCCGGCACGCAGTTTTTCCGCTGAAACCACCTTGCCTTCAATACCAACTTGTGCCGCCACTGCGCGCGCCGTTTCCAGTGCATCTCCGGTGATCATCAGAACACGCACACCCAGGTTTCGTAGTTTCTGGATCACCTCTGACGAATCCTGGCGAGGCGGATCTTGTAAGGCGATCAGTCCGACCAAATCAAGAGATTGCACATCGGCCCCAGCGGCAATTGCAATCACCCGGTAACCCTTTGCGGACATTTTTTCGACAACGCCTGTTGGGAGACCTTGCCGGGTCATTGCCCCGACAAACTGCGGCATCCCCTTAACGACATGTCTTGCGACCCCCGCTTCGGTAATCACCGCTTCGGTACGTTTGGTGGCAGGATCAAAGGGGATGAACTGAAGTCGCTGTCCCGAAGACAAATCGATCTTCTCCTCGTGAGTGGCAGCGAGGATCGCCAAATCGATGGGATCGTGAGTTGCTTCGTCCGAGGCATAGGTTGCCAGCCGCAAAACATCCGACGCAGCATAGGACTCACAAGGCTGAATATTCACTACGGATAATTCGTTGCGCGTGATGGTTCCCGTCTTATCACTGCACAAGACATCCATACTGGCAGCTTCTTTGATCGCTGACAAGCGTGTTGCCAGAACCCCGCGACTGACCAGATCGCGCGCGCCAATCGCTGTCGCAAGAGTAAAGGTCGCGGGCAGCGCCACGGGAATCGATGCCACCAACAAAATCAGAATGAAGGGCAGGATTTCTTCAGCAGGGAGCTTTTCGATGAGTGTATAAAAAACATCAGCACAATGAGAACGACATTCAGCAGCATCAGATATTTGACGATCTGCTGGATGATCCGTTCACCATGACTCACCGATTTGGCCGTTTGGACCAGCTTGGCAGTCTTGCCATAAAAAGTATTTGCGCCCGTTGCCGTGACGGTTCCAATCCCCTCGCCGCGCTTGATGATGCTAGCCGCATACACGGCACCATCGACTTCGATTTCGGTCAGCGACGACTCCCCCGTTAAGGTGGATTGATCCGCGGCAAGCTGTCCATTCAAGAGTTTGATATCAGCGGGCACCATATCACCCAAACGCAGCCGAACAATATCACCAGGAACCAGTTGGTTGGCAGGCAGGAGTTGCCATTTCTGATCCCGCAACACCCGCGTTTGGATCGTCAGAAACTGTCTGAAAGTGATAATCAACGGTCAGGAGGGAGACGACGGGGCATGAG
>CAYSOC010000103.1:0-23529 GCA_964432445.1 uncultured Anaerolineaceae bacterium
CTGACAAGCTAAATCCTGCGCCGAAACCTCCCGCTAAAGTGATCACTAAAGCAAAAAGTCCAAAGTCAACGCCTACAAAGGCCCTACCTATAAAGACATCATCTGCCGCTCTTCCTCTTCTGCAAAAAGCCTATCAAATGACCCCCAAAAAAGACGAATGGGTATTTCTCGGTGCTTTGGGGCATAGTTTGCGCCAAATCGATCCTGGGTTTGAAAGCAAAACCTATGGTCACAAGTTACTATCGTCACTCGTCATGCAGCATCGGGATATTTTTGAGATAAAAATGGAAAAGGGCAAAGGAAACACCCTCAGCATGTACCTCAAGCTGAAAACCTAGCCTTTTTCAGGTGGCTTCGCCTCCTCCATAGCCAAAGTGGAAACCACCGATAAAGGTTTTAATCCTGGTCAGCGGGTTTATCGTACTGCCTGATCAGAGATTCATATTCCGGGTGACGCCTTACGTATGCTTTCACGTAAGGACAAACCGGGACCATCGTTGCACCTTCGGCTTTGACCGTTTCCAGCGCAGCCTGCACAATTTTCCCCGCAATTCCCCGGCCTTCATATTCATGCGGAACCCCGGTATGGGTGAACACATAGGTCGAGCCATCCTTGCGATATTCTGCAACGCCCAGATCATCCCCCAGCGACACCTCGAAACGATGCGCGCTTGCGTTATGCCGGACGGTCAGCGTTTCTACGTCAATATCTACCAATTTATTCCCCTTGAAATCCAATCCGAATATGACTGCTATCGCAAAACGGTTTGTTGTTACTCGCCCCACAACGACACAACCAGGTATCATCACCCGCCGCTATCGTCACTCCGGCAGCGTTCACGATTTTGAAATTACCCTCAATGTGTAAAGCCCCATCGACTTCTGCCGTGATGACCAATTTCCCGCCGCGTTCTTCCAATTCTGTGGTTGTGACAGGTTCGGCAGGATCATCAGCTTTAAAACCTATCGCCTTGTGCGAGTTATCACAGAACGGTTTGTTATTAGACGCTCCGCAACGGCAAAATGTGACGCGCGTTTCCTTGTCAATATCGACAGTTGCGCCTTCGATCCGCAGATCGCCATGAAATTGAACCGGACCATCTGCCCACAAGCGGACAGTGTTTTCCTCTGGAATCGGCTCGGTAGCCCCATCCTTTGGGATGAAATGCAGCGCACCCGATGGGCAATTCGGCATAAACCGATGAATCTCGTCTTTATTCGCTGCGTTCGGGTCAATCCAGGGGCGCTTGCCGGGGTCGAAAACCTGCGATAGATGAAGTACACAGCGTTTGGCATGGATACAACGCTTGAGGTTATAGGCAATATCGCCATCTTCGCCGCTATAATGCCTATCCATTTCCGTGCCTGTATATTTGTCTGCCATGTGTTCCCCGGCGATTCAACTTCTCCAAAGACTAGCAGAATCGGGAAGCAATCGACCAGAAATGCGGCTTTTTTACAATATTCCAAAGAACGAAGTCGTACAATATTGCAATAATTTTGATCCAATGCAGGTATTCTCTGTGATGTACTCTCAAATTCGACCCTGCGCCGAACTAGCCGCTGACATCAACGCTTTCTGGGCAAGCGAAGAAACGCCAGAAGAATTTAATCTCTTTCCGATCATCCCGGATTCCTATATTGAACTGGTTTTCAATTGCGGCGCACCTGTTACCCTGGTAAGCGAGAACGGCGCGGAAGAACTGATACCGTCCGTTTTTCTGGTTGGGCTACAGCAAAAACCAATGCGTTTGATTACGCAGGGTATCAGCCACATTCTTTCGGTGCGTTGCTATGCGTGGTCGGCACGCACAATTGTGGCAACTTCAACACCACTCCCCGATCAATCATTTGTCCCGCTCGATGGCGTCTGGAAGGAACTCGCGCGAACGCTGCGCCATATCGTGCAACATCAGGGGCAGGCAGAAGCGCTTGCCTATCTGCAATCGTCGATCCTTCAAGCCTATCGCCGCGTGAAATCCGACCTGATGCTCCCGCGCACTGTCGGGAAACTGCTCTATGCCAACAATGGAAAACTCAATATGAGTGACCTTGCGGAAAACTGCTACCTGTCGCCGAGTCAGTTTCAGCGGCGCATGAAGCAGGTGCTTGGTCTACCCACCAAGACCTACGCCCGCCTGATCCGCTATGAATCTGCGCGAAATGCCCTGTTTCGTAATCCGCTACTCCCGATTGCGGATATTGTGCATGATTACGGCTACACCGATCAAGCCCACCTGATCCACGAATTCAAGGAATTCACCAGTCGTACTCCCGGTGAACTGGCGACCTATGGCATGGATTATCACGCCGAATGGGAACATGCGGGATTATTACAATACCCCTGAGCCGGCTTTCCCGATAATGTGCGTATTGACTCAATTGAAAGAGATTGAAAGAGAAAATACGTGCAAATCCAGACACCTCCTATCAGCCGCAAAGCGCTGTTTTTCATCGTAATGACGGCATTCCTCACTTCAATGGGCATCGGGTTGATCACCCCGGTAGCGCCATTCTTCATTACCCGATATGTTAGCGACGAAGGTGCTGCCGGAATCGCTCTGGGTTGGCTGGCTTCGGCCTATGCCATTTGTCAGTTGATCGCCGCGCCGGGGCTAGGCGCGCTGAGTGATCGTTACGGGCGTCGCCCGATCCTGTTGATATGTCTACTCGGTTCCGCGATAGGCTATCTCGTCTTTGGCCTGGGCGGTTCATTGTGGGTACTGTTCGCTGGACGCATCATTGACGGAATCACAGGCGGCAATATCTCCGTTGCGTTCGCCTATATTGCAGATATTACGCCGCCCGATGAACGCGGCAAACTCTTTGGTTTACTAGGCGCTATCTCCGGGATCGGTTTCATCGTTGGCCCCGCGATTGGCGGCCTGCTTTCCCGGTTCGGCTACGAAGTTCCATTGTTTTTTGCTGCTGCGATCACCTTTGCCAATACGATCTTCGGCTTGTTCTTTATGCCCGAAAGCCTCGTGCCGGAGCAGCGCACCAAATCCATTCGCCTGAATAATCTGAATCCTGTCGGCATACTCGGCAAAGTGCTGGCTATTCCGCAGTTACGCGGGTTGATGCTCACCATCTTCCTGTTCAGCGTACCGTTTGCCGCTATGCAGTCAAATCTCGGTTTGTTCGCCCACGACACCCTCAACTGGGATGCCGCAACCACTGGATCGCTGTTTGCAATGGTCGGTATCACCGATATTCTGGTACAAGGGATATTGTTAGGCCGCCTGTTGAAATTGATGGGCGAAGCGCGCGTTGCTCTCTTCGGCTTGTTCTGCGAAATCGTCGGCTATCTCCTGATTGCCTCTATTGCCGTCATCGGTTCGCCTGTCCTTCTGTTCATCGGAACAATCATTTTTGCGATGGGTGATGGTTTGCTTGGTCCGTCGATCAGCGGGTTGATTTCGCGTACCGCCGACGAAAAATCACAGGGGCAGGTGCAGGGTGGCAACCAAGCAATTCAAGCGCTCGCCCGTGTCGGTGGTCCAGTCCTCGGCGGTGAGATGTACGCCCGCTTCGGGCATCCTTCCCCATATCTCGCCGGCGCGGGTATCGTCGCGGTAGCGCTTGGCGTTGTATCCACGCTGTTGCCGGGGTTGCGCCGCTCTGCCCCAGCGGAAGATGCCTCTGTAACAGCTTAAGTCATTGCTCGATGGTCAGCAGCGGACGGGCAGAAATGTCTGTCCGTGTCCATATTTATAAATTTCGACAGGCATGATTTTGTTGTCAAATCAGAACGAACATTCTACAATCTTTTACTGTAGAGCATTTGTACTGAAAAGGGTAGAACCAGTAATGACAACCTTCCGATATTTGGTCGCAGATGTTGATAGCTCAATAGATTTTTATGTAAAGTATCTGAATTTTACGCTGGAGGAACGGATGGGACCAGCCTTCGCTATTGTTGCCAAAGATGGGTTGAGCCTCTGGTTGAGTGGTCCGCAATCTTCGGCTGCCCGTACTTTGACTGATGGTCGCCAGCCGCAACCAGGCGGGTGGAATCGGTTCGTGATCGAGGTTGAAAATCTGGAAAACACCGTCGCCAGCATGAAGCAGGCCGGGGTTGTCTTCCGTAGCGAAATTGTTCATGGGCCGGGTGGACACCAGATTCTTGCCGATGATCCCTCTGGTAACCCGATAGAATTATTCCAGCCCGCATAAATTCAACATCCTCTCTAAAATTCCACCTGCTACAAGGGCGAGGCTCATCTCGTCCTTTGTATATCACCTATCTGAATTTGCCGACAGCGCCAGTTTGTTGCTACAATGCGCGTTATGATGCGTATCGCAGTTGGCTCTACTAATCCTGTCAAAGGGCGTGCTGCTGAAGCCGTCCTTACATCCCTCTTCCCGGATGCAACCTTTGTCCGTCTGGAAGTCGTCTCTGGCGTGCGTTTGCAACCCTGGGGAGAACACGAAACGCGCACAGGAGCGTTGCAACGCGCGCAGCAAGCCGTATCGCAAACAGGTGCTGATCTGGGTATCGGGTTTGAGGGTGGCGTCGTTCGTACTGAATTTGGGTTGATGCTCACCAACTGGGCGGCTGTTGTTTCTGCAACGGGAAAAATCGGTGTAGGCTGTGGTGGCGGTGCGTTGCTTCCGCCTGCTGTTGCCCGGATGATCGACGAGGGTATGGAACTTGGCCCGGCAATGGATACGCTCATCGGCGGTCATGATACCAAACGTGGCGAAGGTGCTATCGGCATCCTGACCGATGGATTGGTAAACAGACAAGCCGCATTTGAATATACGTTAAAGTTAGCTCTTGCGCCTTTTCGCAGCCCGCAGTTTTATTCGGCTCGCACCGATACTGCGGCGTCCTTCAAGGGGGAATAATGCGTCGTTATTTATCCGTCGCGTTCATCATCATGCTGTTGTGTGCAGCGGGCATCCCTGCCGCACTCACACGGGCGCAGGAATCCGCCAGACCTGTGATCACCGTAAAAGTCGAAGGCAAGGAATCTAAAGGCATTCCCGGCTCCTATTGCTGGACGAACGAGAATCCGCCTTGCGATGTCGTTGATAATCCTGAACCGAAAGCTGAAATTGTTGTTAAACCGGGCGATTCAATTGAATTTGTTATTACTCCCGCGCCCGAAAAACTGGACTCATTCAAGGCGACATTGCTGGACGATCTCGATACCAGTGGCAACCCGATCAGTGTTGATCTGGCTGCCAACAAGAATATTTACACGGTTGCTGCGGATTTGAAGGCGGGCAAGCATCGCATTCAGGCCGAAGCTGCCTATCCGGTTGACTCCAGCGGCAATCAGAATTTTGTATTTTATGCGTTCCTGCTGAATGTCCAGACTGCTGTTGCTGTCGCCCCGACGAATAGCGCCGCAACCCCGGAAGCGACCACAGCGGCAACTGTCGCTGCGACTCCGGCAGCAACCAGCGAAGCGACCATCGGCGCAACGGTAGCTCCAACGTCGTCGGAGCCAACCACAGTGGCAACCGTAGCCGTCACACCGGAGGCGACAGTCGCCGCAACCGAAGCAGCAACCATAGCGCCGACGCAAAGCGAAACCAGCGTTGCCACAGTCGCCGCAACTTCAGCGGCAACCAGCGCAGCTACGACTGCTGCGACCAGTGCTGCCACAACCGCCGCAACTGCTGTGCCACCCACCGCGACACCCGTGCCGCCAACGGCCACACCAACAGTTGTACCACCTACTGCCACCCCTGTACCGCCAACGGCTACGCCAATACCTCCGACAGTAGCGCCACCAACTGCAACCTCCACACCGATCCCGCTGCCTGTCGCCACCCAACCTGCCGCTAGTGGTTTGCCCTCACCGGATGCGATTGTGCCGCCGCTCACGCTCACGATTGGGTCCACCGAATATAAGCCAATCGCTATCGAAGGTTGCGAAGTCCGCGCAGGTGGCCTGAAAATCTGTGTCAGCGGGCCAGTGAACACGAACGCAACGATTGCCGAAGCACCCGCCGGAAGCGACGCTATCTATATTTTCAAAGGCGCGCAACCTTCCGAGATAAAACTCGTAACGTTTGGTGCAGATGGTACTCGTCCGATCAGCCAGGCGAGCGCCACAGCGGGCAATGTCGTCCTGATTACACTGCCGACAGCGCCGGGAATCTATGTATTGAGCATCGAAGTCGCCTATCCAACCGGGCGTGCAACCTATTTCTTCCGGGTTTCGCTCAAGAAGTAGCAAGGACGGGTAGTGATGACGAACAGGCCGCAACCCGAAGATTTCAAGACGACACGCCGCAAGGGACGCCGCCGCGTCCTTGTGAATGTGGTGCTTCCGTTGGCAGTGGTGGCGGTCATCGTCTTTGTCGGCGTTCCGCTGTTCATGCTGGCCTTTCTCAAGGGGGAGCAGGTTGGCTCAGTTGCAGCGTTCATGGCGGCACTGTTCCTGCTGGTTCCGATGGTGCTGCTGTGCTTTCTGCCCTATGCAATGCTCATGCTGGCAGTGTTGGGCATGGTGAAGGTCAATCGACGTGTTCCGCGCACGCTGCGATCTGTGCGCGGGATGGTGGTA
Organism: uncultured Anaerolineaceae bacterium; assembly: GCA_964432445.1. Classification (GTDB taxonomy): domain Bacteria; phylum Chloroflexota; class Anaerolineae; order Aggregatilineales; family UBA2796; genus JBBRMW01. The sequence goes on from CAYSOC010000103.1 coordinate 6,525, forward strand.
CGGACAAATCACGTCGCAGAACGGGCATCGCGCGCTGTCGCTGCGCCCGTTATCAGTATAAGCAAGCGTTTGGCGTGGCTCGAACGCGCACTCGGTATCGAGCCGCCACGCGCGAAGTAGTGAGGTGGTTTTAACATGGAACGAAGGAACAATAACCCGGTCTATCTGATCGGCGCTGTGCTGGGGGTAATTCTTGGATTTCTCGCCGCACATATGTACGTGCAGTCGGTAGAAGAAAATAATGATGGTGTGCGCCCGCGTCTGGAATCCGGCGATGCAATCAAACTTGGGCTGACTGCGATTACGGTTTTGCGCCAGATCACCGATCTTGGGGCAAAAGGCGGGCGTCGTTGACCTCTGTGAACCCTGCCTCCGAAGTCGAACGGATCGCGCTTGAAAACGCGATCATCGACTTCGAGGCAGCACTCGCGGCTGTCCCCGACGCAGCCGCCGATGAAATGCTGCGGGATGCCATGCGCCGTTTGGTCGATGTTGCCCATCGGCATGAATCGGTGCTGGAACGTATCATGCTCGATCCACAGGTTGCCAATTCCTCTGCGATGATGCTGATGAGTACCCGCCTGTTGAGTTCTGCCAGTGCCTTGCTTTCGCGGGTGAAGGCAACGGGGCAACTACGCCCCCTTTCAGATATGATTGTGGCGCGCACACTCATCGCTTTTCTGATGGGGTTTGTCGCCTCGGAACGTGCAATGCCACAGATTGCGCGGGTAGCGATGCGCCTCTTTCCCCAACGCGCCTGGATCGACGGTATGACCGATGTGATGCTCTACGGTCTGCTTGAAGACGAAAAGCGCTAGATAAAAACAAATCTCTCCAAAAATCTCACACTTGTACTCATAAAATTTAAGATGGCTATCTATGCTTCAACGTTAGTGCGCATTTTCATCTCCGCGATTATCATTCAGTGGAGGTTGAACATGCGGCAAAGGCGAATCTATGAAGCTCCGTTGGTTATTCATATTCCTGTTTTCTCTGGCAGGGGTTAGTTCTCTACCTCTATCCGTTGCCCCCGTCACGGCAGCAGGCTTGAGCTACCGTGAAGTCCTGCATTTTTATATGCTGGATGGCAAGCCACAAATCAACCAACCGCCGCTTACACCTCAAAATATAGTTCCAGATACTGAAAAACCAACCTCGCTGGATTTCAGTGCCGATGGCAAAACGTTGGCTGTGGGTTATAGGGGCATTATACGTTTATGGGATGCAGCTACAGGGAAGTTGCAGCGCGAACTTACCTTGAAAACACAACCCTATAAAGAAGAGGCTTTTACAGATTTTCTTGGTACACGAGTTCGCTATAGCCCGGACGGACGCTATCTAGCGGTTTCGGCGTGGGATGAAATTCAGATTTATGAAGGCGAGACGCTGATCCAGCGCTATGGTGGCTTTGCCGATATGTCATTTAGCTGGAGTCCCGATAGCAAGCGTATTGCCGGAGTATCCGCAAAAGATTATCAGCTTCAGATTTGGGATATTTACGCAGATTCTGTACACATTTACAAGAAGATTTTCACATCAGCAGCAGAATGGAGTCCGGACGGGAAATATATAGCACTCTTTTCAACCGGCATCGACGGAATAACTTATTTGCACTTGCTGAATACGGACACTGATCAGATTGAAAGTACCGTTGCAGGAGGCGCTTCGGTAGCATGGAGTCCTGATAGCCGCGAATATGTTAGTGGTGCGCCTCTGCGGTTTCACACTGCACCGGAGGGTTTCACGCGGCTTTACATCGGAAGTGTGAGTTTTACCCCTGTCGTAGCGTGGCATCCTTCCGGGCAGCGCATCGCTACAATTTCACTGCCACGACATGATGGGATCGTCACGATTTGGGATGCAGTTACCGGGAAGTCGCTGGCGATTCTACCATTTGAAAACCGCTATAATTCGAGAGTGGGTAGACATCGTTCCATTGTCTGGGATCGGGCTGGTAGTCGCCTCGCAGTCATTGATGGTTTCGGTGCGGTTTATATCTGGGCGGAAAGCGGCACACAAAAATCCGCACCACCCTTCACGAATACACCGCGTCTTAACTATGTGACACCCTTACCAAGCCAAACATGGACGCCGATTCCACCAACAAATTCGGTATTAAAGAGCCGTGTGCCATCCCGAATTATTCGACAAAAAACAGGCGTCAAATCTATGGATGATGTGCGCCGCGAGAACGGATATCCACTACCTCTCAAACCTGAGTCCCGGACAGCAATTTCTCCGAATGGGACATATATAGCCGAGTATGATTGGGAAGTCGACCAATGGCTTCTACACTATAGAAATCAGATGAAGCGCGGGCTGATTTTAGGCAAAGGTCAATGGGATGTAATTCTACCAGCATTCAGCCCCGATGGACGCTATCTAGCCTATGTAGAGAGCATGGCAAATGTCCGTATCCTTGATCTGCAAACCTTTCGGATCATCCACACCATCCATCATCGGTGGAGTGTTTCCCAGGTAGTCTGGCATCCAACACTGCCACGATTGGCAACGTTATCGGCAGATTATGCCAATGCAACTATACTGCCACTGCTGATCGTCTACGATGTAAAGACTGGTAAAGATATTTACCATGAAGAGTTTTTTGCATTTGCGCCGCCAGACCATCTGGAATGGGTGGATAGTTCCGATACTCTGATAATGTGGGGAGGAAAGGATCACGGTCTAGGTTTCTTTGAACACGATACCCAAACTCCGATTATAAAACCGTTCGGAAATTTTGTGACACATGGTGCATTGTCACCAGATCGGCACTATTTCGCGTTCATCACCTATGGGTTCAATGCCCCTTTTACTCTGCATTTTCTTGATATGCAAACACGGAAGATTGTGCGGGAATTTCCCAATATTGGAATTAACAGCGATCTGTTGTGGAGTCCCGACGGGCAACAGGTTTTCACGTTGGATGATAAGGGTATGCTGACAGTCTGGGGGAATTGAGAGATAAACAAAAGCCGGGATAGATAATCCATCCCGGCTGTACCGAAGTGATAACGTAGTGTTAGCTACGCCGCGCTGCGTTCAAGCCTTGCGATGCTCACCACGAACGATTCACCGTCGAATTCGAAGGTTTGCGCATCGCCGTTCACGCTGCCGTTTGCCGTGACGTTATCCGCAAGCGTCTCTGTGCTGAAATACTCGCGGAACTTCTCCAACGCCTGCGCCAGCTTGGGCGAAGCACTGTAGGTTACGGCGATGTGATCATCCAGCGCAAAATCAGCTTCACGGCGCATGATCTGGATACGGCGCACGGCTTCACGGGTCAACCCTTCTGCGATCAGCGCATCATCGAGATCGGTCTTGAGCGCGGTCAACAGACCGTCTTCTTCCATCGCAGTGAAGCCTGCCGAAGCGCTCTGATGCACTTCGACTTCCTCAGCGGTGGCTGTTCCGGTTTTCCGTGTACCGTCCACGCTGTCATACTCGAAAGTGATGGACGCGCCACTCATGAGCGCCTTCGCCCATTTGATCACATCTTCCGGCGCACCTTCGCGGAGTGCCTTCTGGATGCGCGGGAAGTCGCTACGGAACTTCGACGCCAGTTTTGCCGGGGTCGGGTTGACCGAATATTTCACAACGCCGCCCGCCGATTCCAGTAATTTCACGGATTTGATGTTCAGTTCTTCCGCGAGAACATCCTTCAGGCGTTCAACGGCCTTCGCCTCGCGCTGGTTACGTACCGCGAACATGCCCTCAGCCAATGGCTGACGCAGTTTGATGTTGACTGATTCACGCGCCGAGCGTCCAAGTTCTGCCAGCTTCTTGACCAATCCCATTTCATCAACCAGCTTCTGATCGATCAGTGCAGGATCGGCTTTAGGCCATGTTGACAGGTGTACCGAATCGGGCGCGTTTTTATCGGTGTTCAGATTGCGATACAGCGATTCCGCCAGATAGGGCATAGCGGGCGCAAGCAACTTCGCCACCGTCATCAGGCATTCGTGCAGCGTCAGATAGGCGGCGGCTTTATCCTTGTCGCTCTCGGTCTTCCAGAAGCGACGCCGTGAACGGCGCAGATACCAGTTGCTCAAGTCGTCTACAAATGCCTGGATCGGGCGCGTGGCTTCTGTCGCATCATAGTTTTCATAGCCCGCCGTGACGCGCTGATTCAGGCGATGTAACTCACTCAGAATCCAGCGATCCAGTTCGTCGCGTTCGGCAACCGGGACACTGACCTTCGATGGATCAAAATTGTCGATGTTCGCATAGGTCACAAAGAAGCTGTAGGTGTTCCACAGCGTCAGCGTGAAATTACGGATCACGTCGCCCACAAGTTCCACCGAGAAGCGGCGCGAATCGCCCGGCGCAGAGGCGGTATATAGATACCAACGGAAGGCATCCGCGCCATATTTATCGAGAATATCCCAGGGCTGAACGATATTGCCCAGACTCTTGGACATCTTGCGACCCTTGTCATCAAGGATGTGTCCGAGGCAGATTACATTTTTGTAAGCTACCGAATCGAACAGCATGGACGAGATGGCGTGCAGGCTGTAGAACCAACCGCGCGTCTGGTCGATGGCTTCACAGATATAGTCTGCCGGGAACTGATCTTCAAATTTGTCCTGATTCTTGTGCGGATAGCCCCACTGTGCATAGGGCATCGCGCCAGAATCGAACCACACGTCGATCAGTTCCGGGACACGGCGCATCGTTCCCTTGCCATCTTTGCTAGGCCAGGTGATCTCGTCCACGTAGGGGCGGTGCAAATCGAGTTCGGTCAGGTCGCGCCCGGCGTACTCGCTGAGTTCCTTCACGCTACCGATGCAAACGCTCTCGCTGCTTTCCGGGTTATCGCACTTCCAGATCGGGAGCGGCGTACCCCAATAGCGTTCGCGTCCAAGCGCCCAGTCGCGGTTTTCCGCGAGCCAGTTGCCGAAACGACCTTCCTTGATATGTTCCGGTTCCCAGTGGATGGTGTCGTTCAGTTCCACCATGCGCTGACGGTAATCCGTTGTGCGGATATACCACGTCGAACGCGCCATATACAGCAATGGCTGCTTGCAGCGCCAGCAATGTGGATAGCTGTGGCGATATGTCTCCTGATGGAACAGGATGCCGTGATCCTTCATATAGCGGCTGATCTCTTTATCAGCCTTTTTGACGTATACACCCGCCCAGGGCTTCACCGCGTCAATGAACGTCCCATCCGGCTTGACAGTGTGGATCAACGGCAGGTCATATTTCTTACCGATTTCCATGTCGTCGGAGCCGAACGCGGGCGCGATGTGAACGATACCTGTACCATCATCCATGCTGACGAAATCGCCATGCACGACGTAGCAGTAATCCTTATCCACAGGCACGAAGGAGAACATCGGCTGATAATGCTTGCCGAGCAGTTCTTCACCTTTCATGCGCTGGACAACAGTATATTTGTCTGGTTCGCGCAGTTTACGCAACAGTGCTTCGGCAAGGATCAGGCGTTCCGTCCCTTCGCCGCGTGGCCCTTCGACCAGTACATAATCGGCTTTGCGATCTACTGCCAGCGCGGTATTCGCCGGGAGTGTCCAGGGGGTTGTCGTCCACGCGAGGAACGCAGTATTCGGTTCGTCCTTCAAATAGAAACGAACGTAGACCGATGGATCATCGACATCTTCATAGCCCTGTGCCAGTTCGTGCGAACTCAGCGGCGTACCGCAGCGCGTACAATAGGGTACACTGCGGAAGCCCTGATAGATCAAGCCCTTGTCGAAGAACTGCTTGAGTACCCACCAGACCGATTCGATGTATTCGTTACGATAGGTGACATAGGCATTTTCCGTATCGACCCAGAAGGCAATTCGTTCGGTCAGGCGTTCCCATTCCTGCGTATAGCGGAAAACGCTGTCGCGGCATTTCTTGTTGAATTCTGCCACGCCATAGGCTTCGATCTCGCTCTTGTTCTTGATGCCGAGTTCTTTTTCGACTTCAATTTCAACAGGCAAGCCGTGCGTATCCCAACCGCCTTTACGGTTGACGCGGAAGCCATTCATAATCTTATAGCGGGGGAACATATCCTTGAAGGCACGCGAGAGGACGTGATGGCTGCCGGGGCGACCATTCGCCGTTGGCGGACCTTCATAAAATACGTAGCGGGGGCCGTCGGCACGTTCGCTGATGGTGCGCTGAAAGACGTTGCGTTCTTTCCAGAACTCCAACTGCTCCTGCTCCAGCCCCTGTACATCGAGTTTGGATGTGACCGGACGAAACATGAATATCAAGCCTCACGGTAGATAACGATAGACTTTGAAAGCCGTTGTGTTCTTTTCATCTATCCCGGCGGAGATGGTTGTCCACCAGTAGATGTCAAACTGTGAAATTTTCTGTCGGCCTTCACATCTGGCAATCGTTGTCGATTGACCAGACAGGCGGGGTGCTGTGTTAGTACATCCCGAACCAGGGTCATAGACGCATTGCCCGCCCCATGCCTTTGCATAAAACTCGGCAACCTTACAGGCGGGCGTTGTTGTGTAATAGAGCCAGTTGTCTTCTGTACCCTTCGATTCCCGCGATTGTAGCACACTGTCTGGTGGGAGTACAGGATCAGGTGGAGCGACAATCGCGGAGAGTGTCGGGCAAATACGAATCGCAATAAAAACCGCAAACCCCAGCGCAATCACCCCCGCCAACAACGGTAACCAAAGCGGTACGCCGCCTTCGTCTCCCTGTACCGGTTGTTTGACCTGATCGGTCATGATCCGCCCCAATCCCGTCGGATGGTGATGAGTGTCCGCTGCGCTGCCTTGTCATAGCGAATGTCTACCGTCGTGATCTGGGTTGCATTATTGAATGAATTATTGACTGAGCAACGATAGAAGGAATCACCGGGCTTTTCCGATGCGCCGATAGGTTCGCTGGTAGGGCTGTTAGTCGGCAGATATTCGGTATAGATACGGCGGCAGCCATCATCGCTATCGAGACCGGCTTTGCCCATTTTGTCTGTGTAATACTTGCCGACTTTATCCGGCGCATCTGTGGTTGAATACACGGCTACATCTGCTGTGCTGCCTTCTTTTCTCTGGGAGCGCAAGGTTGCGTTTGGATAGGGATCGAGGTTATAGCCAGTCTGCCGTTGCGCCAGCGATACCTGCAAAGCGGCAACACCAACCAGCACAGCCAGCACAATCAGGATGAATATGATTCCGATAAGGCGCGCGATTGGCAAGCGGCGCACCGCACGCGCAGTACGAACAACCTGTGCCGATGGAGCCTGCTGCGGGTCCTGGGCGCTCTGGACAGCCTGCGGCTGAACGCGCGTCGTCGGCTGCTCTTCGATTGGATCGTCATCTGTCGTCTGATAGGACGGCGGTTGTTGCATGGGTTACCTGCTCATTTTATGAATGAATTAGACGCCGCCTATTATAGTCCCTCATGGCGGGTTACGGGGTAAACGTGAACAATCCTGCACAAATCGCGGCAGGATTGAATAATTTAACGTGAATACAGGATAAGAAGCCCTCATCCCCAGCCCTTTCTCCCGTAGGCGAAGGGGAATCTGATGGTGTCTGGAAGTCCCTCTCCTGCGGGAGAGGGATTCAGGGTGAGGGCTATCTGTAACGCCAATAGCGTTATCCCGTATTCACGTTAAATTGTGGGTACGGAAACCCTATTTGATCACGCCACAGGCACGCAATTTCGCCTCAAATTCAGCGTAGGTTTCGGTATAGAAATTTCCTGGCCCGTCGCACGAACCATTGAAATACTGGTAGTTGGTTTGCGCCGGGTGGATGGTGGAATTGATCGCGTCGAAATTCGGGTTCGAGATTGGTGCTGGCGGCAAGCCCAGCCAGATATAGGTGTTGTATTTCGAGCGATTTTTCAGATCGGTTCCGGTCACTTTAGGCCACCATGCCCCCGGACGCCCTATCGCATATTGCACCGTGACGGTACTCGATAACGCTTTGCCTGCCGCCATTCGGTTATACATCACGCTGGCGACTTTCACCTGCTCAATCGGCGAATACGATTCGCGCTGGACAACGCTGGCAAGGATCACCGCATCATAAAAACTCATGCCGCGTGCTGCTGCATCATTGCGCAAACCTTCGGGGATCGCCCGGTCAAATGCGCTCAGGAGCATATCACGGAAGCCCTGCGCACTGGTGTCATTTTGCAGGGTATATCTACCGGGATAGAGGAATCCTTCGAGGCTGGCAGAAGCGGGTTTGCTGCTCAGGAAGCCAAAGCTGCCCACTGTAACGCCAGCATTGGTCACTGCCAGAAAATCACCCCCCGTGAAGCCAACCGGGATGGTATCCAGCGCTGCCGCGATCTGTTCCCGTCGCCAGCCTTCACGGATCGAAAGAGTGCAGGGACAGTTGGCTTTGCGCGATAATCCAGCGGGCAAGCCGGGGCCACCACTCGGCCCATCATCCACTTTGGGCGCATTTGTGCCTGCGCCCGGCGGCAGGTATACCACCTGTCCCAACGCCAGAAAATTCGATTTCATGCAATTGCCCTGCATGATCTGCGCAACGGTTACTTTGTTTTCGCTGCCAAGCTGGAAGCCGAACAGGGTATCGCCGCTGGTTACGGTATACGGAACCCATCCGGCAGGCGTTGTACAACCTGTGGCGTTGGTCGGGGCAGCGGTCACGCTTGCGGGAACTGGCGTATTTTGTGGAATTTCTGTGTTCGGAACAGCTGTGATTGGAATAGCTGTCGCAGTCTGGATGGGCGTTGCAGTGTAAGGCGGTTCGGTAAGCTGAACCATCGGCGTACTAATGATTTTTGTCGCTGTCGGCACTGGCGTCGGAGTTTGCGGAATGTCGCTTGGGGTGGCGGTTGGGAAGCGCGTCGCCAGCAAAATAATACGCGGAGGCGTTGGCGTTACCTCTCCCGGTTGTGCGATCTCCAGGATGGCAAACGCCGCGATAATCACCCAAAAAAGCAAGCCGCCAATTACAATAAAAATTCCAAATTTCCGCATCACACCTCGATTACTTCTTTGAGTGCTTCCAGTGCCGCAGTTTCGGCATCGTAGATGACATTCAACTGTTCCGAAAGTGCGCCGAACAGTGCATTCATGGTTGCATCATCAATCGGCAGGCTCTTATTATACTCCGTTCGCAATGCGTCCAGTTTCTGCGTAATCGGTTCGATTTCGGGGAGCGATTCGCCGCCTTTTTCGAGCAAGGCAATCTGGCGCAACTTGAGCCAGTTCCGGGCGATCTTGAGGGGTTCTACGTCGTCGGTCAGCGCAGATTCTGCAAAGGTGCGCCAGAGTTGCGCCACGCCTCGATATTTCGCGGCAACGTGTGAGAGGTCAGGTTTATTAACAACCAGTGCGGCTTCGATCAGAAAATCGGCGTACAGTTCGCGCAAGCCGCCGCCACCTGTGCTGAAAAGTTCCACATTTTCATAAATGCTGGTCAGCGCAGTGTATAACCCTTCACGGTTGCCAAACATCACAGGCCACGCTTTCTTATCGGTGGCGTGTGTGAACAGCTTTGCCCATTTTTTGTAGACTGCAAGAGAGAAGGTTTCCGATGGCTGGCTGAGGTGTTCGATATGATCCCGAATACCTTCCATGATAGCTGTTGGCAAATCTGCACGCCCGCCGCCATTAACCACGAGCATCCGATTTTTATAGGAGGAAATTCGCTCGCGTGCTGCGAACAATTCGGCGCGTGAAATGCGAAAAGGACGTGCCGCCAGATCATCAATTAGCACTTCATCATCTTCAGTGCCGTAGACGGTGATAAGGTGTCCATAGCATCCGCGTTCCCATTCGCGCATCTGGTAGTAGGGCAGGGAGGCGCGATCCACCCACACAACCGCCGGAACGCCTTTTTCCAGCGTGTTATCCAGCGATTTTTCGGCGGTTTTCGCGCCGCCCTCTTCCATCTTGCGCGCGAGTCCGAGGCGCTGGCAAAGGTTGGTGTACCACTCTACGGTGTAGTTCCAGCGGTTGCGCCAGCCAAACACCAGAATCTTTTCGGTGTGTTCGCGGAAATCGAACACCAGATAGCCTGCGCCGAGGCCGCCCCCGATGCCAAGCATCATCGCCTCGCTATATGGTCGGTTGCTATGAGGAGCGTTTATTCCATACGCGGCAACGGCATTCGTGATTGTCGCAGTCTCGGCATGTGCGCCACCAAACCAGGGATAAGGAGACACGATAGGCATGGTCTTACCTCATTTTGCAGGAAGGTTGTCCAGAATCCATGCGAATATATTTTCGACCTCTTCGACAGAATGTGCAAGGACATCGGCATTATCCTGTACTAACGGAACCTCGGTTTCACCGAGTACCCCAATCGCCAGCCCCTGAATTTTGCGAGACTCGCGCAATTTGCGAATCGTTTGCAGGGCAGGCACATCCGTCAGGTCGTCGCCAAGAAAGATCGCGGCGTCAAGGTTGTGTTCGTGAATCAGGCGATTGATCGCCGTCCCTTTATCCAGCGGTACATTCGGCTTGACTTCCCAGATGGTACGCCCTTCGTGCAGCAGAAAGCCATATTTCTGATTCACATGATCCAGCTTTTCCTTGAGTCGCAAGCGTACCTGTGCCGGGTTTTCCGCCATGCGATAGGTCACGGACATGGTGACGCGCTTATGCTGGTGGCGCACACCGGGCAAAAATGGTTCGCCCAAATCGCGGTAAAACGAGTTTAGACGGTGTTCCCATTCGAGCGCTTCCGGCGCAACGATAATTTCGCCGTTGACCAGTTCTTCCAGCCCGTGATTGCCGACATAGATAATGTTTGCACCGGGTAAATCCGCGACGTTCTGCAACTCGTCGGCGGCGCGTCCACTGATCAATGATACCAGTGGCAGCCGTTCAGAGAGGAGGCGCACCAGTTCGCCATTGCGGGGCGACATATGCGGCATTTCAGGGTAAGGGCGAAAGCTGCATAGTGTCCCGTCGAAATCGGTAAGTAGCCCGAAGCGGGGATTGCTGATAATTTGGCGGAGTTCTTCTGTTTTGGTAGTCCAGTGTGGTTTTTGCATATTTCCCTAGTCAAAGACAATCATATCTTTCCATTCAGCTAACCGTGCCTGTCCGATCCCCGGAATTTTGTCGAGATCAGCCAGTGTCTTGAATGCGCCATTCTTATTGCGATAGTCAATGATACGCTGTGCGATAGCTGCACCAACGCCGGGGAGTCGTTCCAGTTCTTTCGCGTTTGCCGTGTTGATATGTATCGGGCCGGATTGCGTCGGTACGACATCGACTGTATCAGGGTTTGTTCGGCTGGTACGCACTGAGGTGACGTTGATTTGATCCCCATCCCGCAACAGCGCCGCCATATTGACGCTTTGTATATCTGCATCCAGTGTGAAACCACCAGCAACCTCGATTGCATTCTCCACGCGGCTTCCCGGCGGGAACGTATGGGTTGTACCGGGATTCGCTACAGCCCCTGTGACATAGACCCGTACCGGGCCAGGTGTCAGGCTAGGCGCGGGGGTACGGGTTGGCGGTGGCGGCAGCACCGTAATCGTGGTTGCTGCCGGACGCCATGTGAGTAAAACGCCTGCGCCAATCAGGATTGCAATGGCGAGAATGATATAGATGGCGAGTTGCAGGCGTTTCATAGGGATACCTCATGTAAACTGTTTTGCGCTCCCGGCGCTAAAGCACCGGGCTATGATCGGCTTTTCTACTGCGATAGCCTATAGTACGCTTGCTCTATTATTTGAATATTTTATAGATCAAACGTGCCATCATCACTCACAAGCCACACTCTATCGCTTATAGCCCGGTGCTTCAGCGCGGGGTGACCTGTGCAGATTTATTCCAGCGTTACTTCCAGTTCCATCGGAACGGCAGAGAGCGCCTGCGAAACAATACACGTGTTCTTGGTTTCTTCCGCTTCGGCGGCAAACTTTGCTGCGTCAATGCCCGCAACTTTGCCCTTCGTTTTCAGGACCATCTTGACGATCTTCCAGCCGCCGGATTGCTGGCTGAAGACACAGGTGGCCTCTGTCTGGATATAATCAACCTTGAAATCGGCTTTGCTCAGACGGTTCGCCAGCGCCATGCTGAAACAACCAGCATGTGCAGCCGCGAGCAGTTCTTCCGGGTTTGTGCCAGCGCCGTTCTCGAAGCGAGAAACAAACGCATACGAGGTATCTTTCAACGCACCACTGCCGCTGGTAAGAGTTCCATTTCCTTCGCGCAGGTTGCCATTCCAACGAGCAGTTGAGTGACGTTCAAATTCAGGCATGGTTTATCCTTTATAATTAGTGGGAATACGAGCCAACTTTAACGAATCATAGGGAGATTTGGCAACCTATGCCTGCCTTGCTTTCTGTCTTGCTCTCGATATTGCTTCTGCTTCCGAACGCGCAACCATCATTGCTGAATAGCCCGGTCACGGCGCTGGCACTTGGCGGGAACGCACAGCTATACATCGGCCAGGAAGATGGCCTGAGCGAGGCGACTGCGATTGGCAGCGTTATTTCTATTACCCGTAGCGTAGCGCTCAACCAGGGAACAATACGCGCCATTTTGCCTACTGCCGCTAATATACTCGTCCTGAGCGAAAATGGGTTGAGCCTGCTTGACGCCTCGCTGAATGTGCTGGATTTTGCAAGCGGTGGCGGTCAGCGCATGATCGGAGTTGGTAATCGGGTATATGTGGCGGCGCTGGCGGCAGGCATCCGTGTCTATGAAATCGCCAATGGAAAGTTACAACTGTCAGGGCGTGTGCAAACCGGTGGTGCAGCCGAAGACGTGAGCGCGATCACAGATAACGCGGTGTGGGTCGCAGAGCGCGATCAGGGCTTCCGGCTCTACGATTTACGAAATCCGCAACAGGCCACAGTGACGCTCTGGGCAAAGGAACTTGCGCCTGCCCGCCGCCTCCTGATAGCCCAGAATCATCTGTTGGTTGGCTACGCAAACAAGGTTGCGCTGCTGGATGTCAGTAATTTGAAAGCGCCGCAACTGTTGAACGAAGTCGTTCTGGGAGAAAATACTGCGTTTGCGGGAACGATGCTGCTGGATGGAACACGCGCGATTATCGGGCGAGTGGCGCAGGGCGGCGCAGATTTCATCGTTTATGACACGGCGAACCTGACCACATTGGCAGAACTGGCGCGTTTTGGCGAGGGTGGCGCAGGAGAGCATATCGTTGCGCGTGGTGGCGATCTCTTTTCCGGGTCAGAGCGCTATGGCTTGCGTTGGCTGCAAATCAAGGATCGGGCGATTCGTATTGTGGCGCAATACGCGGCTGATCCAGAGCGTATCCCTTGCGGCGACAAAACTCCGGTGCATCCCCAACCCGCCAACCTCTCGATTCAACCAAAAGCGAATCGAATTACTTTGAGTTGGAGCGCGGAATGCCTCAGTCGTGCCTACATTTTGAAGATTGAAGGCCAGCCTGAACGTCAGTTGACAACCACTGAATTTACCCTCGACAATCCGCCGGAATTGCTCCACTGGCAGGTCGTAGCGCTTGATGGTGAACGCCGCATCGAAGGCGCAAGCTGGCAAGTTGAATTTGAACGCTCTGGATTGCTGGCTATACCTTCGGCGCTCCCGGCGGAGCGTTCGTTGTACGTTGCACCTGTGACCGCCTTTCTGGATACCCCAGGTGGTGTCCTCTTGATCACCTGTGCTGCCTTGTTGATTGGCCTGGGGGTGATCGTTGGCGGCGCGGTGCTGATTGGGTCATGGTCAGAACGACGCCGCGCCCCTCGCCTATAATTGATTTGATTTTCCCAACCTGACAATTCAACGCGCCTGATCAATCCCTTTCTGACAAATTTCTCTCCCTTGAAAATTATGTCGTATGATGTTTTCGTGGTTCATCGACACGGAGATAAATACTATCATGTTTGCAAGATTTTCAGCCGTCCGTATCTTTCATACTGCCTTGTTTGTTGTATCTGTTTCTATAGCAACAGCATTGCCGCATCCAGCGTTTGCGGTCAGTACGCAAATCAAGGCATTTTACGCGAGTTGCAATAATTTCAGCGTCGACGTGGATGTAAATGGTGTCACCAACGACAACAACCAGATTGACCTGTTCCGCTATGTAATCACCGATGCTGCCGGGAATCGGCTGTTTCAGGAAGACGCCAGCCGTTCCGTTGGTGCATATAGCGGAAACATTGCCATCAACATCCCTTATCAGAAGCCTGTGCAAAATCCAATCACCTTCGCAGTGATTGATACAGACGCGAATCGCAAGGAGACCAAAACGCTCCGCACCATGAGTTATGATGCAAGCTGTCTCTCCCCTTCCGGGAAGGCAACCCGTAGCGGCGGCTTCGGTGCGCCGACAAGTTTCAAGGTGTTCGCGGTAGCCGATTCACCGCTCTACGATCAGCCCAACGGAAAGCCAATTGATGGTGCGACCAGCCCAACCGGACACGGCTGGATCGGTATCTATCGCACCCCCGATAGCGAATGGACAGCGGTTTATACCGGGTCGCCACAGGTAGCATGGCTGCCTTCGCGCACCCTGAATGATCGGGTGAAGCTGCTCCCGGTTCGCCCAAGCATCATCGAAAATAATGCACAGGATATTACAATCACGCCGCTGGACGACGTAAATATTCGCGTGAAACCATCTGAATCGGCTGAGAGCATCGCGCGTGCTGCCAGCGGCGAAATCTTCCGGGTACAGGGACGCAGCAAGGATTCGCAGTGGGTCAGGATCAAGTACGTCAATGGCACGGGCTGGATTTCGGCAAGATTCGCCTGCATCATGAACGGGGAAGTCTCGAATCTTCCAGTTGTGGAATAAGCAAGGCTCGGTCACAACACCTATTGCAACTTTTGCCCGCTTGCGCTATGTTATTGGTTGTTCAATGTAAACGTTCGCGGGGAGAGACTTTCGCCTGATGTAATCAATGCGGAAGCACCGAAGGGGCAAGCCACACGGACACGCTGTAACGTATGGGCGAAACTCTCAGGTTCACGGACTCGCGTGCGATTTCTGATTCCTCTGGTCACACAGGGTACACAGCATAGCTGGCGTACCCTTTTTTATTTGTCTGTTTCCGGGTCAATCAACAAGGAGAATCGAATCATGGGATATACCGTTCCTGCCGATTGTAAATATACGAAAAACGATGAATGGGTGCGCGTCGAAGGCGGCGAAGCCGTTGTTGGCGTGACCGATTACGCACAGCAGGCACTCTCTGATATTGTCTATGTCGAACTGCCAAATGTCGGCGCGTCCTATAAGCAGGAACAACCATTCGGCAGCGTCGAATCGGTCAAGGCGGCCTCGGATGTATTCATGCCAATTGGTGGCAGCGTCATCGCCGTAAATAGCGACCTCGAAAGCACGCCGGAACTGGTCAATCAGGAACCGTTTGGCAAGGGCTGGCTCGTCCGCATCAAGGTGGGCGATTCGGGTGAATTAAATAAATTGATGGACGCCGCCGCATATGAGGCGTATTGTAACGAACGCGAAGGTTAAGTAAACGATGGCGTATATTCCGCATACAGATGCTGATCGCGCTGCGATGATGCAGGCGATTGGCATTGATAATATTGAACATCTCTTCGATGCCGTACCAGCCGAACATCGCTTCCCGAAGCTCACCCTCCCACAACCGATGAGCGAAATGGAAGTCCTCTGGGAGTTGCAGGAACTGGCAGCCAGCAATGCCGCCGCCAACCAGCATCCCCTATTCCTCGGCGCGGGCGCGTATAACCACTACGTACCGAGCGCGGTCAATCATATTTTGCTGCGTGGCGAATTTTATACCGCCTACACACCCTATCAGCCGGAAATGGCGCAAGGGACGTTGCAGGCAGTTTATGAATATCAGAGCATGATCAGCGCCCTGACCGGGATGGATGCCGCCAATGCCAGCCATTACGACGGCGCGACCAGCCTTGCCGAAGCCGTCACAATGGCAGTCCAGCAGGGACGCGGCAAACGGATGCGCGTTATCTTCAGCCCGAACGTGAACCCGCAATATCGCGCTGTCGCCCGCACCTATCATCAGGGGACAGGTGTCAAGTTCATTGGTGATAAATCCGGGCGTGCATCGGTGGAAGACCTCGTGGATATGCTGGATGAAAGCACGGCGTTGTTCGTCGTCCAATATCCAAACTTCCTCGGACAGATCGAAGATTTCAAGCATCTGGCGAAGAAGGTACACGACGCGGGCGCTTTGCTGTGCATGGTCGTTGATCCGATTGCGCTTGCCTTGTACAAATCTCCCGGTGAACTCGGCGCGGATATTGTCATTGGCGAAGGCCAAAGCCTCGGCGTACCGCTGAGTTTCGGCGGGCCATATATCGGTTTCTTTGCGACCAAAGAAGCCTATGTCCGCAAGATCGCCGGACGTATCGTGGGCGAGACCATTGATAACGATGGACGCAAAGCCTATGTGATGACGCTGCGCCCGCGTGAACAGGACATCCGCCGCGAGAAAGCCAGCAGCAACATCTGCACCAATCAGGGCTTGATGGCACTTGCCGCCTCGGTCTATATGGCGCTGATGGGCAAGCATGGTCTGAAGCGCGTTGCGGAACTGACCTATCAGAAGGCGCACTATGCCGCGAACGAGATTGCCAATCTGCCCGGTTATGCCGTGAATTTGAAGCTACCCTTCTTCAAGGAATTTGTCGTAACGTGTCCAAAGCACCCGCGCGAAATCAACAAGTTCCTATACGATAAGTATGGCATCATCGGCGGCTATGAACTCGGCAGGGATTACCCGGATCGCGCCGATCAACTGCTCTTCGCCGTGACCGAAACCAACTCCCGCAACGAGATCGACCTGCTGCTCGAAGCATTGACCGAAGCGGCGAAGTGAGGATAGACATGGAAGCAAAAACCATTCAAGGCAAAGTGATCGAGCCGCTGATTTATGATCTGGGATCACCGGGGCGATTCTCCCCGACACTGCTGCCAAAGAGCGATGTGCCGGAACAGCCAATGCCGGATGCTGATCTGCTCCGCGCCGATCTCGACCTGCCGGAAGTTGCAGAACTGGATGTAGTGCGCCACTTTGTCAAACTGAGCCAGATGAATCATGGCATCGACAAGGGGTTCTATCCACTCGGTTCCTGCACGATGAAGTA
>CAYSOC010000104.1:0-23196 GCA_964432445.1 uncultured Anaerolineaceae bacterium
ATCATGGCGCATCATCCCTTTTTCTTCCATTTGTTTGAACCAGTTCATTGATAAATCTTCAAATTTGTAAACGAGGGTTTGATTATCTGCTGTCCAATGGAAAAAACCTTTTGCCACCGTTGGCTTGATGGGAATTGTATAAGTTTCTCCTGATTTCAAATTTAGGATAGTTATGCTGTAATTCCCGATATTATCACGCCAGAGATAAGCTACCAGCGCTTTATTCGGAGACCAGGCAAAGGTTTGCAGCCACGCATTCTCCTGAATTTTCCGACGTTCTTCAAAGGGTGTTTGCAGATAAATAGTGGTAGTTTCTTTTTCATCGTATAGACTGTAATTACCGTTCGGTACAATTTCGCCACCATTTGAAATGGCTCGATTTATTGGTTCTCCATTTGACAACCCCAATATTTTTCCAGTCGCTATATCAAAGGCATAAGAACCTTTGCGCGAGCGAATGAAAAGACATGCCGCCGGATTCGGATGGGTATATGCCCAGGTGCTACCAGCGTTGATTGCTGCGGATAAAACACCTGTGAGAATAACGATATAAGCGAGTAGGCGGCGCATTGTTTTTCCTTTAATTTCAACAGGCAATTGATTCGGGTGGGTTGTAAATTACCCCGTCGAAACTCTGCGTCCACAGGGGCTTGCCATCAATATCAAACAGTGTCATTTCGGAATGGTCATGCGAACCCATTTTATATGTGACAATCAGGATGTGCTGTTCATCCAATGCCCATGATGCGTTGTTCCCCTTAACGGACAGTGGAATCTCCAGCAATTTGCGAGGCCGAGTGCCATCAGTTTTTGCTACCCAAACACTATAAGCCTTATCAGTACGAAATTGCACCAGAGCATTCTTTTGATCTCTGCTAAGAAACTTTTCCATCTTCCCTTTTCCAATCGGAATTTCCGGCAACAGGAAAGGCCCCCAGGAAACGATACTCTGATCGAAAAACGTGTATTCAAATATATTGTCAGACAGTTGGCGTACCAACACCTGCTGCGCAGATGTCTCATCGAAACCTGCTACAATTGCTGGTCGCAACAGACCTTCGCCTGTCTCCAAAAATTGATGTGTGTCTGCTTCCAGAAACATCCCATAGCGCTTCCCGTCCCGTTCCAGCCGGATGGCTGCCCATTCCCCATCCCACGGAAGCCCGGTTATTTCTGTTACCTTTCCCGGCATTTCGCGCGTAAAAACGGCCTCCGAATTTTGCGTATCGAAAACAGAAAGAATATTTTTTCCATCTCGCTGTCTGGCAAAGAACATGCGATTCAAGGAGCGACCAATGGTAAATTGTCCGCGATCCAGGTCTTTTTCCATCAAATGTAGGCTGCCATCCCGGAAATCAACGCGATAAAAATGTCTGCTCTTCTCATTGATACCAACAAAAAAATAGCCCCGATCAAAATACCATAGATAATGGGTTATAGAGAGGGAACCTATCATTTCCCGTACCCCTTCAAATACAACAGTTTTGGTTTGTGTGAACAGGTCATAGAGGAACACTTCAATAGGACCAATTCCACCTGTGATTAAAACTGTGTGTCCATCATCCAGAAATTTCGGATAATCAAAGGCGGTAACACGGATAGTCTGTGTTTTGCCGGATTCCAAATCCAGAAAAGTAAAAGATGAGTATGGCATCTGTCCCGGTGTAAGAGGCGTTCGGTATCCTTCCCCGACTACCATATAGCGTCCATCTGGCGACCACATCGCACGGGCAGGATCGAGAGGAGCATCTACAATGTAACTGCGCGATATATTTCCATTGATAATTTCAACTTTCCATGTGTTTTCCGGGGACAAAAAAGTAAACTTTTGTCTGGTTGGAGATACAAATAATTCTGATTTGGAAGGCGGCAGTTTCACCATATGTGGGACTATTCTGAATGTTGGGTGTGCCAGATCAATCCCGAATATTGGGTGTGTCAGATCAATAATGATGGATAGCTCTTTAGCTACATAACCAGCCGATTTGTTGTCCCTCGACCAATAGAAATATCCCTCAGATGTCGGCAACTGAAACGGAGCCGTATAGGAATATCCTGATTTCCATACCAGAATGCTCACATGGCGGTTACCCGTACTATCGTTCCACGTATAGACTACGTGTTTATCATCAGACGACCACCAGGCGGTAAGCAACTCGGCAAAATCCTGTATTCGTTGCGGCGGTTCATTATGTGTTTGCCGATAAATTGCACGTTTTCCACTAAATTCTGTTTTGGTAAAGAGGCGACGATTCCCATAATCATTGGTTGAACTGGATATGTAACCCGATGGGGTATATGAAACCTGTCGAGGGGATTTATAAAAAGACAAATCAAAAGGTTTATAGGTTAGACGATTTATTTTTCCTGTCGTAGCATCAAACAGATAGCTATTGCCATTTTCGGTATAAAAACCAAAACATCCCAATTCGCCTGCTTGTTTAGCAATGTGTGGGTCGAAGGTTGTCAAAAGAGTGAACGTTGTGATTGTGGCAATGAGTAAAATTTGCGATGACAGGTATTGAATGAGCATTGTGCGATTCCCGAATCAGTCCCGCGATTATACTGCTCTATCTCGCAGGCATTCGGGTAAACACGCTCAATTTTTGACAGTCTAAGCGTTCTATCATACAATTCAGCCATTCTCCAATAGAGAAATGCAGAAAATGCACATCCCGAAACTCAACCCGCTACACCTGACAGCCCCACCACCCGCCGCTGCATAACGCAGGACAGGCGGCAATTCTCCTGATCGCCCCGTAGAAATATCTGCGATGGGTTAGTTTAATTTGCGCCCTGTCCGCTGATTGTTATCGCAGCGGAAGCGTTTGCTTCCTCATTTCGACCTATCATCCTGTAAAGGCTTTATGATGCGGAAACTACAAACGTTCCAGCCAGATGGGTTCTGGTTGGTGACAGGCGCGGCAATCTTCTGGGGAACGATTGGCGTTGCAACCCAGGCTATCTACAACATGGATACCACCACCTCTCTGTTTATCAATCTGGCGCGGATGCTGATCGCCACGCCTGTGCTGTTGCTGGCGTGCTGGCGTATCGTCGGGCGTACCATGTTCAACATTCAACGTCGGGATTTTTGGATCATGGTGCTGACTG
Source organism: uncultured Anaerolineaceae bacterium (assembly GCA_964432445.1). GTDB lineage: Bacteria > Chloroflexota > Anaerolineae > Aggregatilineales > UBA2796 > JBBRMW01. The sequence continues at coordinate 3,115 of CAYSOC010000104.1, forward strand.
GAACATTGATGGCGATTTCTCACGCTGCTTACTTCGCGGCGATTCGTCAAACGGGCGTGACGATAGCAACTTTGCTCACTATCTGTATTGCTCCGGTGGTTGTCACCTTTCTATCGGTGTTGTTGAAACTTGAAAAGCTGACACGGCAAGGCGTCGTTGCGCTGTTTTGTGCGCTGATCGGGAGCGTGCTGCTGGTAGGGATTCATTCCCCGGAAGGAACCCATTACAATGTGTTGCTCGGCACGATCTTCTCACTCATTTCTGCTGCAAGCTATGCCAGTGTCGTGGTGTGTGGGCGGTTTCTCGCGGCGAATTATCATCCGTTGCAGGTGACAACCGTGACGTTTGGGGTCGGGACTGTCGTTCTTGTGCTGATCAACCTGATCAGTGGGGTGGTCATTGTGCATACGGTGCAAGGTTGGCTGCTGGTGCTATACCTCGGCCTTGTACCGACTGCGCTAGCATACTGGTTGTTTCAAACGGGGCTGCGTTCTATCTCCGCTACTGCTGCCAGCATCGTCAGTATGCTTGATCCGCTGGTGGCGGCGTTGCTGGCATGGATACTCTTCGGGGAGACGCTGGCACTCACCGGGATTGCCGGGGCAGGATTGCTTGTCTTGAGCATCTTCCTGTTGTCTATAGAAAAACGCTCCGAATCCGCCAAGAAATAATCAGAGGCAAACAGAACCCCCGGCTGAAGCCGAGGGCTAAACTCAAATTCAGTGTTGTTAACATAGGATTCTACCGAACGTGCGTGTAAGGCAGAGTCAGGGCAGTATTGATTCCTTGTCGGGCAGTTGACCACTCTTTGAGTTTAGCTCGGTGCTTCAGCGCCGGGGCTGCTTCTATAAAAAACCTGCACAAAAGTTGTTGCTCTTTGTGCTTTTGGTTATGCTTGGGGTTAAATTAAACATGCTTTGATTCTTTATCCCAAGAGCGAACAATGACGACACAAACAGGCTTGACTGCCCCGATTTATTCTTTGAATGGTGCGCAATTCCGCCATTTGCTGGCGGGGGCAGTGGCGATGCTTGAGCAAAACTATCAGCGGGTCAATCAGCTTAACGTGTTCCCTGTACCGGATGGCGACACCGGAACGAATATGCTGATGACCATTCGCAATGCGTGGAAGTTTGTCAATGACCTGTCTAACCCGGAGCCAGATTTCGGCACGATAGCGGTGCATTTTGCGCGTGGCGCGATACGTGGTTCGCGCGGCAACAGCGGGACGATCCTCAGCGAACTGTTGCGCGGCTTTGCCAACGAAACCAGCAGTTGTACAACAGTAGACTTCCCGATCCTGATGCGCGCCTTCCGCGAGGCGGTCAAATTGGCGTATTCTGTGGTGGATAAACCTGTCGAAGGGACGATCCTCACCGTCGCGCGTGAAATTGCCGAAGAGATCGAAGCCAGTTCCGCAGAGACACAGGATTTGCATGACCTGCTGCGCCGCGCTACCCATCGCGCACATCTTGCTGTAGCACGCACGCCGGATTTGCTGCCGATTTTGCGCAAGGCGGGCGTTGTTGACTCCGGTGGGCAGGGATTGGCCTATCTCTTCGAGGGGATGTATCGACACGCGACAGGCGAAACACTCACCATCACAGGCGCAGACCTTGATCCCGAAGCGCCCGTTGGTCTTGCGGAAACGCTCCAATCGGATGACCCCGAAGGCTATGGCTATGATGTTCAATTTCTGCTGATGGGCAAAAATCTGGATGTGGAAAATGTGCGCGCGGCGATCAACAGTATGGGCGTTTCCGGTGTGATCACAGGCGACGATACGGTCATCAAGGTGCATATCCATGTGCATGATCCGGGCGTGCCGCTGAGTTATGGCGTCAGTCTCGGCGTGATCACCGATGTAGTGGTCGAGAATATGGAATTACAAGCCGATGAATACATCGCCAGGCGCGAGGTCAAAGCCGAAGACGAGGAGCCAATCGACCTGCCCCCCGGCGCGGCGGGCGTGGTTGCCGTCGCTCCCGGCGATGGTCTGCGACGCATCCTGCGCAGCATGGGCGTAGCGAAAGTCGTCAACGGTGGGCAGACCATGAACCCCTCCAGCGAGGAAATTGTCAACGCGATCAACGCGCTGGATACCGAGCAGGTGATCGTTTTGCCGAACAACAGGAATATCATCCTGACGGCACAGCAGGCAGCAAAAGAAATCACCGGTAAACAGGTGAAGATTATCCCAACGCGCACTGTTCCACAGGGCATCGCCGCGATGCTTTCCTACACCAAAGAGGGCGAATTTGATCAAATCGTCGCGCAGATGGAAGACGCCAAAGATGCGGTCATTTCCGGCGAAGTCACCACTGCGTCACGCAGCGTCAACATTGATGGCGTCGATGTGCAGGAAGGTCAAATCATCGGGCTGGCAGATGGAAAACTGCGCGTTGCAACTGCTGACGTACAAAGTGCATTGACCGAATTGCTGAAACAAATAATCATGCCAGCGCACGAACTCGTTACATTGTATTATGGGGACAACGTGAGGCAGGCTGACGCCGAAGCGACGATTGAATCCCTGCGCGAGGCTTTCCCAAATCAGGAATTTGATGTGAACGAAGGCGGTCAGCCGCATTACTTCTATATTCTAAGTGTGGAATAGTGGGCAAAATTCGGATTGTTACAGATAGTTCGGTGCAATTTCTCGATCCGTCGATTGTGCGGCGGTTCGGGATCACGGTTCTGCCGCAGACAGTAGTAATCGGCGGCAGGCGGTATCAGGAAGGCATCGATCTGGAGCCGCCGCAGTTTCATCGCCTTGCTCTGGATAGTGCTACGCCGCCACAGCACCAGCCGCCGACAGTGGCACAGTTTACCAACGTGTACGAAACGTTGCGGCGCGATACCGACAAGGTGCTGGCGATTGTGCTTTCCCGCAGCATGAGCCGGACATGGGACAACGCGCAGGAAGCGATCAAAAATACGCTTGGGCGGATGAATATCACTGTGCTGGATTCGATGTCGTGTTCGCTTGGTCTGGGGACGCTGGTTGAAACTGCCGCACGCCTCGCTGAATCCATTGATGATCTGGATCAACTGGCGCGCATCATCCGCAAGCGCACACAAACGCTCTATGCGCTGTTTTATACGGAAGCATTCGATACGCTCAAACAGGCAGGATTACTCAGTGAATCGCATTCGGCGCTCGGCGCGATGCTCGGCATCAAACCCTTCGTGACGATTGAAGAGGGCGTGTTGCAAACGGTGGAAAAAGTCCGCACGCGCACGCAGGTGATCGACAAGTTGACCGAGTTTGCAGCAGAATTTGAAAACAGTGATCGGCTGTTTATCCTGCATGGTTCGTCCAGCGAATCAACCCGGCAGCTATCGGAACGATTGGCGCAAGAACTGGGGCGTTCCGAAGTACCGTCTACAATTTATTGCCCTACACTTGGCACGTTTATCGGTTCGGAGGCGCTTGGCTTGATGGTTTGCCAGTCTGCCGAAACCGCAGAATTTTAGAATGGGCGACTGATGTAATGTATCCAAAAACTGAATCAGATTTACCGCGTACCCCGCCCGAACAGCAGGGTGTGGCCTCATCTGACATCCTCAAATTTGTGGAGGCGTTGGAAAGCCAGATTCACGAAGTACACAGTTTTATGCTGTTGCGACACGGCAACGTCATTGCCGAGGGGTGGTGGTCACCCTACGGGTCGGAATATCGGCATATGTTGTTTTCTCTCAGCAAGAGTTTTACCTCCACTGCCGTTGGTTTGGCGATAACCGAAGGATGCTTTTCCATTGATGATCCGGTGCTATCCTTCTTCCCGGAGGAGCCACTCGCTGAGGTGAGCGACAATCTGGCGGCGATGCGCGTGCGACATTTGCTATCCATGTCCACTGGTCAGGATGTCGATACGTGGTCATATATGGTGGATCGACCCGACGGCGACTGGATCAAGGGCTTTCTAAGCGTACCCGTAGTCCACACGCCGGGAACGCACTTTCTATATAACACCGGGGCGACCTATATGCTCTCTGCCATCGTGCAGAAAACAACGGGTATGAAGGTTGTTGATTATCTGGAACCGCGTCTGTTTGAGCCGCTAGGCATCAAAGACACTTTCTGGCAGGATTCGCCGCAGGGGATTTCGGCGGGCGGGATTGGACTGCGCACCAAAACAGAAGATATTGCAAAGTTTGGTCAACTCTATCTGCAAAAAGGAATGTGGCAGGGCAAAGAGATTCTGTCGAAAGAATGGGTAGAGGAAGCCACCGCCGTTCAGATTTCCAATAGCGGGATGAACATAGACTGGAATCAGGGCTACGGTTATCAATTCTGGCATTCCCGCCATAACGCCTATCGGGGAGACGGTATCTTTGGTCAATATTGCATCGTTATGCCAGATCAGGATGCTGTCCTAGCTATCACCAGTGGCATGGATATATTCGATATGCAGCAGCCCCTGGATTTGGTTTGGGACATCCTGCTTCCGGCAATGACGCCTGGCGCACTTTCTGACGATGCTGCTTCCCATGATGCGCTGACAAAGAAGCTATCCAGCCTGAACATGATCCCGGCGCAGGGGCAGGCGACTTCGCCCACTGCGGCGCGGGTTTCCGGGCGAACCTATGCGGTTGATGCCAATGCGTTGAAGCTCGAAACCATTGCTTTCAGTTTCACTGAGATGGGTTGCACGGTCAGCCTTAAAACAGCGGCGGGCGAAGAAATAATCCTATGTGGCTATGGCACATGGCAGCGTGGTTACACGACCCTGTTCAATCAACCGTTGTTGTTTGATGGCGCGACAACCACCGCCAGTGGCGCGTGGAGAACAGAAGACACCTTTGTGATGGTTATCCGGCTTTATGAGACTCCGTTTTATCACACGGTTGTTTGTCATTTCATTGGGGATGAGATGATGATCGAAGCACAGATCAACATCTCGATGGAGTCGATGGAACCAGTATTGCTGACGGCACGCGCTGTATGAGAGTTAGTATGAGAGTCATTGTGCCCCCTATCCCCAACCCTTTCCCCGCAAGCAGGGAAAGGGAGCAACGCACGACGGTCTGGAAGCCCCTCTTCGCTCGCGGGGAGGGATTTAGGGTGGGGTTGATTGCACTTCTCAGACAGTTTCCAGGATTTGCGGATTCCGCACAGTTTTAGAAAGAGAACACAATGCAAAAAATCAAAATCGCGGTGGATTCGCCCTGTGACCTGCCCCCGGAATGGACAAAGAAATGGAATATCGCGGTCATTCCGGCGTTCGTCACCTTCGGGACAGAGAGCTTCCCGGACGATGGTACGCTGACACGCGCGCAATTCTATGAGCGGCTTGCCGAAGCGAAGACTCTACCGGGTACTGCCGCGCCGCCATCCGATATGGCAGAAGAGATTTTGCGGAATCATCTCGCAGACGCAGAACAGGTGATCGTGTTTACAGTAGCACATGAGTTCAGTAGCCTGTATAATTCTATACGTCTGGCAGCGAGTCGTGTCGATACTGAACGTGTCACTGTGGTTGATTCAGGCTCGGTCAGTATGGGCTATGGCTGGCAGGCATTGGCAGCGGCGGAAGTCGCGGCGCGCGGCGGTACAAAGGAAGAAGTCCTTGCCGCTGCCCAGAGCATCCGCGAACGGGTCAGTGTATATGCTGCGATTGATACACTGGAATATTTGCGGCGTGGCGGGCGTGTGAGTTCGATGGTGGCTAGTATCGGCGCATTGTTGCAGATCAAGCCGATCATCGAGGTCAAAGAGGGCAAGGTCGAGACGGTGAACCGTGTCCGCACGATGGGAAAGGGGCTGCAATCCCTGATGGAATATACACGCAAATTTGCACCGCTGGAACGGATAGCGATTCTACATTCCGACGCGCCACAACTTGCCGAACAGATCAAGGCGCAATTGGCGGATATTCTGCCAACAGAGCCGATTGATAACATTATGATCAGCGATGTCACCACAGCGATTGGAACACATATCGGGCCGGGGTGCGCGGGGCTGATCCCAGTCAAGAAGAAAACATAGACCAGGAATCATTCCATGCCTTCTGCGCTCGAAACGCTCGTTAAAGTCCTGAAACTCGAACAGAATACAAATTTTCAGGATAAAGCTGTGATTGGCGGCCTCGCTTCCTTTGCGGGCGAATGGGCAAATGGGGCGCATGAACAGGCGCGGAAACCCGAGCATCATGCGCTGGTCGATGAACTTGCTGGGCTAATGCGCGACTATCATCAGGTGTCGCAACCAGATCGTGGCGAAGCGATCCGCTATATGCTGGGGCGCATCATGGGGCGCGTCCCGCCGTCGGGATCATCTGCCAGTATTCAGCCAATACCTACACCCCCACCCGTTGCACCTATCCCACAACCACCTGCACCGCCGCCACGTCAGGAAGCGCGAACAGAACAACAGCAACCTGATCAGCGCAAGAACACGCCCAAGCCGCCGCCACAGCAACCGCGTAAACCTCAACCAAAACAGGAACAGCGCTCCGAGCCGCGCAATACCAATAATGGCGACAAACAGCAGCCGAAACGCGAACCACAAAAGTGGGAGAAGCAGCGCCGCAACGATTCACATTCGCTGTTTGGTGAGCGCAATGTTGAGCAGCCAACCCTTGAAGATGAATTGACAGGTGGCAGATCGGAAACAATCGCGCCGCCCTCGATTGACGATCTGGTGTTAGAGCCTATTGTCGTCGAGCCTGATCCGATGGAGATTCGCCCGCCACGTGCGAAATTGCCACCGCCGCGCCGCCGCCGGGATACACGCACACCAGATGCCAAAGCCAAAGCGCTTGCCGAACTAAAGCGCGTGGTTAGCACCCTGCACGGCATCGGCCCGAAGATGGCGGAAAAACTCGAAACGCTGGAAATTCGCACGGTGGAAGAATTGTTATTCACCTTTCCGCGCCGCTACGACGACTACACCACGATGAAACCATTGAATCGGCTGCGCGCGGGCGAACTCGTCAGCGTGATTGGGACGGTACGCAGTACAGCGGTGATCAAGGGCAAGCGCAACATTGATGTGTTCAACGTCGTGATTGATGACGGCACAGCCACAATGACCGCCGGATTCTTCAATCAGCCCTATCTGCGCGGTAAGATGAATCGCGGCGATCAGGTGTGTTTCAGCGGCAAGACGGATTTGTATCTGGGGCGCATCACGATGAGCAACCCCCATTGGGAGTTTGTCGATCAGGATGCGCTCACGACGCGCGCCATTGTCCCCGTATATCCGCTGACGAGTAGCATCACCGCCGCGAATATGCGTAAATCCACCGAAATCGCGCTGGATGCCTATGGCGATGCACTCCCGGACATTATGCCGGAGAGCGTCCTGGATCGCGCCGGACTTGCCGAATATGCGTGGGCAGTGCGCCAGATGCACCGTCCCGAATCAATGGATATGCTCGAACATGCGCGCAACCGCCTGATGTTCGATGACCTGATCCTGTTACAGTTGGGCGTGTTGCGTAACCGCCGTGAATGGCAGTCGCATCCGTCTATTCCGATCACGGTAGATCAATCTTGGCTGGAACAGTTCATCGCGGGTCTACCATTCCCGTTGACCGGGGCGCAGGCGCGTTCGATTCAGGCGATCCGCGACGATATTGCCAAGCCTATCCCGATGAATCGTTTATTACAGGGTGATGTCGGCGCGGGGAAAACTGTGGTGGCGGCCTCGGCGCTGGCGATGGCAGCCGCGAACGGGATGCAAGGTGCGTTGATGGCTCCTACAGGCATCCTTGCCGAGCAGCATTATCGTGGTCTGTCACGCCTGTTTGACCGTTACGGCGGTGGGATGCAGATTCGCTTGCTCACCAGCGCCACATCCAACGCCGAACGTGCAGAGATTTTGCGCGAATTGGCAGATGGAACGGTGTCGCTGCTGATTGGTACACATGCCCTGATTCAGGATGATGTGGATTTCGCACGGCTTGGCCTTGTCGTTGTAGACGAACAACACCGATTCGGCGTGGAGCAGCGCGGCAAACTGCGCAACAAAGGCACGAATCCCCATGTGCTGGTGATGACCGCCACGCCGATCCCGCGCACCCTTGCGCTGACACTGTACGCCGATCTGGATTTGAGCGTGCTGGATGAAATGCCACCGGGACGTACTCCGGTGAAAACGTACCTGCTGCCAGCAATGGAGCGTGAGCGCGTCTATCGGCTGATTGAGCGACAGGTACAGGAAGGACGACAGGCATTTATCGTCTATCCGTTGGTAGAGGCTTCCGAAAGCGAAGCGATGGCGGAGGTCAAATCGGCGGTAGAGGAATTTGAGCGGCTGAAAAAGGAAATCTTCCCGCACTTGCGCCTGAGTTTGCTGCATGGGCGCATGTCGCAGGCCGAAAAAGACACAGTGATGGCACACTTTGGCGCAGGCAAATCTGATGTGTTGATCTCTACGGCGGTTGTCGAAGTCGGAATCGACGTGCCGAACTCCACCGTGATGATGATCGAAGGCGCAAATCGCTTTGGCCTCGCGCAGTTGCACCAGTTTCGCGGACGTGTCGGGCGCGGTTCGCACGAATCATTCTGCATCCTGATTCCCGATGCCGATGACGAACCAAATAATCCGCGTTTGCAGGCACTGGTGGATACCAATGATGGCTTCAAGCTGGCAGAGATCGATTGGAAGTTGCGCGGTGCTGGCGATTTGCTCGGCACGCGCCAAAGTGGACTCGGCGCAGCGGGCAAACTCTCGGCGTTCATGACGCCGCGCGTGGTCGAACTGGCACAGGCCGAAGCCCGCGCCCTCTTCGCAGAAGACCCGATATTACGCCTGCCGGAACATCTGCTGCTGCGTCAGCGTCTATTGCAGATATATGGCGAAGAGCCGGGAACAGAATTAAGCTAGTCTTTTGGACAAACTGACAAGGGATCAAAGTTGTTCCCTGTCAGACCTGTTTTCTCTCAAAAATTCTCCTCACAGATCGTTTTTTAGCACCGAAATAGCACTCGTTCGATGCCACCGGGCGCTATCCGCTACTTGACAGCGTACCGAACCTTTCTATAATGAATACTGTTCGGCATTGCTAAAAACTGTTTGATATTGTCGAACAAAAAGTATTCATTTTATGAGGAAATTTTTGTGACAGACTGGGTACAAACAGCCGAAGGTATCAAGCGCCGGATTGTCATTGACGGCGAAAAAATGATGGTCGTGGAAGTTGATTTTCAGCCAAACGCAGCCGGAACGCTGCACAACCATGTTCACGAGCAGGTCACGCACATTCTACGGGGGCAGGCGCGTTTTGTGATCGAAGGCAAGGAAACGATCCTGAACGCGGGCGAACGTATCTATGTTCCATCTAACCTATGGCACAACGCAATAGCAACCGAACAGGGTTGCCTGCTGATGGATATATTCAGTCCGCCGCGTGAAGATTTCAGGTAAAGGAGTTTAAATAATGGCTTCTGTACAAATGGTTTCGGAAAACCTGCATTTTGAACATCTGAATAAAGAATGGGGCGAAAACGGCCTTAGCGCCAATCCCTGTAAGCTACTGGATTTTTCACTGCTGCGCTTGCAAAATGGTCAGAGTGTATCGGGAAATTCCGCCGGAAATGAAATCCTCGCGGTGATCCTCGGCGGGAAGTGTGCCGCCAGTGTCGATCAGGCGCGTTATGAAAAGATTGGCGCGCGTCCCAACGTATTCAGCGGCAAGCCTTACGCGGTCTATATTCCACCAGGATCAGGTTACAGCTTCACCGGGATTGGCAATGTCGAGATTGCGCTGTGCATAGCGCAGAGCAAGCCGGGGCAGGAAGCGCCCGAATCTTTCCTGATTACGCCGGATCAGGTCGGCGGTGGTGTCTGGGGCGCGGCGAATTTCAGCCGTAATTTCCATGCGGTGCTGGTGGATACGGATAAACCGATCCAGCGCCTGATCGTTGGCGAGACGTTCACGCCTTCCGGCAATTGGAGTACCTATCCGCCGCATAAGCACGAACAGGAAGTACCCGGCAAGGAAGTCTTCATGGAAGAGATTTATTACTTCCGCGTCGATGCGCCGGATGGCTTCGGGTTGCTCAAGCACTACACCGAAGACAAAAGCATCGACACCGTATATACGGTGCGGGATAATAGCATTTGCAAGCTGGATCGCGGCTATCACACCTATGTGAGTGCGCCGGGGTATACCGGATATTATCTGTGGTTCCTCGCTGGCGAACACCGTAACCAGAATGCGGCGGTTGATCCGGGGTTGGCGTGGGTCGGGAAAGCCGTGCCGATGCTGCGACAGTTGGGCGGTTAAGTATGTTCGATCTAACAGGCAAAACCGCTATTGTCACCGGAGCAAGTCGGGGTATTGGCGCGGCGATTGCGCTTGGGCTGGCCTCAGCCGGGGCGTCGGTGCTGGCAGTCAGTCGTTCCGCGCCGGATTTGGGAAATAAAAATTGTGTTCCCTATGCGGCTGATCTCGCCCAAATAGGCAACATACCGGGGGTGGTGCAGGCAGCGCTGGATCGCTTCGGGCGGGTTGATATTCTGGTCAACAATGCGGGAATCGTTCGGCGCACCTCGTTTCTGGATCACACCGAAGCCGAATGGGATGAGGTAACAACGCTCAATTTGAAAGTCCCGGTATTTCTGGCGCAGGCGTGCGCACGACAGATGTTGAAACAGGGTGAAGGTGGGAAGATCATCAATATTTGTTCGCTGCTCAGTCATCAGGGCGGTATCCTGATTATGGGTTACACGGCAGCGAAGCACGGTCTGGCAGGCGTGACCAAACTCATGTCCAATGAACTGGCGCAGCACGGGATCAACGTCAATGGCCTTGCGCCGGGATATATCCACACGGAAAATACAAAGGCGTTGCAGGCTGATACTGCACGTTATAATGCAATCCTCGCGCGTATTCCACAGGGACGCTGGGGCGAACCAGACGATCTGGTTGGGGCGGCTATCTTTCTGGCAAGCAGCGCATCGAATTACGTAAACGGGCATATTCTGACGGTGGATGGCGGCTGGATGGGGCGTTAAACATGCCAGAATTTATCACCTTTGGCGAAACGATGATCCGGTTGTCCCCATCCGGTAATGAACGTCTGGAAACGGCGCAGCAGTTGCAGGTACATCCCGGCGGCGCGGAATCGAACGTCGCGGCGGCGCTGGCACGCCTCGGCAAGGATGCCGCGTGGCTCTCCCGGTTGCCGGATAACGAACTGGGGCGGCATGTGGCACAACGTTTGCGTGGCTATGGCGTCGATGTGGATGGCGTCTGCTGGGCAGAAGGCGAACGTATGGGGCTATACTTTGCCGAATTCAGCCAGCCGCCACGCCCGACGCGCGTTCGCTATGATCGCCTCGACTCTGCGTTCAGTCGCATGACTTCCGATCAACTCCCTCTGCAAATTGTTCAGACTGCGAAGTGGCTGCATACCACCGGGATCACCTTCGGGCTGACCGGGGCTTGTATCGAAACGGCGTATACGTTGCTCACTGAGGCGCGCAAGGCCGGGTTGAATATCTCCTTCGATGTAAATTATCGCGCCGCGTTATGGTCACCGGAGAAAGCCGGGGCAGCATTGGCGAAAGTCTGTATGCACGCCGATGTGGTATTCGTTGCCCTGCGCGATGCGGTTGCGCTCTTTGGTATGGATAATGATTTACATGCGGCAGCGCGACAGCTATATCAGCAATATGGTAAAACGATCATTGTCAGCAACAGCGCGGCGGGCGCAGCCGGGATCGATGCGGCGGGCTTGGTCGAATGTCCAGCATATCCGGTCACAATTGTGGATCGGCTCGGTGCGGGCGATTCGTTTGCGGCGGGTGTGATCTGTCGCCTCTCGGAGAAGGCATCATTGCTGGATGCGCTGCGTTTTGGGGCAGCCCTTGCCGCGCTAAAATTGACTATACCGGGAGACGTGGCTCTGATCACACGTGCCGAAGTGGAAACATTGCTCAACAGCGGCGGAAAATCGCTGGTGCGTTAAAGTCTGATAATATCCACAATATTGCGTGTCCGATTTCTTTCTGTTTGCGGTTTGGAATCCGACACTTAGGAGATTGACCCCACCCTAAATCCCTCCCCGCTGGCGAGGAGGGACTTCCAGGCGAAGGCGCATTGGCTCCCTTTCCCTGCTGGCGGGGAAAGGGCAGGGGGTTAGGGGTCAATGTTTTCAAGGAACTGTCGATTCCCCTCTCCGCAAACAGAAAGGGGATAGGGGTGAGGTTGATTGCATGGGAATTATTGAACGAGTCAAAGCAGAAAAAGTGATCGCAATCGTGCGCGGCGATTATTCGATGGATGCACTCCGCATCATGGCACAAACGCTCCACGAAACGGGTGTGAATATCCTCGAAGTGACGATGAACACGACGGGCGCATTGGAAGCGATTGGGATGCTTCAAAAGGAACTCGGCGCGGAAATGCTCATCGGTGCGGGAACGGTCACCGATCCAGCGCAGGTGCAACAGGTTGCCGATGTTGGCGGGAAATTCATCGTCGCGCCGGAAACCTATGAACCTGTGATCAAAATGGCACTCGGCTTGGGCTTGGAGCCGATGCCTGGTGCGCTCACGCCAACAGAAATTATGACTGCGCACCGTGCAGGCGCGACCCTGATTAAGCTGTTCCCAGCGTCGCTCGGTGGTGTGGATTATCTGAAAACCATCCATGCACCACTGAATCATATTCAGTTTGTGGCGACAGGCGGGATCGAGATTGAGCAAGTGAAGGATTATCTGAAAGCGGGCGCGGTAGCTGTCGGCATGGGGAGCGCCCTTGTTCCGAAGCGATTCAACGGGACGCCAGACGAAGTGGCAACCCTGCGCGAACGCGGACAGCGGTTGATGGCTTCACTTTCAGGAGTACCAGCCTGAGTTGTCAAATTAGTATTGAGATAACCCGGCACACCGATCATTGCCGGGTTAAGAATGGTACAGTATCTACGACTGATATTTCGACAACAACAGATTAAGTTCACCGCGTAAGTTCAGACGTTCCACGCCCTCACTCTGCGCCAGCAATTCCGAAACCCGATGCAACGTATCCAGCGATTGCTGATCGACAATAGAGAGGGTGCGGCGTATCGCCTGCGACTGATCCTGTTGAGCAGTTTGCCATGCCCGATATAACGTGTGATAGGCTTGTTGCAGGTGGCGTACCAGCCCGGCCAAATCCACAAATGAATCGCGTAAAGCACCTTCGGCAAAACGCGCGTGCATCAGATAATACTCCATATCCGTCAATTCGCCGCGTACCGTCGTGAAATCCAGTTCACCGTCGTCGATAGGAGTGCGCGCCGTTATAATCGAATCGCCAATCTCCTGCAATGCCTGCCGCAGTTGGTCGCAGGTCTGCAAGGCATGGCTGATTATTTCCTCGTCTTTCATAGGGTCATCCTCGCGGCACGTTGGGCGATGCGCAGGAAAACGCCATAAATATCGAGGTCGAGTTCTTCTGGTGTTGGAAAATTGCGTACAGGCTGATCGTCGCCGGGGCGCAGGATGGTATAGCCGGATGAAACGGTAGCAGGCAACAAACCGGCAATCTTTGGCGCAGGTAATAGCGGATACGGGGAATGTGAAACTAAAGCGGACTGTGATACAATGCCCATCTGATAGACTCCAATCTATCACACGGCAAGACACCTTCCAAGTAGACTTGCCGTGTTTCGATCTTGTTATACAGTTATCGTAACACGCGAATTTTATTTGTCAAGCAACTTGTGAATTAGAATAGCCATGAATATAGAACGCTTCCGCGAAATTCGGGAAAGACGTGGATTTAGCAAACGCGACTTGGCAAGACTTTCCGGGTTTCAGGATATGCAAATTTATCGCTATGAATCTGGCGAGAATGATCCTTCTACCGAGAATCTGACCAAACTCGCCAAAGTTCTTGAGGTGAGTACCGATTATTTATTGGATTTGAGTGATGATCCGAAAGGACATTACGGCGACAGTGCATTCACCGATGTGGAATTGGAAATTGTGACTGCGTTTCGCCGCGAAGGGTGGCGAGGTGTGTTCCGGCTTGGCGTAGAGCATATTACGGATAAATAAGTTCAGATTTTCCAGTACGCTCGTCGGTTGCAAAGACCGCCAAAATTGAGTACCATTCAAGCCTGATATAAGGCAGGCGCATGACTCCTGAAATCCTTGAAGGCACGCTGGAACGTATCACCTACTATAACCCCGATAACGGGTACAGCGTCGTTTATCTCAAACCAAATGCCAAAATTCCCGGTGTACAGCTTGATGAAGATGGATTCATCGCGGTTGTCGGCAATATGCCGGAAGTTCAACCCGGCGAAACATTGCGCTGTTCCGGCACATGGGCAACACATCCCACCTTCGGACGTCAGTTCAAGGCTGAAACCACCATCCAGATCGCGCCAAGCACGGTAGAAGGACTCAAGCGTTATCTCTCCAGCGGATTGATCAAGGGCGTCGGCAAGAAAACCGCCGAACGCATCGTAAATCATTTCAAGGAAAACACGCTGACTGTCCTTGATAATGATCCAGACATGCTGGCAGATGTGCTTGGACTCAAACCGGAACTGGTGGAGCGTATCAAGAAGGCGTGGGGTGAACAGCGTGCCATCAAGGACGTGATGATTTTCCTGCAAGGACACAACATCACAACCGGGCTGGCTGTCAAAATTTACAAGCAATATGGCAACGATGCAGTGCAGGCCGTGAGCAGCGACCCGTACCGCCTTGCGCGTGATATTGAAGGCGTTGGTTTCAAGACAGCCGATAAGATTGCCCGCGATATGGGCTTGCCGAAGAATGCGCCGGGACGTATCACCGCAGGGCTGGTCTATGCGCTGGAACAGAATACGCTGGATGGGCATACCTACGCGCCACGCGCCGAAATTATTGAGAAAACAGCGGGACTGCTCAATGTAGATGGGGAAACTGTCGCGGCTCTGGTCGCCAAAGCGTATTCCGGTGGCGACATCATGATCGAAAAAGTTCCGCGCGGCGAAGAATTGGTCGAAGCGGTTTATCTTCCTGTTTATTATTACACCGAAAAGGGCGTCGCCAAACGCCTGCACGATATGCGCCACACGGCAGCAAGTCGGCTTGGCAGCGCGAAAAAGACCAAATGGCCTGCATTCTTCAAGACGCTGGCGACAGAAGATAATATCAATCTGACCGAACAGCAGCAGGAAGCGGTCAAGGCGATTCTTACGCACAAAGTCAGCATCCTGACAGGCGGCCCCGGTACGGGAAAGACGACCACGCTGCGCGCCACGATTCGGTTATTGGAAGCGAACAATCGCAGTTATGCGCTTGCCAGCCCGACTGGACGCGCCGCCAAACGGCTCGGTGAAGCGACAGGGCGTATGGCGCAAACGATTCACCGCCTGTTGCTGTATTCACCGCGCGATGGCTGGGGCTATAACGAGGATAGTCCGCTGGATGTAGACGCGCTGATCGTCGATGAATCCTCCATGCTCGACCTGATGCTGTTCTATAACCTGCTGCGGGCGCTCAAGCCGGAGACGCATCTGCTTCTGGTTGGAGATGTGGATCAATTGCCAAGTGTCGGCGCGGGCGATGTATTGCGGGACGTGATCGCCAGCGGCATCGCGCATGTGACGCGCCTGGATACCATCTTCCGGCAATCGGAAACGAGCCTGATCATCGCCAACGCACACCGCATCAATCATGGCGAGATGCCAGATTTGTCCAACAAGGGTACGGATTTCTTCATTTTCACGACGGACGAACCCGAAGCGACTGCGGATATGGTGGTCGATGTTGTCACCAACCGCATCCCGAAGAAATTTGGCCTGAATCCGCAAACCGATGTACAGGTTCTCGCGCCAATGTATAAGGGTACAGCAGGGGTCGAAGCGCTCAACAAGCGGTTGCAGGCGGCGCTTAATCCGCAAGGTCAACGCGCCGAAAAGCAAATCGGCAACATGCTCTTTCGCGTGCAGGATCGTGTCATGCAGACACGCAACAATTACGACAAGGGCGTCTATAACGGCGACATCGGGCGCGTGTTTGGCATCAACTTCGACGATCAATCGATCACTGTTTCGTTCGATGGTGCGCTCGTAGATTACGATTTCCATGAGTGCGATGAACTTCAACATGCCTTTTGCATCAGCACCCACAAGAGTCAGGGATCAGAATATCCGGCGATTGTATTGCCATTGCTGACGCAGCATTACATGATGTTGCAGCGCAATTTGGTGTACACGGCGGTGACACGGGCGCGGCAACTCGTGGTATTGGTCGGGCAACGGCAGGCGCTGAATATGGCGGTCAACAATGATAAGGTTGCCGAACGCTATAGCGGTCTGATTGCGCGGTTGAAATGATGCCAAATTTGCGATTGTTGATCCCGGCGCTGAAGCACCGGGCTATGATCAAGAGCAAGGCCAAAGTTTTCTACTTTGGCTGTGATTTGCTAATCCTGAAATGCAACGCTAATCGTCGAATTATAAACATTTATAGGTCAGGCAAGCCTGTCACACTGCTAACCTTGATATTGCTTATAGCCCGGTGCTTTAGCGCCGGGTCTGGCGCAGTTTTGGTTATGGGTATGTTCCAGCTCGCTGATCCCACCCCGACACCCACCACGCCCCCAACTCCATTCCCGCTATCACCGACGCCTGTCATTACGCCGACAATGACGCCTGTCCCGACACTCGATCCCGCCAAATATCCGGCAGAGGTCGATCCCTCGATTTTCCCGACACTGGTGATCCAGCAACTACGCGACAGCGGTCTGGATTTACCGAGAAACGGGCGCGTTCTGTTCAGCCTCGATAACGCCTTCGCCAAGACGAGCGATCCCGGTTTCAACCTGATCACGATTGGGAAGGGCGCGCGCGCGCGGAATTTCGTCCTGAATGTGATCGTTAGCTGGAATCAGAACGGGGAGCGGAGCGCGTGCGGTGTCGTCTTTCGGGGCGATCTGGCAGTGAGTAATAGTATGGTGCTGCTTGGAGTCGATAAGATGGTTTCGATTCGTCAGTATGTCGGTGATGCTGTCCCCGTTTCTTATCAGGCTCTAACAGAAAATTTTGATCCAGATAAATCCGCTGCTCTGACCATTATTGCGCTCGATGACCAAATCGTTGTATATATAAATGGAAAGCGTGAAACTGCACAGCGCATCGTGGAACCGATCCTCAAGGGTGGTTTCTGGCTGACGGTTTACAATACACGCGACAACCTGACCCTGACTGACTGCCGTTTCCGCAATTTCTGGATATGGACATTTGATCCGAAGGAATGAAGGTTTCCGATGGTGCAGAAGCTGAATCAGGACTCGTCTAAAGATACGCCAAAACAGTCACAATCTACGAGCCTGCTGGCGACTGCGAATCGGGAAGCGCGCGAACGGGTCGCCAAATCCCGCCTGGATACAGCGTTCGCGTTGCGCGTGGCGGGCGATGTGCAAAAGGCGAAGGAGGCCCTTGCGGATGCTGTCCGCACCAACCCGGATTTGATCAATGATACGGCGGCGCTTGGTCTGGCCTGCGCTCTGTACAGTATAGAGCGCCCTGAAGCAGGTGTACTGCTCTATGAACAGAGCCAGCAACCTATGGAAGGTAGCCATTACCGTCCAATGGTTAATATGGATGTAGAAGCGCGTGCCACCGGGATCGAGCTATTTATCGCGTTCATTATCGCGTCGGTATTCGGCGGCATTTTCTATATCGGAGTACAGCGATCTGGTATCAATCTCCTTGCCGAGAAAATGGAACCGTCAACACTGGCTCTCCGTGAGATTCTCACGAAACTGACCACCGGGGATTTGCTGATCAATGCACTCCGCAACGGCGTTTTGTGGATGCTGGCTATCCTTGCCGGAATTGTCTTTGCATTCGTTATTGGGTCGCTTGCTGGTGGCACGAGTGCGGTCGGCAAATTTATTCGCTACCTGATGCGCCCCATGATGTTCTGGATATTGGCGGCAAGCGTTGGATTGACGATCAGCGTCATTGGCGTGCGAACGGGCATAGATGCTCCTAAAGCCAGCGAAGATGCTGTCGTGGTTGGCGTCTGGATTATTTATATTGCCAGTGCGATCACCTTCTTTGGGATGGTTTTTGCCTCGATGCGGGCGATGCGCTATGGTGCGGTCAGGGCAGTAGGGGTGTTGTTTATGGGTGGCCTTGCCTCGCTCATTTTTATCGTTGTGCTGGGTATCTTCAGACGAATCTAGCGTTTTTCCCTCTTTTTCTTTCCCACCAGACATAACCATTTGTAGAATAGATTGGTTATACAAGGTCGCTAGACTCAGTACAGGAAATCAACTATACTGGGAAAAGTGTTGATAATCTCACCAACGCGATTGTCAGTAACCATCTTTTCCGTTGACGTTTCATAGAGTTACAACCAATCATGAGCGACATTGAAGGAACACGACTCGGACAATATCAGTTGGTTTCCGTGATTGGACAGGGCGGAATGGCTACTGTCTACAAGGCTCTGCAACCCTCCATCAAGCGCCATGTTGCCATCAAAGTGATTGATTCACGGCTGAGTCAGGACACCGAATTTGTAAAACGTTTTGCGCTGGAAGCACAGACTATCGCGTCGTTGAGCCACACGCATATTCTTAAGGTCTTCGATTTTGGCGTAGAGGGGGATCAGGCTTATCTGGTGATGGAGCTTTTGCGCGGCGGTACGCTCGCCCGCATCATCCAGCGCGGACCAATCCCGGCTGTGAATGTCTCGAAGGCGCTTGATCAAATTGCCTCTGCGGTAGATTATGCGCACAGTCGAGGCATCGTTCATCGTGATCTGAAACCCGGCAACCTGATGATAGACGATTCCGGGTCGCTGCTTTTGACCGATTTTGGTATGGCAAAACTGGTCAACGAGACTGGTGGATTGACACAAACCGGGATGGCGATGGGTACTCCTGTGTATATGTCGCCTGAACAATGGCAGAGCAAGGGTATCAGTCCGCGCTCGGATGTGTATTCATTGGGCGTGATCGTCTTTGAAATGCTGGCGGGGCGGCCTCCGTTTGATGGCAATACTGCCTATCGACTGATGTATCAACACTTGATGGATATCCCTCCGATGGTGACCGGATTCCGCCCCGATCTGCCGGATGAGGTTGACGCCGTTCTCAACCGTGCCTTGTGCAAATCGGAAGAGGATCGATTCCCATCAGCAGGCGCATTTGCCCATGCCTTTCGACAGGCGTTTCAGTCTTCCAAAGGTGCGACGCTGGCACAACCTATCGGTATGAAGCCCACAATCAGGCTCGACACGATCCCTCCGATGCCGCTCAAACGTGTTATTCTGACGCCCGGTACGACACGCACAGATGACAAGGGCATACCGCAGGTTTGGACGCCCGCTGGTGGCTTCCAGATGGGTAGTGATTCCGATCCGCTATCCCGTTCCGATGAACACCCTCATCACAAGGTATGCCTGAATCAACCCTTCTGGCTGGATCAATATCCGGTGACCAACGCCGCGTTCCAGGAGTTTATCGACGCCGGGGGATACCACCAGCGTGATTTATGGTCGAACGCGGGTTGGCAGTGGTTAAGCGACACCAGAATCACCAGTCCCGGCAACTATCCGCGCTTCCTCGCTCCGAATCAACCGCGTGTCGGGATTTCGTGGTACGAGGCAGATGCCTATGCCCGCTGGCGTGGTGGCAGGTTGCCCACCGAAGCAGAATGGGAATATGCCG
Source organism: uncultured Anaerolineaceae bacterium (assembly GCA_964432445.1). Taxonomy (GTDB): domain Bacteria; phylum Chloroflexota; class Anaerolineae; order Aggregatilineales; family UBA2796; genus JBBRMW01. Next base: position 22,737 of record CAYSOC010000104.1, read on the forward strand.
CGCGTGGACCGGAATCGAGGATTTATCCCTGGGGAAACGAATTCAGACCCGGAAAAGCAACTGTCGATGCAAAGGCAACCACACTGGTCGAGAGCCACCCGGATGGTGCAAGCTGGGTCGGTGCGTGCGATTTGGCGGGCAATGTCTGGGAATGGACATTCGATTGGTATGACGAACTGATCTACCAGGCTGATAATCGCAATGACCCAACCGGGCCGACTGCGGGGCGCACCAAAACCCTGCGTGGTGGTGCTTTCATGCAAGGCCAGGTGTTTGCGCGCTCGGCCTGCCGTCGTCACGAATCCCCGACGGCGCGCGAGAATTACATCGGAATGCGTGTGCTGATTCCAGCAACCAGATAATCACGCCGGGCGGTAGAAATATCGCCCGGCATAATATCAGGAACTATTCCTTGATAGTGAAGGTACTGCCAGCGCCACGTCCGAAGACTTCGGGGAAG
>CAYSOC010000105.1:0-23103 GCA_964432445.1 uncultured Anaerolineaceae bacterium
TCTTCCCAGCCGTCGCCCGTAACGACAGGTTTATCCACGCCAATCGTCGGGATGCGGACAGAAAGCGGCCCCTGTGGGCTGGCGGTGGGTTGTGTCGAAGGCGCAATGCTCAGGAGTTGGTAGGCATCGCGGTACTGCGCCGGGACTTCTTCCAGATTCAGTTTCGCGCCCGCTTCATCATAGGTGTGACCGCCGGGCAAAACAATTTTGGAAATATTGATAGTCGGGGTCGCCGTTGGCGGCACTTGCAGCGCCAGCAGTGTTTGTTGCGCTTGCAACTGAATTTCATTGGAGGCGCGTGTCAGGTTTTGGAGCGAGGCAAAAAGCAACACGAAAATGGAAACAAGACCAACCACTGCAAGCATCTCGACACCGAGCAACATCCGATTCCAGACACGAGCGCGTTTGGGATTCGGCGAACGCTTTTTCTTGCGTGGTGTAAACTCTTCCTCGAAGCGCGGTTCTATCTCCTGCGGCACTGGTTCGGGTACAGTTGGTGCAGCAGGCGCAACTTCGTCTTCAAACTGTGGGGCTTCTACAGGTTCTTCCTGTTGTTCTTCGGGAGTGTCCAGTGGTTGGACGTGTGGCGTGACGACGCGCCTCGCGCTGGATCGTCCGTTAGCACGCTCAAACTGCTCCTGGCGAGCTTCCCGTTTGCGGATGGCAAGGATGCGTTCCAACTCTGCAATTGAAAGTTCATCTACCGGGCGTTTATCACGCATCCCGAAAATCCTCTATCATTCTGATCAGCGGGTATGGTACAGCGTTCCGATTTTGGCGTCAACGCTGATTCAGTTTAGAAGGAAATGAACCGTGAAATTACTTTTTATGCTGTGTAGCATTCTTATCCTATCCGGTGTGATATTGCCCCCAGAGCCAGATACGTCACTCCCGACTCTCTACTTTGTGCCAGAAATGGAACTCATCGCCCAGCTAGATAAGGGTATGTACGTTTCGCCAGAGGAATATATACAAAAGAGTCAGAAAGTGGCGCAGGAATGGCAAACCCATTTCCTATGGGTACAAACGCGCCTATCTCCGCGAAAAGTGATAGACCTCTCTGGATGGGCAATCGCACAAATGCAAACCTACAGTACGGTTCCTAATTTGGGCGACCTGTCCTTATATCCTGTATCACTACAGGAAAGGGAACATAATCTGATTTTTGAGGGAGTTATTGACACTCTGCCGACGCATAGCCCTCTGGTGAAACGATGGCTGAAACTCTATCTTGTCTATAATCTGGATAGGCAGAAAATCCTATCCATTTATATCACCATTCGAGGGCAGGTCGAAGAATAGAAATTATAATTTCGAGGCGACAGCAAACACCTCGCGCTCGAAGAACCAGCGTACAACCGGCAACCGGAACGCCGCACCGCGTAGACCATCCAGCACCATACCCTCGGATGGGTGTTTATCCTGTGGTGGGGAGTCCAGCCAGACCTTGCTTTTGAAGCCAGCCTTGTGCAGTGTATCGCGCATACTGAACAGGCTTTGCTCGTTCACATGCACATCCTGATTATGATCCACCAGAAAGGCGCGCGGATTGCTCGGATAGTTCTTGCCCTGTCCCATCGCAGTACGGAAACGGCGCACCAGCGGATAGGCATATTTGTCGTACCAGACATTCGGCGCGGTATGTACGATGAAACGTCCATCCGGTTTCAGGACACGATGCACTTCCAAGAGGGCTTCGTGCAATTCCCAGGGATAGAGATGTTCCACCACATCGAACATCAACACCCGGTCAAATGACGCCGTAGGATAGGGCAGTTTTTTGGCGTCGGCCTGGGCGACGCTCGTCCGACCCGGCGCACCCGTCGTGTTGTTGATCACATCCAGCGACATCTTCACGGCAACTACTGCATAGTCGATCCCATAGGCATTTGCGCCAAGCCGTGCGCAGTGACGGAGAATTTCGCCACGTCCACAGCCAACATCCAGGACTTGCATTCCCGGTTGCACCGTCGCTAGTGCAAACGCGGCATCCAGTCGGCGCGAAAGGTGTTCGCCCTCGCTCGTGCGAAATTCATCATAGCCTTCGCAGGCGTTCAGGAAATATTCTTCTGTATATAGCGATTGGGGAACAGACTCGCGCTTTTCAGGCACAGCAGATTTCTCGTATTTGTAAAGATTTGATCGACGCAAAAGTATAACATTATTTAGAGTAGATTGCGTAGAGGTGATTGTTTTTGGCTCTTTTCTCCGCTACAATGCCAAACGAACTGGATTTGAATCTTGAACACTCAGAAGGAGCGTTCGGTAAACCTGATGAATGCCTTGATCGACATGGAAACTACGATTGAAGCATACGATCCGCTTTCGGAATCGCTGGCGGAGTCGCTTGCCGAAGAAGAAATGTTGCAGAAGTTTCTGGCACGTCGTGGCGGTGCTGCCGATGACGATGATCCCGAAGATGACGACTTTGAAGACGATGATGACTTCGATGACGACGACTTCGATGATGATGACTTCGATGATGATGACTTTGACGATGACGATGATTTCGACGACGACGACTTCGATGATGACGATGACGAATACTAGTCGTTTTTCACTATCCTAAAATCGTTTTCTGTTGTGTAGATGCGGGGTCGGCTTCGGCTCCGCACTGCTGAACCTTGTCAAAATACTTTTTATTGATGTCATGCTCTGGGGGATCATTGATGAATGTCCTTTTTGCCTCGGCAGAGATGGTTCCGTTTGCGAAAGCTGGCGGGCTTGGCGACGTAATCGGCAGTCTGCCAAAGGCGCTGCGCGGCGTGGGGATCGATGCGCGCGTTATCATGCCAATGTATGGTTTCATCAACCGCGAAAAATTTAATATCAAACCTCTTTTTAGCTTCTATTTTCAGAAACGCAATGGCACTGCCGAGATTTTTATATATCACACAGAATACGATGGCGTACCAGTCTATTTTTTGAGTAGCTGGCCTTTCTTTGGCGACGGTGCAGAACTGTATACCGACTGGAATTGGGATGTGCCGCGCTTCATCTTTCTGGCGCAGGCGATCATGGCGACGGTGTGGGAACTCCGCGCCCGGCTGAACTGGTTTCCTGATATTCTCAACGTCAATGACTGGCATACGGCGTTGACCCCTTTTCTGGTCGCAATCAGTCGCGGCGATCCCAACTGGTCACGCATGGGGACGATCATCACCATCCACAACATGGCATTTCAGGGGCCATATGCGGGTGGGTTTCTCTTTGAGGCGGGTGTCCCTGGACGCCATCACCCCGATCTGGTGTATCAGGACAAGACCGATAACCTGATGGCGATTGGTCTGGGCTATAGCGATTCCGTGAGTACGGTCAGCCCGCGCTATGCCACCGAGATCATGTATCCGCGCTTTGGCGAAGGCTTGGATGGGTTGATCAAGGTACGCGCACAAACAGGCGATGTTTTTGGCATCCTGAACGGGATCGATATGGAACGCTGGAATCCGGCGACTGATCCCTGGCTGGCGCGCAATTATGATGCCAACACATTTCTGGAAGGGCGCGCAGTATGTAAAGCGGATTTGCAGCAACGCGCCGGGATCGAACTTCGCCCGGAAGTTCCTTTGATCGGGATCGTTTCGCGCCTGACCGATCAGAAAGGGATTGATCTGGCTGTTCCCGCGCTCCATCAACTCCTGAGCGATACCGATTGTCAATTCATCATTCTGGGTACGGGCGACCCGGCACTGGAAAGCGCGCTGTGGAATCTGTGCAATCAGTTTTCGTGGAAGGCACGGGCGTGGCTACAGTATGATGCCCTGCTCAGTCAGCGCATCTATTCGGCAGCAGATTTATTCCTGATGCCAAGCCGCTATGAACCCTGTGGCACATCGCAAATGCTGGCGCTGCGCTATGGCTCATTGCCGATTGTCCGCGAAACGGGCGGACTTGCAGATACTGTTCCTAATTATGATGGTAGAAACGGCGAACACGGTCTGGGCTTTGTGTTTACGTGGGAGACGCCCGAAGCCGTACTAGGGACACTACGATGGGCAGTGGATACCTATTATAATCGTCCAGTAGCGTTTCGCAGAATGCAGAAACGCGGAATGAATGTCGATTTTAGCTGGCGACTGAGCGCGCACAAATACATCGAAATGTATGAACGCGCGCTTCGCAAGCACTGGTAGAGGATGATGAATACACCTGTTCGCCGCACGCCGCGCCTGCTTTCCAACGTGCAGATTGTTTTCAGTTCGATCATAGCGATCAGCCTGTTGCTGACGATCAGTTTCAGTGGTCGCATCGCCGCCGGACACAAGATGGAAGCGGAACGGGACGAACTCGTTGTAAACATTGCGACACTCCGTGCGCAGGCAACAGCGCTCAAAGGCGAATACAACTACATTCAGAGCGATGCGTTCATTGATGCGTGGGCGCGTGGCGAAGGGAAGATGATCAAAGGGCAGGAAGTCCTTGTGATTCCCGTTCCTGGACAAGTGACGCCACAGCCGACCCCTACCCCTTTCAAAATCGATCCCGGTATTCAGGCAGTCGAAGAAAACGAAACGTGGACGCTCTGGTGGCAACTATTTTTTGATTCACCACCACCACGCTAAATCAGCACTTCGATTAACAGGCGAAGATAACCCATGAGTATGTCGCAACGCCTCATCAAAATATGGCTGATTATTGCTGGTTACAGTGTTGCCAGTATCGCGTCCTTAATCCTCCCTTTTGTACTGCGTGCGGATGATTCGCGCGCTGGTATCACAACAAACTTTATGTTGGCTTTGCTGGCAATGAGTATTGTCTCGCTAATATTTGGGATGTTGCTCTATCGTGTGTGGTCGCCACCTGCTCTGCGACAGGCACGTAAGAATGGTGTACCAGCACCCGCCACTGTAATCACAGCAACACCGACGGGTTGGCGTGCGCGGGGGAACGCTTCCGGGAGAGGTTGGCGTGTGAAGCAGGGCGGTATATCAAAGCATAGTGCATATCGAAGCCATGAATACAACATCACAGTACAAATCAACCGACCCGGTATGCAGCCCTATGAAGCCGTGATTTTCCAGGTGCTGGACGATGATAAAGCGCCGAAACCAGGCAATAACATCACGGTGAAAGTCCATCCGCAGCGTGCGGATGTGGTGGTACTATCTGAAAACTCGGAAAATATCCGCGTTGATTAGCAAGCATAGACTCTATTCCCATTCAAACCAACCGTTGACGCCTTTCATCCGGTATGTTATAAATAGGCCAAGTTCCCGGGGTCGCCAAGCGGTCTAAGGCCGACGACTGTAACTCGTCTATACGGGGGTTCAAATCCCTCCCCCGGGACTCATTTTCAAGACAATCTCTCCAAATTTGGAGAGATTTTTGTTTTAATTCAGGGCGCTCTCGTCTATTTCGGGAGCGCCCTTTATTGTTGTCTGCAATCAGCTATAATCAGATTAAATTCTCCTGAATTGTCATCGAAGGCTCTCGAATGGATATAAACGAGCGTGTTGCGCTCATCACCCGCAATCTGGATGAGGTGATCGGCGCAGAAGAAATTAAACCACTGCTGGAACAGGGTATCCAGTTAAATCACTACATTGGTTTCGAGATTTCCGGGCGGCTGCACATCGGGACAGGGCTAATGTGTATGCAGAAAGTCCGTGACCTGCAACTGGCAGGTGTGCAATGCACAATCTACCTTGCCGACTGGCACACCTGGATCAACGATAAACTTGGTGGTGACCGCGAAATGATCAAGAAGATCGCGGTTGGCTATTTCAAGGAAGGCTTGAGCGCATCCCTTTCGGCGCTCGGCGGCAACCCCGAAGCCATCCGCTGGGTAATGGGTACAGAACTCTACGAGAATCCGCAAAATCGCTTCTGGGATACCTTCGTGGATGTCAGCAAGAACACGACATTGGCGCGTATCACCCGCTCCGTGAGCATCATGGGACGCAGCGAGGGTGACAGCATCGACTTTGCCAAACTGCTTTACCCGCCGATGCAGGTTGCCGATATTTTCACGCTACGCGCACACATCGCGCAGGGCGGTATGGATCAACGCAAGGCGCACGTGATCGCCCGCGATGTTGCTAACCAGCTTTCGATCAATGCGTTCGTGGATACAAAGGGCAATAAGTTCAAACCGATTGCGCTGCACCATCACTTGTTGCTTGGTCTTGCCGAGCCGAGTGTCTACCCCGTCCCACCGGAGCAACTCCGCGACGTGTGGACATCCATGAAGATGAGCAAATCCAAGCCGGATACTGCTGTCTTCATCAACGATTCGCCGGACGATGTGCGCCGCAAGATTCGCAAGGCATTCTGTCCCGCTGGCGATGTGGATTTCAACCCCGTCCTGGATTGGGCAAAGCACCTCATTTTCCAGAACGGGCGTGTCCCGTTGCAGATCAAACGTAAGCCGGAAAATGGTGGTGATATTTCGTTCAACACCTATGACGAACTTGCCGAAGCCTTCAAGAGTGGGGCGCTGCATCCGCTTGATCTCAAGGCAGGCGTTGCCGACGCACTGAACGCATTGCTTGACCCGATCCGTGCCTACTTTGAACAGCCGGATGTCAAGCAAACATGGGAAGAATTAAACAAGTTGCTTGACCCGATGGCGGCAGGAGGGGCAGGTCAACCGAATCAGCGCCGACGCGGACAGCAGAATCCACAAAAACAGTAAAATGATCTGGGAGAGTCGTATCGCGCAGGCGGCAGAAAAAGTCGCGCAGAGTGAACGCCTGATCGTCCTCACGGGCGCAGGCGTCAGCAAGGAGAGCGGCATTCCGACTTTTCGGGATGCGCTGGATGGCCTCTGGGCGAAATATGACCCTACCGAACTGGCGACGCCTTCTGCTTTTGCTCGTAATCCGAAACTGGTCTGGGATTGGTATGCCTATCGCCGCGATATGGTGGAGCAGTGCCAACCCAACCCGGCACATTTTGCCCTCGCCCAACTGGACGATCTTATCCCGCACTGCGTGATCATTACCCAAAACATTGATGGATTCCACGCACTGGCGGGCAGTACCGACGTGATCGAACTTCACGGCAACATCAAGCGCTATAAATGCTCCCGCGATTGCCAGGGCGCGCCGACAATTGTTCCGGTAACGGAATACAAAACTGATCAGATTCCGCTGTGTCCGCACTGCGAAGCGCTGATCCGCCCCGATATTGTCTGGTTTGGCGAAAACCTGCCACAGACGGCGCTGTATCGTGCCATCGATCTGGCACAAAACACGGATGTACTGCTTGTAATTGGTACGTCTGGCATGGTGAACCCGGCAGCGGCGATCCCCGGAATTGCACACCGCAATAACGCAACCGTCATCGACATCAACCCACAACTGGATAATTTGCAGGATGTAGTCGATATTTTCCTGCAAGCGCCAGCGGGCGAAACGCTCCCCGAACTGGTGAACGCGGTACGTAAAATATTGTGAAGCGTCTGGCGCTGTTCCTTCTGCTCTTTTTGGGTATATGGGTATCTCCTGCGAACGCTGGCGCTCCGCCTGTCTACGATGTTTTTGTCAACAGCCTGATGTCCGGGACACGTTCTGGCGTGTTCTTTGTGGATGCCCGTACCGGATTGAGTACCATTGCACCGACGAACGGTTATAATCATACGATTCTGGGGAACGCCGTTATCTTTCGGGATAAGCTGACGGGCGAAGTCGGTCTCGCTACCCCGGATGGAACAGTCACACCGCACCCATTTATCACGTCCAATGATTATCTGACATGGGTTATTTCTCAAAATCGCGCATGGGTGGTCTGGATCGACGCCAAATTGCAGGCTGGTTCGCTAATCACGAATATGCTGATAGCGCGTGCTGATGGCACGAACAAACTGATCGCGCTGAAAATTTCATCCAGCAAGGGGTTGACCGTGCACCCGGTAGCCGTCAGCAACGATGGCGGCACGATCCTGTATGCCCGCGAAACAGATGATCCCAAAGCCTATCGGGTCTATCCATCCTATACAGATTTGTATCGGTTGACCGTCGCCAGCGGCACATCGGAACACATCCCCGGCGAGCCGCGCTGTGCCTGCGCTGCGAACTCTACGCCCGATGGTCGCGTCATCTTTCGGGTAGATGGGAACGAGGATGGATATGGGGCGCATTTTATCGAGCCGACGCGCCCATCCGATATTTTGATTCCTGCATTTGCCAACAAATTCACGCAAAGTGGCGATGTATTGCTGACCGAACGCGGCGATCTCGCTGTCTATGTCCTCGCGCGCGGGACGGCAAACCGGGAAGCCTATACCGTTGTGGTGGTCGATGCTGTAAGCAAGACGCAGCGCGTACTGCTCGATTCGTCTCCAAACCGTTTACGCCCGATTGCCTTTGAAAAAGATGCCGTGATCTTCTCCGGGTGGGAAAAAGACGGAACTTATAAACTTCCATTGGCGGGCGGCACGCTCACACAAATTTCGGCATACAGCTATCTTGGCACGCTTCCCAGCTAGTCTAATCTTTATCCTCAGCCTGTTCCATTTTTCTGCCCCCACTGGATGTGATATCCCGGCAGGTGCAATTATGGAGCGAAACTTCTATGCCCTGTTCTGTCAGGTGGTTCAGATTGATGGGACAGTGCGCGGTGATCTCATCGCGCTTGGTAGCGAGATCATTATCGGCAATAACGGGCGCATTGAAGGAAGTATTCTGGCGGCAAGTCCGACAGTTCAGATCAATGGCTACGTCGGCGGTTCGATTCGGAGCGTTTCCAATGAACTGCTGATCACTAAATCTGCCACATTGACCGGACAAACATCCGATATTTCCGCGTTTGCGCTAATCTTCAAAAGTGATACCACGTTGCCGGGGGATGTCTGGCTGGTTGGGCGCGATGTCCGCTTTAATTCTGCTATACGCGGTGAGAAATATACCTATCTTCTGCCACCGTTGTTGCCGCAAACACTGTCCAAACGCCTTGCCGATTGGTTATGGGCTACAGCGCAAGGCTGGTTCGGACTGGTTACGCTTGGGTTGATAGCAACGCTCAATCTGCACCAAACACTCAACCGAATCACCGATATAATCCGGAGACGCCCGATAGCTACCCTGCGGCGCGGAGAAGGACTTTTCATAAAAGGGGGGCTTGGTGCTATCCTGCTGACATTTGTCCTGATTGGCTGGAGTGGGTTGCTGGTGATTGCCTCTCTCGGCGGTTTTGTTGTGGTTCTTGGAATCTCGGTTGCCGGAATCCTGATTGGTTTATTGGGGATTGCTGTATTATTGTTCGGAGTGGTTAGTCCGGTCATTGTAGCGTTGGCGATCAGCAAGGGCTATCAACGCAGCCTAAACAATGTTCCGAAAGGGCAGGCAGAGTTTATCGGTCTGATGGTCGGGGCGCTAATTGTCGCGGCACTGAGCAATCTACCCTTGATTGGAATTATTTTTGTACAAATATTTGGGGCGGTTGGGATCGGGGCGCTCTGGCAATCATGGCGGGATAATCAGAAGGAAGCATAAATGCGAATCCACATTTTTACGCTTTTTCCGGGCATGTTTGAAGGCCCGTTGACCGAAAGTATCCTCAAACGCGCACAGGAAAACAAGCTGCTGCAAATCCATATCCACAACATCCGGGATTACGCTACCGATAAACACCTCACAACGGATGAGCCACCCTATGGCGGCGGTGGCGGCATGATTATGAAAGCCGAAGTGCTGGTCGCAGCGGTGGAAGATGTGATGAAACAACGTGGTTTTCCCGTCATTCTGACGACGCCACAGGGCAGAGTGTTCAATCAAGCCATCGCGCACGAGTTTTCACAGCACGAAGAGATTGCCATCATTTGTGGACGTTATGAGGGCATTGATGAGCGCGTCCGCGAACTTGTAGTAACGGATGAAATCAGCATTGGCGACTATGTGCTGACAGGTGGCGAACTCCCCGCGATGGTGATGATTGATGCGATTGCGCGCTATCTCCCCGGTGTGTTGGGGGCAGAAGGGGCAGCCGATCACGATTCACATGCCACAGGCTTGCTTGAATTTGCCCAATATACCCGCCCGGCAAACTTTCGCGGTCTGGAAGTCCCGGAAATATTGCAAGGTGGCGATCACGGTCAGATCGAACAGTGGCGGCGACGGGATGCGATCCGGCGTACCTGGCAGAAGCGCCCGGACATGCTCCTGACAGCAGAACTCAGCGAGGGCGAAAAATATTATCTCGCGGAGTTAGCCGAAGAGACGTTGAAAGAATCCTGAACAACCGGCGGGACATATGAGCATACCCCGGCTAAAGCCGAGGGCTAAACTCAAAAATAGAGACATAAGCACAGGTTTCTATCAAACATATGAGGATGTTGCCAAAGTTGGCAAGTGTTGCTCTCTTCTCAAGGCATTATTACATCTTTGAGTTTAGCCCAGTGCTTCAGCGCCGGGGCTGATGAATCCTCACAGATGAGGAGAATAGTGCTACGTATTACAACCCGCGCCTAATACGACAGCACAATCTTCCAGCCGCAGACAACCACAATTCAATCCGTTTTCCAGCATTCGCTTCATCGACTGCGCCCGCAAAATCAGTGCATCAACTTCTGTCAATTTCTCGCGCGCCAGCTTTTGCCAGCGGATCGCAGGTGGTGTGTTTGGCTCGAATCCTGAAAACAGGATTTTGATTTCCGCGAGAGTGAAACCTGCTTCCTGTGCGAAGTGGATTAGTTCCAGCTTCTGGAGGACAGAAGGATCAAAGCGGCGGTGTTTATTGACGCGCTTCGATTCTGGAAGCAGTCCGATACGCTCATAATAGCGTACGGTTGATGTATTGACCCCTGCCAGCCGCGCAACTTCACCAATCGAAAATTCTTCCATTTTGACCCCTTGACTTGAAGTTCACTTCAAATATTACACTGGAATCGTATTGATCAAAAGAGGTGGTTTGATGAACATGATTCGGGATTGTATCGATCAATTGAAGCGCATTGGTCAGGGATTGCAGATAGCCATCAAAGCAGAAAACACGCCAACTGATGCCGATCTCAAGGCTGCTACTTGCGGCTGTGGTCGGGATGCCTGCCAGATCGGAGATGGCGCAGATTCCTGTAAGCCACAGCGAATCATCGCACCAGAAAGCATTTCAGGAGGCAAATAGGAATGTGGAAGAAAATGCGCTCTACCGTGATGTTTGGGATCGCGTGCATCACCAGCCCTTGCTGTACACCGCTGATTGTGCCGCTGATCGCAGCGCTACTCGTCGGGACGCCAGCCGCCGCATGGATGCAACAGTATATCGGCTGGGTCTACGCAGGGTTGACCGTCATTTCTCTGAGCAGCCTGCTGTTGGGGTTGTGGTGGCTGCGGCGTTCATCACCGCGCCGGACTCGTCAGGTTTCAGCTATCCGTTCGCACGAATCCAATCTATAAAGGAACTATCTAATGGCTAATGAACCCGTACTCGCTTGCAACATGCATGCGATTGCTCCAGCGCAGCGCGAACAGCACATAGAAACAGCAAAATTCGTTTACAAATCGGCGTTGGAAGTGCAAGCACTCCCGGATGGCTATGCGTTTCGGTTGCCAGCCACCACTGAGATTTTGCTGAAAGCTGCTGAATACATCTCCAATGAACGCCTCTGCTGCTCATTTTTCCATTTTTCATTGGATATTGAGCCAAACGGTGGCGCATTCTGGCTGCGTCTGACTGGTGGAGAAATGATCCCGGCGTTCATCCTTGCCGAAGGAATCGGTACGCTATTGAATGCGGAAGTTGCGAAAGCTGCGGGCATTCTCTCTGTAAGCAGTTGATCCTGTGCGTTTCGGGCTATTTGACCTCTACGCCGATTGATCTATCATTGAGGCATCAAATAGCCATGTGAAACGGTGTTCAATGCGAGTCCTCGTTGTTGATGATGAACAGTCTATCCGGGATGCGCTGGGGCGAAAGCTAAAAAAGGAAGGCTTCGAGGTGTTGCTGGCGGCCAGCGGCATCGAGGGCTTGAAGTTGTTCCATTCCGATAAGCCCGATCTGGTGATTCTGGATATTGTCATGCCGGAAATGGATGGCCTGACCGTCTGCCAGCGCATCCGTGAAGTGGCCGATACCCCTGTGATGATGCTTTCGGCACAGGCAATCCGGGAGGAAGATATTGTCGAAGGGTTGAACGCAGGCGCGGACGAATATCTCGTCAAGCCAATTCGATTGAACGAGTTTACGGCGCGCGTCCGGGCGATCCTGCGGCGTAGCCAGAATAGCCCTATCGAAACCACGACGGGCTATAACGATGGATATTTGCAGGTCGATTTACAGCGGCGTCAGGTCTATGTCAAAGGCAAGCAAACCCACCTGACGCCGACAGAATTCAAGCTGCTGGTCGTTCTAATCGCCAATGCGGGGCGCGTCGTCACACAGCGCGAACTGCTGGAACAGGTCTGGGGCGCAGAATACGCCGATGATATTTACTATCCGCGCGTCTATATCAGCCAGCTTCGCCACAAGATCGAACCGGATTCGACCAGCCCCAGCTATATCCAGACGGAACACCGGATTGGCTATCGCTTCGAGCGCCGACCACCGGAAAAAGAGCCAGCAAGCTAGATGTCTGTCCTGAACCTGCTCGCGCTGATTGTTGGCGGCGTCAGTTTTGTACTGGCAGCGATCATGCTGCTTTTGGTGTTGTGGCAGGAGGCGCGCAGCCAGACCAATATTTTCTGTGCCATTTTCACGGGTGCTGCTGCAATGTGGTATCTAGGGCTGTTATTGGCGCGTATGGTGGCCTATATTCAAGGGCCAGAAGGTCTGGTGCAGTTCGGGGTACGCCTGTTTGAGATGGGCTTTACGGCGGCTTGTGTCTCGCTATATCTGCTGGCGGTGATCGTGACGGGTGGGCAAGGGCGATTTTTCCTGCGTACCGCGATCATCTGTGTTGGCGCAACCCTTCTTTATCAACTGCTGATCACCTTGATCGCATCGGGCGCACAGTTTAGCGTATTGGCAGATGGTTCGCTGAATTATGCCTATGGCGGGCTGTGGACAGCACTATATGTCCTGTTCGTGCTGGCGGCACTGCTCATTTTGTATCAGCGACGGCGCAAACTGGTTGATCCGTTAATTGGCTGGGGCGGCGCAATTTTTGGCATTGGTTTTTTGATCGAACTCGTCAGCCCCCAGTTCCGGTCCCGCGGTGTACCGCTTCTGCTGTGCGCGCCTTCCATCCTGCTCATCAATTATGCGATGGTCAAATCGCAGATTATGGAGCCACTTTCCGGGCGTGAGGCACAACTGAAAGGCTTCCGCGATGTGAGCATCGCTATCGCCAGCAACCTGCAAATCGAGGGGGTACTCAAAACCATCGCGGCACAAGCGGCGCAAATGCTTGAAGCAGACGGCGCAGCGATTTTCCTGAAAAACGGGAATCGGCTGGAACTTGCAGCGGTCTACAACATGCCGATGCAATTCATTGGGCATCAGTTGCCCTCTGGCGAAGGCTTGAGCAATGAAGTCGTCGAACATGGCAAGTTAATCCGGGTGGAAGACTATCGCCGCGATTGGCAGGGTACACCGGATATGCCCTATGCGCGGGAATCGTTCGGCTCCGTGATTGCTGCGCCGCTGACCTTCCGCGAAGGTGTGGTAGGCGTTCTATTTGTTGTGGTCAATCCACAGGGCAAGCGCTTTGATCGGGAAGATGTGCGCCTGTTGGAAATGCTTGGGCCACAAGCCGCGATAGCGATCATCAACTCGCGCCTGTTCGAGCAGCAGCAGGAACTGGATCGTATGAAGAACCAGATGATCCGCATGACCAGCCACGACCTGAAAAATCCGCTGTTCTCGGCAATGTCACACATTGAATTGTTGCAGGAAGAGGGCGAAGGCATCCTCACTGAAGAGATGCAGGAAGATGTGCAGACCACATGGACACAACTGCTACGCATGGAACGCATTATCCGGGGTATTCTGGATTATGAGCGCGTGCAATCAGGCACACCGCGCTTCGAGGAATACGATATGCGGGAATTGATTCGGCAATCGCTCTCCGAAATCACGCCTTTTGCGCGTAGACAGGGGATTGAACTCCGAAACCATACCCCGGACGATCTCCCGTTGATTCTCGGAGATCGGCATTACATGATGCAGGCGATCACCAACCTGATCGAGAATGCGATCAAATTTACGCATCGTGGTGGGTGTGTGACGGTTAGCGCCGAAAAGGTCGATGAAACGCTGGTGTTACATATCCAGGATACGGGCGTTGGTATCCCGGTGGATGCCCAATCACGCATCTTTGAGCGTTTCTTCCGCGCCAGTCATCCGGGGATGGAACCAGTCAGCGGGACGGGATTGGGTCTAAGCCTTGTGAAGGCGGTTACGGATGTACATAGCGGGCGAATCTGGCTAAACAGCGAAGTTGGCGTTGGGACGACCTTTCATGTCGCTCTGCCGATTCGCCCGCAAGATGCGGAAAATCAGGGGTGATGCCCCATCGGAACGGAAATTATTTTTTCGGGTTCTTCAGCACGTCGGGGTTGACGACGTTCTTGTATTCGCCCTTGAACAGCAAATCCAGCGCGGTGTGTGCAATCTGTACGGCGACTTCATCCTGTGCTTCGATGGTGCTTGCGCCGAGGTGCGGCGTGTGTACGACACCCTCCAGGCCGATCAGAGGGTTGCCAGCTTCCGGCGGTTCCTCGTTGAATACATCGAGGCCAGCGGCAGCAACTTGTCCACTCTTGACTGCTTCTGCCAGATCAGCTTCGTTGATCAATGCGCCACGTGCCGCGTTGATGATACGCACGCCTTTTTTCATTTTGGCGATGGTGCTGGCGTTGATCATGTGCTTGTTCTCGTCGGTGACGACAGCGTGCAGCGTGATGTAATCAGCATTTGCATAGAGTTCATCCAGAGAAACGAGGTTCACACCAACAGCCTGCGCCGATGCAGCCTGCACATAGGGATCATAGGCGATCACATTCATCTCGAACGCCTGCGCCCGACGTGCAATGGCACGCCCGACACGCCCAAAACCGATGATACCCAGCGTCTTGTTGCGGAGTTCTGTACCCGTGAAACTCTTGCGATCCCATTGTCCACCAGCAAGCGAGTTATATGCCGCCGGGATGAAACGCGCTGTCGCCAGCATCAACGCGAAAGCGAGTTCTGCTGTCGCAATCGTGTTGCCGTCGGGTGCATTGGAGACGATGACGCCGCGCGCTGTCGCCGCCGGGAGATCGACGTTATCCACGCCCACGCCCGCGCGCCCGACAAAGCGCAGTTTCGGCGCGGCGTCCAGCATCGCTCCATCCACCTTTGTTGCAGAGCGGATAATCAGCGCGTCCGCGTTGGGGATTGCCGCCAATACTTCTTCGCGGGTCATTTTTGCGGCAGCCTGAATGGTTACATTCGGCGTATTACTCAGAATATTCAACCCGGCTTTATCCAGATTGTCCGGGATCAGGATATGAAAACTCGTCATGCTATCTTCCCATTGAATATCAACCAAATATTCATTGTGCCTTTTTTCACGACTCTTTGCAATTGTGCAAGCGGCTACCCTGCTATAATCGCTGCACCTTAATTTTGAACGGAATATGTCTAAACTGATTTTGCTTCTGGGAGGCGCGCGTAGCGGAAAATCCTCTACAGCGGAACGCATGGCGCACGAGATCGGCGGCGAAAATGTCCTGTATATTGCCACTGCCCAGGCCTTCGATGATGAAATGCGAGAACGCATCGCCAGACATCGCGCCGAACGTCCGCAAGGCTGGCAAACACTGGAAGCACCTTTGAACGTCTCGGAGCAATTAAAAACTATCACGCCTCTCCCTGCCGTGATATTGCTGGATTGCATCACATTGCTGGCGAGTAACGCGCTGCTTGCTCTCCCCGATCCCGAAAACACCACACAGGAAGCGGCTAATCACGCCATCCTGCAAGAAATTGACATGCTGATTGACAGGATAGCAGCTTCGGAGCGCACCTGGATTGTCGTCAGCAATGAGGTAGGCATGGGCGTTGTCCCGCCTTATCGCCTGGGGCGGCTGTATCGGGATGCACTCGGAGCGGCGAATCAGCGGATCGCTAGTGTCGCGGATGAGGTTCATTTACTGGTGGCGGGGCTGCCCTGGCGGTTGAAATGAGGGGGATTCTATGCCCCCTCTTTGAGGTTAGCCCGATGCTTTAGCGCCGGGTCTATTGGCTTACGGGTAACCTGCCAAAAGAGATTTGGTACAGGTCAGTAGCAATCTCAATTAAACGTTGCCTATCCCGCCTTTGCAATCCGTACTGCACACGCCTTATATTCCGGCTCTTTGGAGATCGGATCATAGGCATCGTTGGTGATCAGGTTGGCGGCGGCGTTTGTGCTATGCAGTTCGCCCCAGTGGAACGGCATAAAAATCACGCCGGAGCGTATTGAATCGCTGATCTTTGCCTGTACGGTTACCTTCCCGCGCATACTTTCGACAACGATCTGATCGCCTTCGGTGATCGCGTGATTGGCGGCATCTGCCGGATGGAGTTCGACGTAAGGCGTCGTGGCCTGTTTGGAAAGTTTAGGGATTTTGCCCGTGCGCGTCATGGTGTGCCATTGCGAAGCCAGACGACCCGTTGTCAGCGTCAGGGGGAACAAAAGCGTTGGCATCTCCTTTGGCGGGAGATGTTCGCAAACGATGAAACGGGCGCGTCCGTCTGGCGTGGCGAATTGGCGGTCAATGTAGCGGCGCGGAGTCCCCGGATGATCTTCCGTCGGGCAAGGCCATTGAATCTGTTCCATCTTCAGGCGCTCGTTGGTGATCCCGAATTGATCGCAGTGCCGTCCTTTGGTGAGGGCGCGATATTCATCCCAGATTTGGTCATTACTTTCAAAATTGAAGCCCGTGTATCCCATTGCTTTTGCGACGCTGGCGAAAATCCACCAGTCAGACTTGGCTTCGGCGGGTGCATCAGCAAGTTTGGCGGTACGGATGACACGGCGTTCGCTGTTCGTCATCGTGCCGGAACGCTCGATCCACTGTGCAGCAGGCAGGATAAAATCTGCCATGCGTGTGGTTTCCGTCTCGAAGCAATCCTGAACGATGATCAGTTCAGCTTTTTCGAGCGCGGCTTTGGCGCGATTCAGGTTTGGCATACTGACCATCGGGTTGTTACAAACAATCCAGATCGCTTTCAATTTGCCAGATTCAAGAGCCTCGAACATTTCTAGCGCAGTCAGGCCGGGTTTCGGGTTGATTTTCCCTTCGGGAATGCCCCACGCCTGTTCAATTTCGCGGCGATGATCGGGGTTCGCAATCTGACGATAGCCCGGAAGCAGATGTGCCAGCCCACCGAGTTCGCGCCCACCCATTGCGTTCGGTTGACCCGTCAGCGAAAACGGGCCTGCGCCAAGCCTGCCAATCTGCCCCAGAATCAAATGCAGGTCGATCAATGCCTGATTTTTTGCCGTTCCGACGCTGCTCTGACCTAATCCCATGCAATAAAAAGAGAGCAATGCTTTGGCGTGCAGGATCACATCCGCGACCTGCATAATCAAACTGAGAGGAACACCACAGATCGCCGCGAGTTCATCCAGATTAAGTTTACGCAGCATTTCCGCGTAGTTTTCATAATTATTGGTATGCGCTTCAACAAAATGGCAATCTTCCAGACCGCGATCCATTGCAATCCGCGCGATGGCGTTGAAAAATGCGATGTCGCTACCGGGGGCAAGCGGAACATGAATATCGGCGGCCTGCGCGGTGTGGGTGTGACGTGGATCAAGGACGATCATTTTGATGTCCGGGTTGGCGTGGCGCGCGGCTTTCATCCGCTGGAACAAAACCGGATGTGCATCTGCTACATTGCTGCCTGCAATCAGATAGCAATCACTATGTTGCAGGTCGTTGTAACAGGTGGGTGGACCATCGCTGCCGAGCGTGGTTTGATAGGCGGCAACTGCACTCGCCATACACAGGCGGCTGTTGCTATCCACATTATTCGAGCCAATAAAACCTTTGAATAATTTATTACCGAGATACCATGATTCGGTGTCAAGCTGACCGGAGCCATAGAGTGCAACAGACTCTGGTCCATATTTGGCGATAATCTCATGCAAACGTTTTGAAATTTCTGGCAGAACGTTATCCCACGAACTCGAAGTGAACTCCTGGTCACGGTTTGCCCGCTGCATCGGATGCAATAACCGTCCCGGCAGATCAAGGATCGGGGAAACCAGCGCCCCTTTCGGGCAGAGTAAACCGCGATTGCCTGGTGCATCGGGGTCGCCTTTCGCTTCAATCACCCGATTATCCTGCGTGGTGATGTTAAGGACGCAGCCGACCCCGCAATAGGGACACATCGCCTTGCCACTAATAGCCATTTATGCACCCCTTTTGTTGAATTCCAAGCTTTGGTTTTATGCCGTTTTTGCGTAGGCAACAGTGAGCAGATAAATCAGGCGTTCCGCGATTTCTGCCCATTCCGGCGTATGCAACAAGGCACGCTTGTTACGCGGACGTGGTAGCGGTACGTCGATAATTTCACCGATAGTCGCGGCAGGCCCGTTGGTCATGACGACAATCCGATCACTGAGATAAATCGCCTCATCAATATCGTGCGTGACCATAATCACCATTTCGGTCTGCTGATCGCCGCTCCACATCCGTATCAGTTCCTCGTGCAGCGATGCTTTGGTCAGTGCGTCGAGTGCGCCGAACGGTTCATCCAGCAGCAATACCTTCGGATGAATCGAAAAGGCGCGTGCGATGGCGACACGCTGTTTCATCCCACCGGAAATCTGTCCCGGCATCTTATCCCGATGCTCGTACAGGCCAACTTTGTTCAGAAAGCTATCGACCATCTCGTTTTTTTCGGCGTTCGATTTGTTCTTATAGACCGCTTCGACTGCCTCATAGACGTTGCCACGCACCGAGAGCCAGGGCAGCAAACTGTAATTCTGAAAGACGACGCCGCGATCTGGTCCCGGACGAGTGATCGGCTTTGAATCGAGTTCAACATCGCCGTGTGTTTGGCGATACAATCCGGCGATGATATTCAGCAAGGTACTCTTGCCACAGCCGGAATGTCCGATTAACGAGATAAATTCGCCACGTTTCACAGTCAGATTAATGTTGCGGAGGGCATCCATTTCACCCTGTGCTGTCTTGAAACTCTTGGTCATTCCCCGAACGTGCAGTTCGCCGTTACCCTGTGCTGCGCTTGCCATGATATTTACCTCTCCATCAACCTCATCCCGGCGCTAAAGCACCGGGCTAAACTCAAAATTTTTCGCCAGGTCACCTGTTTAACGGGGGATACTTGTACCTGGCGGTAATGCGGGCGTATCCGTAGTTCGTTTGAAATCTCACAAAAATTTGCCATTGAACTCAAAACGGTAGTTCCATCTTTGAGTTGCTAGGTGCTGTAGCGAACTTTTGTCGTTACAAATTCCAGACTGCGGTCAAGGATCAGCCCTATCACACCAATGATCAGAATGGCGCTGATGACCTTTGGCAGAGAAAGCGCATTCCACGAATCCCAGACAAAGAAGCCGATTCCGGTGCTGCCCGCCAACATTTCACCCGCAACGATAACCATCCACGCAATGCCCATCGAGAGGCGCAATCCGGTCAGAATGTAGGGCAGGGAGTAGGGGATCAACACTTTGGTCAGATATTTCCAGCGCGAGAAAGCAAATACGCGCGACACATTGCGATAGTCATCCGGTACGGAAGCGACGCCGAGCATTGTGTTAATCAGCGTAGGCCAGAGCGAAGTGATAACAATCGCAAAGGTTACAGCGCTCCCCGCATTCTTATAGACTGCCAGACCAATCGGATACCATGCCAGCGGTGAAACCGGACGCAGCACCTGCACGATTGGATTGAGCAGCCCCATAATCGCCTTACTGCTGCCCATTGTGATCCCAATCGGAATCGCAATCGCGGAACCGATAATCCAGCCGGAAAAGACGCGCCCCAGCGACATCAATACCTGCAAACCGATTCCTTTGTCGTTCGGGCCGTGATCGTAGAACGGGTTGCTGATTAGCTTCCACAGTTCCGGCAGTGTATCCACCGGACTGGGCAAATCGGCGCTGATCATCGAAAGCACCTGCCAGATGGCAAGGAGAATAGCGAAGCCACCTATCACCAGAAATATACTTGTGAACGAACGACGCGGCTTTTTGGTATACCAAACCAGCGTCCGTTTATTGCTTACGGCTGGTGGTGCTTGTATCTGGTTAAGCTGTTCTGCATTCAGCATGGTTAGCTCCACAATTTAAGCGATTTGGCTGGATCAGCCGGATCGAATGTGACGTTATCGAGTTTCAGGGTAAATGGCTTCATATCGTCGTCAGGAACGGCGATCTTGAGCGTTTCCGCGACTTCCTTATACAGATCGGACATAATCAATTTGTCCGCAACTGCTTTGTAATCTGGTGCTTCCTTCAGGTATCCGAAGCGTACATACTGGCTCATAAACCAGATACCATGACTTTTACGCGGGGCGTTGACTACGCCGCCCTTGTGGAACAGCATGTAATCATCGGTATAGGTCTTTTCACCAAGTCCCGCGCCGAGGTCATATTTTCCGGCGAGGCGCGCATCAATCACATCGCTTGGTGCATTGACATAAGCTGTATCGCCAATCACTTTGGCGGCTTCGGGACGGTTGCTGAGTGAATCCAGCCAGATCGAGGCTTCGAGGATCGCCTGCATCACCAGTTTCAGGTCATCACGGCGCTTGTCTGCGAAATCTGCATTGGCAACAAGTGCCTTTTCCGGGTGATCTTTCCAGATGTCTTGCGTAGCGATGTGTGTAAAGCCGATGCCTTGTTTGACAGCAACACCATTCCAGGGCTCGCCAACGCAAAAGCCGTCCATGTTGCCGACTTTCATATTGGCGACCATCTGTGGTGGCGGAATGGTGACGATCTTCACGCTACTTTGGTCAACTTTGGATGCGCCTAACCAGTAACGCAACCAGAGATCGTGCGTGCCGCCAGGGAAGGTCATGGCGAAGGTGGGGGTTTTCTGGGCGCGGAGCGTATCAACAGCCTTGCTCACACCGTTGATCTTTGCGTATCCGGCGCTTTCCACGAATGATTTTTCGAGCGTGATCGCCTGCCCGTTGCTGTTAATCATCATGGCGATCTTGAGTTCTTTGCCTGCCACGCCGCCGACACCTGTGTAGACCGAAAACGGCATCCCGAACAGGCAGTGCGCGGCGCTCAATTCGCCTGTGAGCAGCTTGTCGCGGACATTCGCCCACGATGCTTCCTTGCTGATTTCCACATTCAGACCATATTTCTTATACAGGCCGAGTTTGTCTGCCATCACTACCGAGGCGCAATCGGTCAGGGGAATAAAACCTATTTTTATAAGGTCGCCGGAACCGCGAACGCGGGACGGTTGAAGGTCTGGCAGCCCGTTGATGAACAATGGGGCGGTACTGGCGGAGAGCGCAAGTTGGAGAAATTCTCTACGGTTCATAATGGCACATCCCTTTCCGGGTCTACAGTCCGATTTCGATACAGCCGTCTACGATGCGGGCGGGCCAAGTGCGGAGTTGCACCGCTGAGTCATCCAGACATTTACCCGTGATCAGGCTGAAATTTTGCTTATAGATAGGCGAGGCAATCTTGAGTTCGCCGTTCCGATCCCCAACGATGGCGCGCGACAGGACAAACGCCTTGCTGTACGGATCAAAATTGCTGACGGCGAAAACACGATCATCGGCAAGCCGGAACACAGCGATTTGCTGACCGCCGATCAGTACCGCCACACCCATGTTTGTCAGAATATCTTCCCGGCGGCAAACCGCTACCCAGCGGGTGGGAAGGACGCGAAGTTCAGTATTTTCCGGTGCGAATTGTGAAATCTTCTCGGCGTACATCGTTTCTTCCCTTTTGAACTAGGAAATCTGGATTAACTGTGCTTTTTCGTCCGGGAAAGCGGGGCGCTTCTGTCCGCGTTCCTGAACGTACACGAGGCTGGGATCGGATTCACTGGTGTTGGCGAAGGTACGGAAGCGGCGCATCTTTTCCGGGTCTTCGAGGGTGGCTTTCCATTCACATTCATAAGTGCCGACAATATGCGCCATCTCTGCTTCAAGTTCCGCACCGATGCCCAGCGAATCGTGAATGACAACATCGCGCAGGTATTCAATCCCGCCTTCGAGGTTGTTCAACCACGTGGCGGTACGCTGCAACCGATCTGCGGTGCGGATGTAGAACATCAGGAAACGGTCTACATATTGGAAAACCTGTGCTTCGGACAAGTCTTCGGCAAACAGAATGGCGTGCTGTGGCTTCATCCCGCCATTGCCGCAGACATACAGGTTGTAGCCCTTCTCGGTGGCGATGACGCCGAAATCTTTGCTCTGCGCTTCGGCACATTCGCGGGTACAGCCAGAAACGGCAGATTTGATCTTGTGTGGGGCGCGCAGACCGCGATAGCGTTCTTCCAGCCGAATCGCCAGCCCAACCGAATCCTGCTGACCATAGCGACACCATGTCGTACCAACACAGGATTTGACGGTACGGAGTGCCTTACCATAAGCGTGTCCCGACTCGAACCCGGCGTCCACCAGCCGTTTCCAGATGTGCGGGAGTTGATCGACACGCGCGCCGAACAGGTCAATGCGCTGACCGCCTGTGATCTTCACATACAGGTCGAACTCCTGCGCCACCTGCCCGATCACGATCAGTTTATCCGGGGTGATTTCGCCACCAGGAACGCGCGGAACTACCGAATAAGAGCCGTCGCGCTGGATATTCGCCATGTAATAATCGTTCGTATCCTGCAACTGTGCGCGGGCAGGCTCAAGGATGTGTTCGTTCCACGTGGAAGCAAGGATCGAGGCGACAGCAGGCTTGCAGATTTCGCAGCCCATCCCGCGCCCATGCCGCTGAATCAGTTCATCGAAGGATTTAATTTCGTGGATACGGACGAGGTGATAAATTTCCTGACGGGAATAGGTGAAGTGTTCGCAGATGTGGTTGAGGACTTTCTTTCCGGCGCGCTTCATTTCGCTCTTGAGAATGTCGTTCAACATCGGGACGCAACCGCCGCAACCTGTCCCGGCCTTCGTACACGCCTTGATCTCGCTCACTGTGGAGAGATTTTGCTGGCGAATGACGCTGCAAATCGCGCCCTTGCTGATGTTTTCACAGGTGCAGATACGCGAATCGTCCGGGAAGGCATCAATACCAATCGGCTT
>CAYSOC010000106.1:0-3241 GCA_964432445.1 uncultured Anaerolineaceae bacterium
GATTATTCGCACCAGCGCCGTGATCACCGGTGCGACGGCTTTCCTGCGGGAACTCTCTGGCATTCGGCGCAATCTGGGTGGCGGTAAAAAGGATAGATGATGGCTCGTAAGGATGAACAGAAAGATAATGGGCTGGCAGACGCAGGTGCGTTTATTTTTGGTGGATTAGTCGGCGCGCTTGTTGCTGCGGCGATCACGATTTGGAATGCGCCCCGGAGTGGTATTCAAACACGTTCGGAAATTCGGGAGCGCGGCCTTGAACTGCGCGCACAAGCCGAAAGTGCTGCCGCCGAAGCCCGCGAAAAGATTGAAGGACCATCGCCCGATGCCTTGATTGCAGAAGCAAAAGAGGCGGCGCGACGCCTTCGGAACTAGCTCAAACCGTTACTCGGCTAGCGGCGGACGGGCAGAAGCCCGTCCCTACAAATTTTGATCTATGCTTTGTTGAACTCCTGATCCAGCCATGCCGCAACCCACACCAGCGGTGCATTCCAATTGATCGCCACCTCATTTGTCGAATATGATTCAATCTGATCAAGATAACGTTTGGCAACCGGACGCAAAGCCAGTTTTGCAGCTTCGGCGGCAGGGTCTTGTATTATCGCGTTTGGCCCGCCTGCCAGCGCTCCCGGCGGTGGTGGCGGGAATCCACGCGCTGGATTATTACCCCAATAACGGTGATGCGGATGCTCAAGTGGGTTTGTTCCATACCCGGAAACAAAACTCTTACTCAGAGCGTTGTGGCCGAGAATATAATTCATGCTCTGGTTGACGCCGTTCAAATAGTCCGACTTTTTCGTGAACTGATAGGCCAACGCCAACACAATCCCATTATTCAACACCAGTGAATTTGAACCCCAAACATATCCCGGTTCAGAGATAGGGACCTGATAGCCCTCTACATTGATGGTTTGAAGGTAGCGATCTGCTGCTGCGATGATTTGGCTGCGTAGTAGTTCCACATCTTCTTTAGGCAGATTGTTGGGAATTGTAGCAAGCGAAATTGTGCCAAGTGCAGCCGTGCTGCCCCAATCCATTGAAGCTGGACTTCCATTCCCCGGCCCCGGAAACGCCTTGAAGTACCGGGATGATTTCACAACATCCAGCACAGATGATTCCGAAGTGGTAACGTATAGCTCCGCTGCTGCCCAATAGAAATCATCCTGCACATTGTTATCGCCGTAATCGCCGCCGCCTTCGCCCGGTACACGTCCCGCCAGCAGTTTAGGGTTAGCGTTCGCTGCACTCCATGCAGTTTTGGCAGCGTTCAGACACTGTTGCGAAAACTGTGGATCAATAGTCTTCCAGATACGTGCGCACTGTGCCGCAGTCGCCGCCAGGTTCAATGTTGCCGCAGTCGTTGGCTCGTAAACGTATCGACCCTGATTCGGCTTGCTGAAATCCGAATTGTTATCATATTCGGTAGGTAACTTGCTTGGCACGCCCGACCATTTCAGATCGTGCAGTTTGTGATAGACCATACCCGCAAGTGGTTTCCCCTGCGGAATCTGCATCGCAAGCAGAAACTGCATCTCCCAGCGCACTTCATCGAGAATATCGGGAACGCCATTTTTGTTTTCCGGGATATTGAGCGAACCATCAGGGAATGCTTTGGGATTTTGCTCATAAAGATTGAGAAGTGTCCAGACAGAAATCCCACCGTTTACGACATATTTCCCATAGTCACCAGCATCATACCAACCACCCAGACCATTGATCGTGTAATCGCAACCATCCCAGGTTTTCCCATCGGCATCTTTGCCTTTGAAACAAGTCACTTTGCTATCGGAGAGATGACCTGCTGGACGCGCCCAATCCTTTCCAGCATATTCTGGTTTGAGTTCAATACCGCTTCGGTTTTGATAGAAATAGCCAAGAGCGTCTTTTTTCAATCCAGCATAAATATCATCACCGATTTTGAAAGGAGCGCTTTCGACACCGCCGATGACCAGTTTATATTTCCCGGCAGTGCCAAAGGATGAAAAATCTGCCATGTGAACGGTGTCCCCGGACATCTTATCGAAAACGCCTTCCGAGGTCGTCCCATCCACAACGGCTTTCCCTGACGCAAGATCGATCAATTCCCATTTAAGGGGTTCTTTCCCCTCGGCAGCGAGAACCGCTGTCTTTTGCCCTTTGACGAAGTAACCTGTTTGATTGACGCTGACCACAGGCTTTGCCGTAGTTGTTGCGGTGGGAACTGTGGTAGCGCTCACATTTTGAATAGTAGAAGGCATTGGAATATCCTTACTGCCGGTTTTGAAAAAGATACCCCGTCCGAATACGCCGGGATTTTCCCATGATTTGTCGGCTGTATCCGCCGCTGACCAGATCAGTTTTACATCCCGATCCTGAGTGCTAGCGCCGTTGGCTTGCGTTTGCAACCCGATTTCCAACCCATGACTGGGAACAATCCGATCTTTCAGGTTAACAGCAGCTTCAAACCCCCAACCATTTTTGGTCTTGAAGACAAAGGCTTTCACCTTTGCGTTTTGGCTACCAGAACCGGTAATCGTGATTTTGTCGGGGTTGGTGTTGCCAATATCGCCGGGATTGATGTTGATCTGGAAAACGTCTTTATTGTAGGCCGTTAATCCTGAATTTCCACTGAGATTCAGGAAGAATTCCAGTGAGTCTTCATTCCAGAAATTTGTTTCGTGCTTTCCTGTGATAATCGTCTTGTCCACCATCGACATGGTGATAAAGAAGGTATCGTCATTGGCGGCTACAGCGAATTGAAACGATCCGTTTTCCGCCGGGTCATTGGAGAGCGCAGTCCCACGATTTACTGTAGTAACGGGAATATCTTTCCAGTCTTCGAGATGTCCATCAAGCGTAATGTTCACTGGAAAAGGGATGTAGACGGCCTGCCCCGGAATTTCGGGGGGAGCAATTGGCGTTTGGGCGTGTCCGACAGAAAACAGCAAAAAACAGAAGCAAAAGACCGCTATCAAGGCGATTTTAAATTTCATTTGGGACAACCTTTTCAAATAAATGCCTCTATGGGAGCGCTCCCATAGATTCAACACTGGTAATATAACATAGGCGAAACTCAAAGACCCAGCCGATCCTTGAGTTCAGGAGACGCTAGATTGAATCAAACGGGTCGATGTTTTGCTTCTGGCTGATAGCCGCAGAAGCATCGCGGGCAGGTTTGAAATTGGGGTTGAGCGAGAGCGCTTTGTTAATCTCCACACGTCCCAGATCAGGGTAACCCTGTGTATATAATATTACGCCTTTC
>CAYSOC010000106.1:3251-22964 GCA_964432445.1 uncultured Anaerolineaceae bacterium
TAGAATAGTTCCTCGACGTTTTTCTGGTTTGCCATTGTTACTTCAATCTGATCAATGGCAGTCTGATATTCTCCCGTGTGGAAGTAGGCAGAAATCAGGGTGAATTGATACCAGTTCATACGCCAGGGGAGTTTTCCGGTATTGCGCGCCTGATCGAACGCTGCGGCTGCTTGCCGATAATCTTTCAGTAAAGCGTAGTTTGTGCCGACATTGAACCACGCAAAGGCATTCGTCGGATCGGCCTTGCGCTCGGCATTGGCTTTTGCAAGTGCATTTTTGATATTGGTCGTTGGGTCAGCGTCTGCACCGAGGATGGATTGCAGTTCGCTTTCGCGTTCTTTTGGATAGATCACAATGTAGACACGATTGAAATGCGACCAGCGGAAATCCAGATCGTTATAATCATCTTTGATCCCCTGATTATCCTTATCCGCACCAAGCAGGGTATCCAGGGTAAACAGGATGTTTGTGCTGTCGTCGTAGCCAATGGGGGTGACATAATGGCCTTCCCATGTGCCATCTTTTGGCGAAGTCAACCCGGTTTCAATGATTGGACGGAATTTCGACACCATCAGTGTTTTAAGCAGATTCAGACTGCCGTTGACACGGCTCAGGGCGCGATAGGAAGTGAAGCGATTGATGTATTCCACAATCTGCCAGGGACTGACGTTCGCATCGTTTTTGTTTGGCTTGAGCCATGCTGCAATATCGGACTGACTGACGTTGGAAATCCCATAGCCCGTCAACACCTGGCGCACATTCGCGGGGCCACAGTTATTCCATGTTTGTGGTTCCCACTGGTAGCGTGTCATGTGGAAACGCGGCGGCAATGGAATCTGGGTCGCGGCGGGTGGCAATATTGGTTCCTGTGTTGGCAGTCCTGCCACTGCAACCGGAGTGGCGGTGATAACAACTGACTGCGGCGTTGCGGTAGCTCCTTTTGGCGCATTTACGGTTGTCGGGGTAGTACCGAGCAAAGATGTTGGGTTAACTGGCGGAGCCGCAGTAACATCATTATTGAGCAATGCAATACCCGCATTCAACTTTGCCGGATCAACGGTGGGTTGTGGCAAGGGTGTCGGGGCAGGCGTTTCGGTATACATCCACGAGGAGAGGAAACTTACACGCCGTACAATCCGTCCCTGATCTTCATAAGGAAGCAAGCGAAACGTTACAGGTGCAAGGATCAGGACGAAAAACACAAAGCCCGCTGTACACAGCGTGAACAGAACCAGACATCCCTGCACCACTGCATTTGCCGAACCGCTCCGGCGTTTGAGATAGCGCTGACGGGTACGCCCTGCCCTTTTATTCAACGTTGGCGGCTGTTCGGTATAGAATTCCATCCTGAAATTTCCTGTACAATGCGGATTGATAACACTATACCCCAATCAATCTCACATTGCAGGACGCGGTTGCCACGCATTCCTGACAAGAAATTTTACTGTTTTCCAACAATATGGGTGGATATGCGCCTCACCATCAAAATAGCCGCTATTCTTTCATTTATCCTAATCTTCGTGTTGGCATTTTTGGTCTATATCCCGCGCGTTGTCTTTGGCCCACCGAAACAGGGCTGGCTCACATTCAGCCTCTGTCAGATTCCGTGCTGGCGAAACATCCGTCCGGGTCAGACAATATTCAGGAACGCTGAAACTTTGCTGGAACGAATGCCAGATATAACGACGTTCGCGCCAATCATGACCAACAGTCGTCGTATTCTGGCAGGTCGTTTCACCATCAATATAGAGGGGAATCCAGCGAACGGGACTATCAATACCCTGTCGCCAGCGCCAACCCCGGAGGAAGGTTTGGTTGCCAATATTACCTTCAATAATTTGCTTACCACACGCCTGATAGATGTGATCGATCAGATTGGTTCGCCTTCACGCGCTGGAGTAATTCGGGAAGAAGGTCGTGGCGCACTTTTGATGATCGATTTTCAGGCGCAGCATGTATCGGCGTTAGCAGCCGTTAGTGAATCAACACTGAATCAGCTTTGCGTGATGGGGTTCGAGTACACCTATCTTGATTACATCATCCTGCATGACGGAACGCCAACAGCCTATCCCGGTACGCGCTGGGGTGGTTATGACAGGCTGAGTCAAACGTTATGTGATCCGGGGCGGTAGCACAGCAAAAATATAAGGCGGGCATCCTTCGAGGATGCCCGCCCTGTAGCAATTTTGTTTCAGAGACTAACTGATCAGGTTAGTTGCTGGCCTTCGGCAGCAGATCGGTCAGGAACTTGAGTTGCTTTTCCAGACGCTTGTTCATGAAATCGCGGTTCTTGGCGATCATATCGGCGTCGAGCTTCAGCTTGTCGGCGAGTTCGACAACCGCATAATCCTGAATCGTTGCGAGAACGATGATGTTCTGGGTCAGCATGTAGTCGCAGCCGACTTCTGTCGGCCATTCCTTGTCTTCATACTTCTGACGCAGGTTGGCGATGGTAATCATCTGGGCATAGAGGCCGGCTGCATCCAGTTTTGCGATACCGCTCAATTCCTTGCCAAGCGCCGTGAAATCGTCACCGATTTCCTTCAACAAGGCGGCGTCTTTACAGACAGGGGTTTTTGTATCCTGGGCGGCAGTGACGGGACGGAAGGAGAAGCTGGCAACGGTGAAAAGGGCAACGGCGAGAAGGGCGATAATTTTGTTACGCATTTTCAATATCCTTTTTTCGTGCAGTCATAATTGACTATGAGATAAAAATATCATGAGTTTTTTTGGAGTCAACTTAAATTGTAATAGAAGTATTTTATATAAACCCGGAACAACATTTATCGCCTGTTTTGACGACTAAAGATAGTTAAAGTGGTTTTCGGGTAGCATCCTTCGACGGCGATTCCATTGCTGCTTTGCGTTTTGGATAGTTTGAGTCAAAAAACACAACATGCTCCCTGTGGGAGTGGTATCAGGCAAAGGTTCCACCGTGATGAGGGATATTGTAAGAATGGCAAGCCGGGAGAGGTTACGGCAAGGGGAAGCGTCCTTTCGAGGAGTGCGGGTTCTAAAAACCACCCCCTCTGGGAGGGTGGTAGTTTATTTTAGCTTTCAGGCGGTGGAATCGGCAGGTCGGCCTCGGCAACATCCTTATACTTTTCGCCAATATCGACCAGCATTCGCGGGATACCATCGACAATTGGATATTTGCAGCCGCTGTCATCGCAGACCAGCCAGACATCTTTTACAAGGCGCAGTTTACCGGGATCACTCCCTTTTTCCTTCATATGCACGCCGACGGGACAGCGCAGCAAATCCAGCATTTCTGCAACATTTTTACTATCGGGCATGTTGATCCCTCACAGATTGTGCTATAATTCACAAAGTACCTAAACTATCAACAGTATAGCCGCCAGACAGGGGAAGCGTCAAGAATGAGCGATCTACAGGTTCCACATCATGTAGTGATAATTGGTGGCGGTTTTGGGGGATTATTCGCCGCGCGCAATCTGCGGCGTGATCCAGTCCGGGTGACATTGATTGATCGACACAATTTTCACCTGTTCCAGCCACTACTCTACCAGGTAGCGACGGGCGCACTTTCGCCAGCCAACATCGCTGCACCGTTGCGCGCTCTGCTCCGCAAGCAGAAAAACACAACGGTCTTATTGGGTAGCGTTGCCGGGATTGACGCAACAGGACGCCGGATAACGCTGGAAAACGGCGACATCATTGGCTACGATACATTGATCATAGCGACAGGCGTCCGGCATTTTTATTTTGGACACGGCGAATGGGAAAGCGTCGCACCGGGATTGAAGACTGTCGAGGATGCAACGCATATTCGCCGCCAGATTCTGCTGGCTTTTGAGGAAGCAGAACGCGAAACCGACCCTGCACGACAGGAAAAACTGCTGACCTTTGTCGTGGTTGGTGGCGGCCCCACAGGTGTGGAACTCGCCGGGGCAATTGCCGAAATTGCAAATTTCACCCTGCGCGGTAACTTCCGCAGGATTGATCCCGCGAAGTCGAAGATATATTTGCTTGAAGGAGCGGAGCGTGTCCTGCCGACCTACCCTGCGCCGCTTTCGGACAAAGCGCGTCAGGAGTTGGAGCGCATGGGTGTCATCGTCAAAACGCGCGCTATTGTGACCAACATCACGGATGATACGGTGATCTACAAGGGAGGCGATAGCGAACAGACTCTCATCGCTCATACAACCCTGTGGGCGGCAGGTATTCAGGCATCCGGGTTGGGCAAGACGCTACAGGAAGCGACAAACTGTGAATTGGATCGAGCAGGGCGCGTCATCGTCGAACCAGATTGCACTGTGAAAAATCACCCTGAGATTTTCGTCATTGGCGATCTGGCAAACTTCACTCACCAGACTGGCAAGCCGCTACCGGGTGTTGCGCAAGTCGCTATGCAGCAGGGTAAATATGCTGCGCGTTTGATCATGGCACGGCAGCAAAATCGAACCTTGCCAGCGTTTCACTATCGTGATTTGGGGAATATGGCGACGATTGGGCGTGCCTCAGCGGTTGCTGATTTGAGAGGAATTCAACTCAGCGGCTTCATCGGTTGGGCGGCGTGGCTGTTTATCCACCTGATCAACCTTGTACAGTTCCAGAACCGCGTACTGGTCTTCACCCAATGGGCATGGAACTATGTCACGCGCAACCGCGCAGCGCGATTGATCACGGGTGAAGGTCAAACAGAAAGGACTCGTGCCGTAAACGTGATCGAGTAACGTTGTATAACGCAAACGTAAGAGGGTATAGTCTGTGTTCGTCTTTGTATCAGTATTGCAATAGGAACACATCATGTTTCAGGGGAAAATCTCCGCTGAACTGCGCACACAAATTTCGCAGGAACTCTTGCGGCAAATTGATCTAAAACCTGTTCCAGCAGGTCAGGCCACTATTGGTCTGGATGACACGCTGGCAGCTAAATTCACACGCAGTTATGGTGAAGACTGGCACGAGTTTTACCACCGTGAGACGCCCCAACACATGATAAATATCGGCGCGTTTGACCTTGCACGCTACCCGGTGACGAATGGCTTGTTTGCCCGGTTCATCGCATCTGGTGGTTATGCTACGCCGGAATATTGGACACCGGAAGGGTGGGCATGGCGTGAGAGTGTTGAGCGTACTGCGCCCCTATTCTGGGATGACCCAAAATTTGCGGGAGAAGATCGCCCCGTTGTTGGTGTCAGTTGGTATGAAGCCTTTGCTTTCACTCGTTGGGCATCCGCCCTGACCGGGCGCGCGATTCGACTTCCAACCGAGGTAGAGTGGGAATGGGCAGCACGCAGCGAAAATGTGCGCTGGCTATATCCTTGGGGTGGAACCTTTAACCCGGATAACCTGAACTCCGGCGTAGAGGGTATCAGCGGCGAAACGCACGGAAAAACCGTTTCCATAGGGACATATAGCCCTAAAGGGGATGGGCCATTCGGACACGGGGATCAACTGGGACAGGTCTGGGAGTGGACGCTGGGCGCATTCGCCCCGTATCCCTATCAGGCCAATGACGGGCGCGAAGACCCCTATAGTCCCGCACGGCGCGTCTTGCGCGGCGGCTCATGGGGCGACGGTAAATATGCGAACCGGGTGACAACGCGCTCACACTATCCGCCACATTATAGCGATCCAACCACTGGTTTCCGGGTTGCTGCTGCGATTGAGGGCGAATCACAGGTAGATCGTCCACCCTATGATCTGGTTGTCTATGGCAAGACATCGTTCTGCCCGGATTTGATCAATACCAAACGCTGGTTGCGCGGCATGGGTGTACCCTATCGTGAACTGAGCATTGATCTGGATGATCAGGCGGCGTTCCGGTTGGATGACTGGCTGGGGATGCGTGTCGTTCCGACTCTGGTTGTCGCGCCGCGTGGTGGCATCGAGCCAATCGAGCCGCCCAAAGATGCCGACATGCGCCATTTGCGCAGTACAGATCGCGGCACAATGCTCCACGAACCCGATGAGCAAACCTTGCGCACATGGTTGATCCGTAACGGCTTCCTGAAAGAATAGATTTCCTCTTTTGATCCCGTTGCTGTGAACGTAACAACGGGACTGACCTCCAATCAATTTCTGCCTAAATTCGATTCATATGAGCGCGATCAGCCTGCAAACGCTCGTCAACAATTTACTGGAAAGCACCAGTAAGTATTGAAGCCAGACACTTTGTGATCAAATCACCCAAAACCTGGAAGAGGCGGTGGCGCTTGCGGATCGGGTACTTTTGCTCGAAGATGGTGAGCGCTCGATTTGCAAATCGAGCTGCCGCGTCCTTTCGTACCACTCATTCTCCCATACTCGCAGATTTCTTATAGAAACAGGTAGTTCAGCGTGTGAATCACTTTTGTAACTTTGTAACTGGTACGGATGGACTAGCCCGTTTATAACACGTGTCAATATAATTAGGAGAATTTGATACACACAAATAATCATCGACGATAGCTTACTTAAATTCTTTCTACTGTCACCATGCAATTTCGGGGGTCTTTATGAACCGCTCTGCACAAAATGCGGGCTTTGTTTTGGGCATTGTCGTTTCTTGTATCGTGGTGCTGATACTTATTACTCCCGGTCAGGAAAAACTTCACGCTTTTGGCCCGATGAATACGGGACACGAACAACTGGAATGTGTCGACTGTCATCTTCCTGTACCCGGTAGCCCTCGTCAACAATTGCAGGCACAAGTCAGGCAATGGCTGGGGATTCGGACTGACCAAACACCTCTCGGACACTTTGCAGTTGAAAATATCCAGTGCCTCACCTGTCATGAACGCCCCAATGAACGCCATCCTGTTCATCGTTTTCTGGAACCGCGTTTTGCCGAGGCTCGGTTGGCTATCCAACCTCAAACCTGTACCTCCTGTCATCTTGAGCATCAGGGAAAGCGAGTGACGATAGCGGATGCCGGTTTTTGTGTAAACTGTCATCAGGAACTCGTCTTGAAAGATGATCCACTGGACATTCCTCACGAGCGCCTGATTGCTGAAAAACAGTGGTCAACCTGTCTGGGATGCCATGATTTTCATGGAAACCATCAGCGCATTACGCCTGATAAACTGGCAAACGTCATCCAGCCCCACACGATTTGGAAATATTTCGAGGGTGAGGCATCGCCCTATTCCTCTAATCTGTTGTATCCTGCAAAAAAGAAGTAACCATGACGAGCCGAACTTTACCACCACGTACCCGGCGTAAATCCCCGTCCCACAAATCCCTTTCCTCTCGCTGGATATGGCTAACTGCCTCTTGTGCATTGTTGGTGTTAGCCGTCTTTTTATGGGCAGACTCTCCATCGGCATTACCCGCGAGGGGTGCGGGTGAGGATAGCAAACATATCCCTGTTCAAACCGTCTTTGAAATTGTTAATGGGGAAAATCGTCTCGCCCGTGAACTCTATACCAAAGAAATTGTAGGAGCAGGTCAAAAAGCCGGGTTGAAATTCAGCGAAGAATGGCGCAGCCCTGGTGTACAGGCTGGCCCGCTGCCGGCACTGTTTTTGCGTGAAACCGCCATGCGTCTCGAAAAAGACCCGGTTCGTCTCAGTTTGTTTTTGGGTTCGGATTATCCGATCAGTCGATCCAACCTGTTTGCCGGGAAGCAAACAGAAGCATTTATCAGCCTTCGCGCCAATCAGAAACCACAATTTTTTTACGCATCCGATGTCCAGTTATACACAGGCATGTTCGCTGATCTGGCAGTCGCTGATACCTGCGTCACCTGCCACAATGCGCATCCTCAAAGCCCAAAGAAAGACTGGAAACTCAATGATGTGATGGGCGCTGTGACATGGTTATATCCCTCCGAAACTGTCTCGGAGGCAGAACTGCTGGATATTCTGGCGGCTTTGCGGAAGGCGATCAGGGAATCGTATATCGCCTATCTCGAAAAGACCCGGACTTTCGAGAATCCTCCCGTTGTTGGCGAAAAATGGCCTAAAGATGGTTATTTCCTGCCTGCTGCCGATCTCTTTATGGAAGAGTTTGCGCGTCGCGCCTCGCCTGCTACCGTACAAAATCTGCTTTCTATTGCCCGCACACCAAGCCAGATAACAAATGGTCGATAATTCCAGATTGCGTACTTTTTTCGGCGTTCTCATCCGTCGGGTATATATTCCGCGCCTCAGCGTGTTAGGATTAGTGCTATTCATTTGTTTCCTCCTACAGGCCGTGTTGAACCTGAAATTTCCGTTTCTGGAGGCATTGCAACGAAATGAGCTATATAAACAAATCTCTGGCTTCTTTTTGTTGGGATTTCTGATTATCCAATGGTATCTCTCCTTCTTGCGTGTTAGAAGCAATCATCACGCTGCAAAAAAACAGTTCACGCTTCACAAGCAGATCGGAACATTTGCGCCACTGGTTTTTTATATCCATTCTACAAAATGGGGCTATGCGTACCTGTCATTTTTGAGTGCTGTTTATTTCGCCAATTTCCTCGTGGGTATTTTCAATCCAGAGGCAATCTTCTTCAATCCGCGCCTGGTCAAACAGGGCTGGAGAGCAATACACGTTGGGCTATCCGTTCTGGTACTTGTCATTGCTATATATCATTTGGCAATAGCATTCACCTATCACTAGAGGCGTACAACGGCACTTTGGGTCAGTGTAGTTAACAGTATCTTTGCCAAACTCAAGGCACATCTACTCAAAGTTGAAAACTGCAATACAATCCGTATAATTTAGCCCTCACACTCAATATTTTCTGGATAGGATAAAAATGCTTAAAAAACTTTCCCTTGTTTTGATTTTGGCTACCCTGATAGCAACACTTGCACCAACACGTACTATTCGCGGTGCAGGCGAAGGACAGGTTGATATTGTGGCATGGCCGGGCTATATCGAGCGCGGCGAAACAGATAAAGCCTATGACTGGGTAACGAGCTTCGAGAAAAGCACAAGTTGCAAGGTCAATGTGCAGGTTGCTGCTACTTCGGATGAAATGGTTGCCCTGATGAACGAAGGCAGCTATGACCTTGTGACTGCTTCCGGGGATGCCAGCCTCCGCTTGATTGCAGGTGGACGTGTCCAGCCCGTTGACCTTGCGAAAGTGCCGAGCTATGCGAAGGTTGACAAGCGGTTGCAAGGAGCATCATGGTATACCGTAGGTGGCAAGAGTTACGGCGTTCCATATCAATGGGGGCCGAACGTACTGATGTATAACACCGAGGTGTTCAAGGAAGCCCCCAAAAGCTGGAGTGTCGTTTTCGAGGAGCAAAATCTCCCCGATGGCAAGAGCAACAAAGGGCGCGTACAGGCTTATGACGGCCCAATCTATATTGCCGACGCCGCGCTCTATCTGAGCGTCAAGAAGCCGGAATTGGGGATCAAAGACCCCTATTCGCTTGATGAAAAGCAATATGCAGCGGTACTCGATTTGCTCCGTGCGCAACGCAAGATCATCGCCCGTTACTGGCATGATGCGGTTGTCCAGACCGACGATTTTGTAAATGAAGGCGTCGTTGCCTCCGGGTCGTGGCCGTTCCAGGTCAACCTGCTGCAAAGCCAGAAGAAGCCTATCGGCAGCACGATTCCCGCTGAAGGCGCAACGGGTTGGGCAGATACAACCATGCTGGGCGCAAACGCCAAACACCCGGAATGTGCCTATCTATGGATGGAACACAGCCTGAGCGCAAAGGTACAGGGCGACGTTGCCGCGTGGTTCGGTTCGCTCCCCGCTGTTCCTGATGCCTGCTCTGCTTCCGAACTGCTCGGCAAGGAAGGCTGCACCACCAACGGTATTCAGAACTTCGACAAGATCAGATTCTGGCGTACCCCGGAAACCAAATGTGCCGATGGACGTGGTGATATTTGCGTCCCCTATCGCAAGTGGAGTACCGACTATCTGGCCGTCATTGGCGGACGGTAGTATCTTCGGGTCATCGTAACGAACCACAGGGCGAGAATCTATCGCATCTTGCCCTGTTTGCTCATTTTATTTCAAGGATCATTTTATTTATGCAACACTATAAACTCTGGATTGATGGCGCGTGGGTCGATGGCAGCGGTGCGCGAATGGCGATTGAAAATCCCGCGACTGGAGATACCCTTGCCGAAGTATATGATGCTACCCGTGAGGATGTAGATCGCGCGGTGAAAGCCGCCCATACTGCTTTTTATGATGGACGCTGGTCACGTCTGACACCTTCGGAGCGTTCGCGCGCCTTGTATAAACTAGGCGATTTGCTCGAACAACACGCCGAATTATTCGCCAAAGCGGAATCCGAAAACACAGGCAAACCCTATGGTTTTGTCAGCCTGGGAGCAGACCTGCCCTTCTCGGTGGATAATCTGCGTTTCTTTTCCGCAGCCGCGCGCGACACGCACGGTAACAATGCAGGCGAATATGCCAAAGGTTTCACCAGCATCTATCGCAAGGAGCCAGTCGGCGTAGCGGGGCAGGTTGCCCCCTGGAACTATCCGCTGATGATGGCAGTCTGGAAGATCGGGCCAGCACTCGCGGCAGGCTGCACCGTTGTTCTGAAGCCCGCGCCCGGAACACCGATCACCTCGTTGATGCTGGCAGAATTGGCGGCAGAAGCAGGAATTCCTCCCGGTGTCTTCAACGTAATCAGTGGCGGGAACGATGCAGGGCAAGCACTGGTCGAACACCCACAGGTACGCATGGTCAGCCTGACTGGTTCTACAGGGACAGGAAAAAAGATCATGAAGACCGCTGCCGATACGCTCAAGCGTGTGCATCTCGAACTCGGCGGTAAAGCACCCTTCATCGTCTTTGAAGATGCTGATATAGAAGTGATTGCTGCGACAGCGACCCTTGCGGCAACGTTCAACACCGGACAGGATTGCACGGCGGCGACTCGCGTCTATGTGCAGGAAGGTCAGGCAAAACAGGTGCAGGAAGCACTCGTCGAGGCGATGCGGGCGGTGAAGATCGGTCAGCCGTTCGAGGATGGCGTACAGATGGGGCCGCTGATCAGCAACGTGCAGCGCGAACGGGTCGAAGGCTTTATCAACCGCGCCAGATCAAGCGGTGCAAAAATCCTGACCGGGGGTGGGCGTCCGACAGATACAGCAGGCGGTTACTATTTTGAACCAACCGTGATTGCCGATGTAGCGCAGCAATCCGAAGTGATCCAGAGCGAGATTTTTGGTCCGGTACTCACAGTCAGCACATTCAAGGATACGGACGAAGCGATTGCGCTTGGCAACGATGTTCCCTATGGACTTGCGGCCTCTGTCTGGACAAAAGATATTGGGCGTGCCATGAAGATCGCCCGCGAACTCGAATTCGGAACGGTCTGGATCAACGACCATATCCCCCTGGCGTCCGAAACGCCACACGGTGGCTTCAAGCAGAGCGGATTCGGCAAGGATTTGTCGGCAGAAGCTGTGAATGATTACAAAATCACCAAGCACGTTATGATCAAGAATTAATGGCAGCAACCCATGAGCGATTCTGATTCCAAAACCACTATTGCAGTACGTTTTCGCGCGGTATCACGTAGTTTCGGGGAAGTACACGCTGTCGATAACGTCGATTTGGAAGTGCGCGATGGTGAATTCTTCTCGATGCTGGGGCCGTCGGGTTCGGGCAAGACGACCTGTTTGCGCCTGATTGCAGGATTCGAGCAACCCACCAGCGGTAGCATCGAACTCTATGGGCAGGAGGTATCCGGGATGCCGCCCTTCCTGCGCCCGGTGAATACGGTATTTCAGGATTACGCGCTCTTTCCGCACATGACGGTTGGGAACAATGTTGCTTATGGGTTGATGGTGAAGAAAGTCCCGCGCCCGGAAATCCAGAAACGGGTGCAGGAAATGCTGGAAATTGTCCAGTTGGCAGGGTTCGAGAAGCGTAAGCCTTCGCAACTTTCAGGAGGACAACGACAGCGTGTTGCACTGGCGCGGGCATTGATTAACCAGCCACATGTGCTGCTGCTCGATGAACCGCTCGGCGCACTCGATCTCAAACTGCGCCAACAGATGCAATATGAATTGAAGGCGATTCAGCACCGGGTAGGTATTACGTTCATTTTCGTCACCCACGATCAGGAAGAAGCGATGACGATGAGTGATCGGATCGCAGTTTTTAATAAAGGCAAGATCGAGCAAATCGGCACACCCGCCGAAATTTATGAAGGGCCGAAGACGACTTTTGTGGCGGGTTTCGTCGGGACATCGAATATCTTCAACCCGGCGCAAGCACGGGCATTACTGGATCGGGATGGAAGCTATTCGATCCGCCCGGAAAAGATACACATTGCGCCGCCGGGTCAGCCCGTTATGGATAGCTATTACTGTATAAACGGTCAGATCAAGGATGTGGTCTATCTCGGTGCGAGTACGCGCTATCTGGTCACTGCATCGGATGGTACAGAGATCGTCGCGGTAGAACAAAACCTGCGTCAGAATGCCGCCACTGCCAGTATGAAGCGCTCTGATACAGTGAACCTGGTCTGGCAACGCGAAGACACCATCCCGTTGAACAGGTGATTTGATGGCAAGCACTCCACACCCAAACACAGCCCAAACACTTTCGCGGTTTTTCTTCGCACATCCGCGCCTGACTTTGCTCTTGCTCCTTGCTGTGCCGATGCTCTGGCTGCTGATCATCTACATTTTGCCTCTGGCGCTGCTCGTCTTGCAGAGCTTTTATTATGTGGATGATTTCTCTGGCCTGATGGTGCGCCAGTTGAGTCTGCAAACCTATCAGACACTTTTCACGCCCGCAAATCTGGAGATCATCGGGCGCAGTGTGATCATGGCGGCGCTTGTCACGCTGGCCTGTGCGGTAATTGCGTTCCCACTGTCGTATTTTATGGCGCGGTTTGCCTCCAAACGATGGAAGGCAATTTTATATTTACTGGTGTTGCTCCCACTATGGTCGAGCTATCTGGTGCGGATTTATGCCTGGAAGCTGATTCTGGCAAATGAAGGTGTGCTGAATTGGGCATTTGAAAGCCTGCACCTGGCTGGAGTGCGCGATTGGCTGTTAGGCTTACCCGTAATTGGAGGATCGTCGCTTTCATTCTCATATATTGGGATGTTTCTGGTGTTCGTCTATATCTGGATTCCCTATATGATCCTCCCAACCTATGCCGCGCTGGAACGAGTCCCGAAATCGCTGATCGAAGCCTCCGGTGATCTCGGCGCGCGTCCGGGCTATACCTTTCGGCGTGTGATTATCCCGCTGGCAATTCCCGGTATTGTGGCGGGTTCGATCTTCACCTTCTCGTTGACACTGGGCGACTACATCATTCCTACCGTGATCGGCAATTCGAGCTATTTCATTGGACCAGCCGTAAATACATTGCAAGGTACAAACGGAAATATCCCGCTCGCGGCGGCGTTCACACTCGTTCCAATTGTGATCATGGGTTTATATCTGCTCGTTGCGCGTCGCGCGGGGGCATTCGATGCGCTCTGATACAGTGAATACCGAAAAAATCCCGCGCGGGCTACGCTTTCTGGCGGCGGGCGCGATCATTTTTCTACACTTTCCGCTGTTGGTTATCATCCTCTATGCGTTCACGACGGAAGAGCGTACCTACCAATTCCCGCCGCCGGGACTGACAACACAATGGTTCGGTACAATTCTGCAACGACAGGATTTCTGGCGGGCGCTGGGGACTTCGCTGCAAGTCGCTGTCACCGCCACCGTGATCGCCATGATCTTTGGAACGCTGCTGGCGGCGGCATTGGCGCGTTCACGTTTCTTTGGCAAGGATACCATCTCGTTACTGGTGATCCTGCCGATTGCGCTTCCCGGCATTGTGACGGGTATTGCGCTGCGTTCCGGGATACGCCTGCTGGGGATCGATTTTGGCTTCTGGACAATTGTCATTGGTCACGCGACGTTTTGTATTGTGACTGTCTATAACAACGTAGTGGCGCGGTTGCGTCGCACGGCTTATTCGCAGATCGAAGCGTCGATGGATTTAGGCGCAACGACCTTTCAAACGATTCGGTATGTGATTCTGCCGAATATTGCGACGGCGTTACTGGCGGGCGGGATGCTGGCCTTCGCACTGTCCTTCGATGAAGTGGTGGTAACAACCTTCACCAGCGGCACACAATCCACTACTCTGCCGATCTGGATGCTCAGTCAACTGGTGCGCCCGCGTGACCGCCCCGTGACGAACGTTGCCGCGTTAATCGTCATCGCGGTGACGTTCATCCCGATCCTGTTCGCTTTCCGCTATACACAGGATGCAGGGGAGCAATAACCGAACCAACGACAGAATTGGCGATACACTCTCCCACATTTACAAAAATTGCCTGCTCCCCTGCAAAAACCGCCCTTCACCTATCCGAAGGGCGGTTTTCATTCATGAGTTAGTCGGCGCTGTTGCTTTCCGTATTGTTTGTTGTCGTGGAACCATCGGTTACAAGCACACCATTCAATGATGGTTTCGTGAGAGGAGGGGTTGCACCTGCAAGCCATCTGCCCGCAACCGGAAAACCCTGCAATGGGCCAAAAGTAAACACCTCATCTGTACCTGCTGTTGCGTTGGGAGAGTGAAGCGTAAACACGCTGGAACTGTTGAAATGCCCGATTGTGCTGATATTATCGCCATTCCAGTCGGCAATGATCGGGAGATTCGTACCAATATCCCATACGAAATCAATATCGCTGAATGTGATGCCACCCGGTTGGCTGTTATTGGTCATATACCACGTTGTGTTGCTGGCACGGTAGACCCCAATGCTATCGAAGCCGTTGCCATCGAAATCACCGCCATAACCTTTGTCGCCGGGGTTACCAAAAATGGCAAAATAATCACTGAATCCGGTAGTCAATTGCTTCTTCTGGTAGAGGATACCATTGGTTGGACGGAAGACACCGAGGCCATCGTGTGTCACGTCGGCTGTCCATTTGCCTGCGAAGGGCGTATCAGATGGATTTCCAAAGACAACGTTATAAGAAATCGTCGGCGTGGTATTCGAGTCACTCAGGAAGAACACGCCTGTACTACGGCGGTATATTCCAATCGTATCCACGCCATCCCCATTCCAATCGCCCACAACAGGCCAATCGGATGAATCACCGCCAAAATTTACGGTGAGGTCTGCGGAGCCGGTTGTCCTGGTATAACGCAAAGACCACACACCGTCTTTATAAACACCCGGCATTGCACCAGCGGCAATTGCCAGTTCATATGCTCCAAGATCGCTCAACCCGATATTGTTGCGCGGTTGCGAACCCTGATGCGTGACATATTCAAAATCGACAGGGAATGTTCCACCAGGAAGGCTCTGCCCCTTATTCACTGCGGGAGAACCGGGAATCAGGTGAAAATCTTTGGCGGCTTCGTTCACAAAACCCGTGCTGCTTCCCGATGAAAGGATTTGCAGGTTTGCCGTTCCGGTCACTGTCGCGCCGCTTTGCTGGCTATAGAAGTTACCCAGATCATTGCTGCCGGGGTTGACCAGGTTCACGCCGAAATTGATCACCCCGCGCCGATAGCCATAGAAAACACGGCTGCCATTTCCAATCACATGAATGATGTTGTTGAAAACACTGGCAGATTGTTCGTTGGTTTGTAGCCGCAGCAGGTTTTTACCGCCATCCCAGTAATCGCCATTGACCATATAGAGAATGACGGTGTTGTTGTAGAAATATAGTGGTCCCTTGCGATAGCATTCTGTCGGGTCTTCCCCAGCACCAAAACCACAAATCGAACTCGCGCCGGGAACTTCGTCGCCAGAATCGCCGCCGAAATGAACGGTATTTGCCCCATTGTGTGCATATCCCGCCTGAGTATCACTATTTGGCAGGTTGACCAGAATATTGCCGTATACCCACGCCTTGTTATAGTCGGGTTGTTGGCTCAACAAATCGTAACCGTCTTGACCTTCGACCAAATCGATCAGGTGCGCACCGCCTTCAATCCAGTTATAGCGAATGATTGTCCCCGATGAACGATCCTTGATATTGTTGCCGCCAGAATTTGGCTTGGTTGGTCCAAAGCGATTGAATTGATAGATCATGCCAATCGCTTCGGTATAAACGTTGTGTTCGCGGTCAACGTCGGAGCCATTATCATGGATATAGCTGTATTCCAGCGTCAGATCGCGCGTCACC
This sequence comes from uncultured Anaerolineaceae bacterium, assembly GCA_964432445.1. Classification (GTDB taxonomy): domain Bacteria; phylum Chloroflexota; class Anaerolineae; order Aggregatilineales; family UBA2796; genus JBBRMW01. The sequence continues at coordinate 19,272 of CAYSOC010000106.1, forward strand.
ATTTCTACATCGCCAGAGGTGGCCGCAAACAAGCCATTGCCCGAATCGCTCAGGATACAGCCTGTAACGCGGATATGCTCCCCACGCTGTACATGCACTGCGGCGGCATTTGTCGTATAGTTGCGGGTTTGACCTGCTGCTGTGGTGAATTGGAAATCCGAATAGGCATTTCGAAAGTGCAGCCCTTCGATATTGATGTACGAAGGCAGATCGCCCCAATCCTGCCCCATGATCGTCAGCAGACCACGCTGTTGCATCCCGTCATAGTCGTAAATCATGTTGGCGCTGGTAGTAGCGTGGTTGCCGTCTATGATAGGCAGTTCGCCGTTTGGTCCTGGAACGCCGATCAAACAGATGGGCAACGCGCTCGTCCCGGACGTGCTGATAGCGATCTTCTCAAAATAGGGCGTGGCGCGATAGTGAACCCGGACAATATCACCCGCGACCAGCGTACCAAATGGAACCGCACCAATGCTGGAATACGTTTGCCCTGTCCCGACATTATAAATTGCGTGTGGTGTGACTCCGGTGCAATGGCTGACGAATGCAGCAGTAGCCATTTTTGTGACAGTGCGCGCCTGTACAGCCGGAGTTGAAGGGAGAGATACCCAACCTGCCAGAAGAAAAATTGCCAACAGGATAGGAACCAGAGATTTTCTTTTATGCACAGATAATTTCCTTCAATCAAATCAATATGACAGTATTACCTAAATTCAGGAAATATGAATATCCTTGATGTACTGTTTTATCTTGCTTGCTTGCTTGTTTAGAATTGGCTATGCGGGGTTCAAGACAAGGTGCGATTATTTTGATTCATGGTTTTGAAGCGGGCTTTCGCTATCCGTCAGTTTTTTCTTCATCCCGACCCATCGAAAGACGCCAAACAACACCCCCGATAGCAGGTTAATTTCGGAGGCTACAACGGACATGCCCGCTTTTTTGTAGACACGCCGTGCCGCGCGGTTGCCGGACGCTACCCAGAGTGTGAGTGCAATCCGATGGTTGGCACGCGCCCATTCTTCGGCAAAGACCATCATCTTTTTGGCAATGCCGCGTCCGCGCATATCCTTTGCCACGCATACATCGCTGAGGTACGCATCGCCAGCATCCGGGCCGTGTGAAAATACCGAGAATCCAAGCTGATTCCAGAACCGTCGCCATGCGCCGAGTTCAGTTGCAATGAGCGTATCCAGGCCGCGCGAATCTTCATCCAGCCAGGGCATCGGTTCAATCACCAGCCCGCCAACAATCCTGCCCTCCAGTTCGGCAACAACGATCCCGTCATAGCCGCGTGCCAGCGGACCGGAATAAATCCGTTGTAGCATTCGTTGGGTGCGCGCAGCGTCCCGCCCGAACAGCAGCCGCATCTTCACATGAAACGCTTCCGCCATGACCTTCGTCAATCCGGGCAGGTCTTCCGGGCGGGCAGAACGCACGATAATCATTCGGAGTTATATATTGGACTAACCGCGTCGTCCGCCACCATATGGCCCAACCGGACGGATTCCCGGCGGCAGGCCGGAATTTCTACCCTGTGAACCACCTTCGTTGTTCCCTCGTGAGAGCAACCGTTTCGCGCGCTGGACATCGGCTTCATGCTTGAGCAATACAGTCATTGTAGTTTCCAGCGTTTGTTGATCCAGCGAATCGGCATTGAGCATCACCAGCGCTTTTGCCCAATCGATTGTTTCCGCGACACTTGGCTTTTTCTTCAAATCCATCGAGCGCAGATTTTGCACGAATCGCACCGCCTCTTCCGCAAGTTTTTTATTCAAGCCGGGAACGCGCGCCTGCACAACGCGGGTTTCATTTTCCAGATTCGGGTAATCGACAAAGAGATACAAGCAGCGCCGTTTGAGCGCTTCCGAAAGTTCGCGCGTGTTGTTGCTGGTGAGGATTACCATTGGCTGATGCTTTGCTGCGATTGTGCCGAGTTCTGGTACGCTCACCTGAAAATCGGATAACACTTCGAGGAGGAAGGCTTCAAATTCAGCGTCAGCGCGGTCAATTTCGTCGATCAGCAGCAATGCAGGTTCATCGCTGATGATTGCCTGTAGCAACGGGCGGGGCAGGAGAAAGCGTTCGCTGAAAAATACATCTTCTTCGTTGCCAAGCCGATCTGCCGCGTCACGCAGACCGGTTGCATCTTTCAATAGATCGCTTAATTTATCACGCAGAAGCTGGGTATAGAGCATCTGCTTGGCATATTCCCATTCATAAAGCGCTTTTGATTCGTCTAATCCTTCATAGCATTGCAAACGGATGAGCTTCCGGCCTGTGGCGCTGGCCCATGCTTTGCCAAGTTCGGTTTTACCGACACCGGCGGGGCCTTCTGCCAGGATCGGCTTGCCCAGCCGTTCCGCCAGAAAGAGAACCGTTGAAATTTCGTTACTGGCGATATACTGCTGTGCAGCCAGGGCGCTGGTCGCTTCTCCGGGGTTTTTAAACATGAAAACCAATCTCCGCGTTAACGCTAGTATAACGATTGTAGCACTTCGCATAGATTCGGGGGTATAGCCTGATCGAATGGATAGGATGCGCTGTTGTAACAGAATTGGAAGGCTTTTTATTTCGGGAGGTTCTCCCTTACTTTTCATTACTGCGATAAAATGGGAGCCAGTGGGGAGATTTTGCGATGAATGCAACACCGTTGCTGCGCCCGGAACGAGTCGAACAAGTCCACCCGAATATCCTGTGTGAGCTTTTCAACGATGGCAGTTTAATCGTCTATAAAGTTTCGGCAATGTCGCGTGAGATATTGGAAGCATGGGCAGAAATCGTCGCGCGAGTACAGGCGAGTTGGCCTAAAGATCGGGTTTATCTGGCGCTCTATGATCTCTCTGTGGAACGTGTGGCACTTCCCTATCTAACTCTTGCGGGCGAACATTTCTTTGGCCTGGGGCAACCTGTTCCCGCTGGCGTCTATGGTCGAATTGCGCTGGTCTTTTCGTTGAATGCCTCCGGGCATCTTGGCTATGATTTTGTTTCGCGCCTGACGCTCGCGCAAACGGGCTTTGAAGGGCGGGTGTTCGTAGAGCGTGAGGCGGCGATGCGCTGGCTCTCTGGCGGGTTGGTTAAATCTCAAGGGGAGTAGGGTAGATTGACGCGAACTGTCGTCCCCTGACCAACATCACTTTCGATCATAAACTGCGCGCCGATACGTTCGGCACGCTCGGACATAGAGCGTAACCCCAGATGGCCGGGAAAACTCCCGTGAGTATCGAACCCCGCGCCGTTATCTCCGATTTCCAGAACCAAACGCGCTGCCTCAATCCGCAAATGCAGCGATAGTTGCGAAGCCTTTGCATGTTTGAGCGCATTATTCAGCGCTTCATAAGCGATCCGATAAAGCTGTTCCTTGATCTCGAATCGCAAATTGGGTTCCGCAGGCAATGACATTGAAATTGGCAACCGATGACGGGTTTGCAGCGTTTGGGCATGTCGGCGCAACGAGGCACATAGTCCCTCGGTTTCCAGCATATCCGGGCGCATCTCGAAAATCAGCGAACGCATTTCCGAGATCGCATCTTGCGACAGTATGATTGCATAGTCCAGCGGTTCGCCAAGCGTTGCCGGATCATGTTCGCCTCGATTGATCAATTCACGCGCAGTGTGCAAGCCAAGTGAAATTCCATACAACGATTGAGAAACCCGGTCATGCAAATCACGCGCCAGACGGTTACGCTCTTCGAT
>CAYSOC010000107.1:0-22933 GCA_964432445.1 uncultured Anaerolineaceae bacterium
ACGGGAATGGACATGTTGGGTTGATTTCTCCAAGTTGGTTGCGTGTGGTAACTCAGATATTCTGGCATTTCATGAAATTTCAGAGGCAAATCACCGTATTCTTAATCCGTTTACCCAGGAAAAATTGATGCTGCTCGGTGAAATCTGTCGCCTTAAACCGGGAATGCGACAACTTGATCTCGCCTGTGGCAAAGGGGAAATGTTGTGCCAGTGGGCGAACCGCTGGCAGACTCAGGGTGTCGGCGTGGATATCAGCAAGGTATTTCTTGCCGCCGCGCGAGAGCGAGCTACCGAACTCGGCGTAATGGAGCGGGTCGTCTATGTTGAGGCGGATGCGGGGAAATATGTCGCAGAGGCCAATGGCTTCGATATTGTAAGCTGTATCGGTGCAACGTGGATTGGTGGTGGTCTGACAGGTACTCTCCAATTGATGCAGTCTGCTCTTGCCAAAGGTGGTTTGCTCCTTGTGGGCGAACCTTACTGGCTTGATCTTCCACCAGAAGAAGCCTATCAGTCCAGCGGGATTGGCAAAGATGATTTCGCGTCCCTTGCCGGAACGCTGGCACGTATAGAATCGGCTGGCATGGAATTGGTAGAAATGGTGCTGGCAGATCAGAACAGCTGGGATCGCTATACGGCTGGGCAATGGTGGACTATCAACGAATGGTTACATAATAACCCCAACCATCCTGACGCGCCTGCAATACAGGTGTCAATGAGCGCCAGCAAACGGGATTATCTGGAATATGGACGACGCTATCTTGGCTGGGGTGTGTTCGTACTACGTGCCGGAAATTGATTATTGCGGGGCGATAGTCTGGCGAAAATTGTGATACCTTCGGTAGAGTGTTTCGGATCGCCAAAGGTATCGACCTTCCACGACTGATTTTTTGTCCAGGATCAATTTGTATATTTCGACGAATTGATTGATGTATCAATTTTGTTACGATTGACCATTATTCTCATATTGAGCGTTATAATTACCTCATAAATCTGTTTTTGAGAAAACTAATTTTTGAGGATACTGCGATGTCGGACGACTACCGTAACTACTTATTGAATGCGTCAAAGGCAGAAGTCATTCACCAACTGAATGCCGAAGTACGCGAGCCGCTTATCAAAGCGCAAAACGTTGTGAATATGCTGCTGCTGACGGTTAACCCATCCGCTACGATGGCAAAAAAAATTCAGGCGGGCGAAATCAATCCATCGGAATTACTTCAACAGTTAACCGATGATATTACCCGTGTGCTGGATGTAATCGATTTCTACCGCGAGACTCTGGAATCCTGATTCACGAGCCTTGCAGGAGCGATTGCCCGCCGTCAATCCAGATTTCTGTTCCGGTGATGTGGCTGGCCTTGTCCGACGCCAGAAACAACACCAGATCAGCAACCTGTTCGGGCGTACCGGAAGCGCCTTTGGTTAGTGGAATTGCCCCTTCCGGGAATTGTACGTCCGGTTTCACATTTTCGAGATTACGTTTTTCCGTATTTTCTTCAATTTCCGTTTCAATCGCGCCGGGGCAAATGACATTCACGCGAATGTGATATTTCGCAAGTTCCAGCGAAGTCATCTTCGCAAAAGCTACTTGTGCGGCTTTTGAACAGGCATAGGCCGTTGCGCCCGTGTTGCTGAACATACGTGTACCATTGACCGAAGACGTGATAATGACCGCCCCGCCGCGTTGCTTGAGATGTGGGACTGCATATTTAACCGTCATAAATGTCCCTTTGAGGTTTATATCCAGCGTCTTATCCCACTCCTCTGGCTGGAGTTCTTCGATGGGCGACCATACTCCGTTGATTCCGGCGTTTGCAAACACAACATCCAGCCGCTGCCAGCGCTTGATTAGCTGGTTATAAGCTGCCTGCATCTGTTCCACACTGGAAATATCGGCAATGAGTGGAAGGGCATTCCCGTCGTTACCATTCATTTTCCCAACGGCTTCTTTGATCTCCCTTTCGTTGCGCCCCAAAACGCCAACCTTTGCGCCTTGTTGTAGAAAGGCTTTGGCGGTTGCTTCACCAATCCCGGAACTACCGCCAGTGACAAGAACGACTTTATCCTTAAAATCCATGTTTTAAATCCATCCTCGCCGTCTGAATATAATCAACATCCCGCAGACCGAGATAAACATTGAAAGCACAATGGCAAAAAATAAAACACCGCCATTGATGGTGATCTCCATCGGATCGATGGTTCTTGTCAGGTTCAACTGAAACAGGCTGGTAAAGATCGTGAGAGGGAGGAATATCATAGAGAACACGGTCAAGCGGTTGACTGCCTCACCCATCTTGCGCGATTCCTGATTTTCCATCAAATCGACGACATTATTGGAAACATCTCGTTGCGAATCAATTTCATCGTAGACACGGAGCAATCGTTCGTACAGATGACGGAACAAGTCGCGCGTATTTTCGTTGGCAGCCAGCCGATTTTCACCCAGCACATTGGAAAAAACCTCGCGTTGTGGCGCGATCATCTGGCGCAGTTTGATAAGCTGCTGCTTCATTCGATAGACGCGCTTCCGTGCCGCCTTTTCCATCGACTTGCCGTTTTCCATCAGGCGCTCTTCCTGCTTGTTGAGTTCCATGCTGATGCGATCCAGCAGGGGATAATATTGGTCAATCACATATTGTGAGGTCATGTAAAAAAGATAGGCAACACCCTGTTTCCAGGCTTCCGGGTTCTGCACAATCCGGTTATACGCCTGATCGACAGCATTGGCATCGGAACGCCGCACGGTCACAAAAAAATTTTCCCCGACCAGACAATGAATCTCACGGCCTTCGACCTGTTGAACATGGATATGTGGCTGGAATAACGAGATAAACATATAGTCAAGATATGCCATCAGGGTTGGGCGGCGGTCTTCGCGGCGTATATCGGCTTCTACTTGTGGGTTTAGTCTGAGGAGATGCACCAGCCATTCGATTTCTTCATCGGTTGGGTCAACCACATCCAGCCAGAAATTGACCCTGTTTTCGTATGCCGCTGCTATATCTTCCTGCGATACGTTGCGGCGAACATTCAACGCAGGAGAAGCCTGCGCGCCTTCTACTGTCATTTCCTGGGGTTGTGCAACCAATGAACGGAGCATGGACTTTGTGCCTTCTGATAAAGTTGATAATGAACGTTGCTGGAAATAATGACAAACATCAAAAATATTGAAAAGCCCTCACGCCGGATAGACACCGAACAGAGAGCTTCCCGGAACTGACACATCGCCCAGGCTAGTTGCGCGCGTGTTCCACCGTCCGCTGCACATCTTTTGCAAAGTGTTCCACACCATCCCGAACCTTGCGGAATGTTGATTCAGATTGATCCGCAATCTGGTTGCGGACTTCATCCCCACGCTGTTCGGCAAAGAGCAGCGCCATGATAGCGCCGATACTCCCGCCGAGCAGTGCTGCAATCAATGCCAACAGAAGGCGGTTGCGCTGCGCAATCATTTCGGCGTCACGACTATAGTAGATACGATCCCGCATGATCTTGTTCCTTTTCCTATGAAGTACGAACAGCGCACTCACTGATCGGTATCATAGCATAAGTTTATTTTGAATCACGAAAGTTTTAGCTATTTTTAAGAGCTTAGGAGTTTATAGATTGCAATCATGCAGGGTATAAAATAATTCTAAATTTGTTCTCTAAATCTTCTAAACACGCAACCGGATTTCCAATGGTGCGTATACATTTATGCAAAGAGGAGAGACATATAATGACGAACGAACCCCGCCCAAATTCGGACGATTTCAAAAAGACCAAAGAGAATATCCGTACCTGGACAGAACAAATCGATCTGGCAGCCGATCAGGTTGTAGATCGCGTGAAGGAAATTGTGCAGGAAGGCAATATCCGCCTGATCCGAGTCAAGCACGATGGCAAAACGCTGGTTGAAATTCCGTTGACTGCCGCTGCCGTTGGTGGTTTGATGACAGTCTTGCTCGCACCACAGATTGCTATTCTCGGCGCGTTGGCTGGCCTGATAGCGCATGTGACTATTGAAGTCGAACATAATGGACCGCGCCCGGAGGTTGTCGAAACGAAGGTCGAATTGAAGAACGACCTCAGCGGAGATCCGAAGGAAGATAAGGTCTAGTCTTTCTATAGCCCCGGTATCCAGCCGGGGCTGCAAATTACCCTCAAAACCTCAAAGTTAAGCCCTGCAACAAAACCCCATAATATAGCTTTCTCTCCAGCTTAATCTGCGTTAATTCAATCCTGTTTCGGTGTTTTGTTTTTACTTTAACACCCGTGATTGTTCGGCTCAGTTTCATCCGCTAAATTATTGCAAATGAATTGCAATAACTGACCGACAAGCAACTGTAACGATGCCTCATTCACAAATTTTCGTGTTCTCTCACGATTCAACCAAATTAACCCGATACACATTTCAGGTGGCTAGCTGGCAATGAGCGTTTCTACATCTGCAAAACCGCTGCCAACAACTGCGCGGATTTTGAATAATTATGCGTTGCTCCTGCCCGGCATGGCGATTGGCCTGATCCTGCTCATCCTCGCTATTTTGTGGAGCATCACGCTAGGCGCGGCGAACATCACCCCTGACACTGTATTTCAAGCACTACTCCATTTCGATAGTGCGCAATATAGCCATGTGATCATTCAAACTGTGCGCTTGCCGCGTGTGTTGAGCGGGGTTGTTGTTGGTGCAGCACTGGCGGCGTCGGGCGCGATGATGCAGGGATTAACCCGCAACCCGCTGGCAGATTCAGGGATTCTTGGTATTCAAAGCGGCGCGGCTTTTGCAGTTGTGCTGACCATTATTTTTCTGGGCAATCCGCCGCTTTCGGTCTACGCTGTTGCCGCATTCATCGGAGCGGGTATCGCCGCCACACTTGTTTATGCCTTTGCCTCGATGGGGCGCAGCGGTGCGACTCCGCTCAAGTTAACGCTGGCGGGTGTGATCCTGACTGCGTTTGCTTCTTCATTCACTACTGCCATCCTCATCCGCAATCGGGAGACGCTCGACAAAATCCGCTTCTGGACGGCTGGCTCGCTTTCGGGGCGAGAGATGCCTCTGCTCTTTCAGATTACACCTTATCTGTTCGTCGGATTGATAGGGGGAATGCTCATCAGTCGCCAAATCACAACGATTAGCCTGGGCGATGATGTGGCAAAAGGACTGGGACAGAACACGGCGCGCGTAAAAGTATTGGCAGCGGTCATCATTGTGTTGATGGCCGGGGGTTCGGTGGCGCTGACGGGGCCAATTGGTTTCGTGGGCTTGATTGTTCCGCACTTCGTCCGGGTGCTGGTGGGTGTGGATTATCGCTGGATAATTCCTTATTCCGCTATTTTCGGCGGAATACTCGTCACCGTTGCGGATGTCGGCGCACGGATTGTCATCCGTCCGCAGGAACTGCCTGTCGGTGTCGTGATGGCAGTGCTTGGCGCACCATTTTTTATCTGGCTGATAAGATCGAGGGTAAAACGCTAATGGCAGTGCCTAAACAATGGATCACCATCCGTCCGCGCTGGCTGCCCTTCTCCTATCGGCTGGATCGCCGCGTGCCGCTGGTGGCATTGGTATTGCTGGGCGTGACGCTGATCGCGCTGATCCTGAGTATCAGCTATGGTGAGTATTCAATTTCACCGCTGGATGTTGCACGGACATTGCTCAAACTGAATCAAAATCACCCGGACTATGCCAATTTCAGTCTGGTGGTATTCACGTTTCGGTTGCCGCGCATCGTGCTGGCCTTTTTGGTTGGTGCTGCGTTGGGAACTTCCGGGACACTGATGCAAGGAATTTCGCACAATCCACTCGCTGATCCATTCCTGCTCGGTGTGAGCAGTGGCGCGAGTCTGGCTGCTGTTACCGTGATCGTGCTGTGGAAGAATATTCCGATCAGTTGGTTGCCGCTGATTACATTTGCAGGTGCTGCTGTTACCGCGCTGGCGATTTATGTGCTGGCGTGGAAGGGTGGCAATAGCTCCACAATTCGCCTGATTCTCGTTGGCATTGCATTGGAAGCGCTCACGGGTGCAGCCATCACCACTATTATCGTGTTTGGCAACATTCTCGATGTGCAGCAAGCCTATATCTGGTTAAGTGGCAGCGTTTATGGGCGCAACTGGGAGCATGTGCGGGCGATTACAGGCTGGTTGCTGATTTTTATACCTTTGGCGATCCTGCTTGCCCGGCAGTTGAATATCCTCAACCTCGGCGATGAGACCGCCAAAGGGCTGGGGCTGCGCGTAGAATGGCAGCGCGGTTTGCTGCTCTTCGTGGGCGTCGCATTGGCGGCGTCGGCAGTCGCAGTCGCGGGGGCAATTGGGTTTGTAGGCTTGATTGCGCCTCACATTACCCGGCGCTTGGTTGGCCCATCGCATGAAGGCGTAGTACCGATCAGCGCCCTGTTCGGTGGCACATTGCTCGTTATTGCCGACCTCATCGGGCGCATGGTGGTTTCGCCATCGGAACTACCTGTGGGTCTTGTCACCGCCATGATCGGCGCGCCCTATTTCCTATACCTGTTTTACCGTCAACGCAACCAATAGGATGACGGTGCAAAGGGAACACGGGTTCCCTGTCACATTACCTGAATCAAGGAGAAATTCTCATGACTAAACGACTCTTATCTCTGATTGTTCTGCTGGTGCTGGTTGCATCGGTTGTAGCATCAACTCGTATCAGTTTCGCTCAGACGCCGGAAGTGGCAGCCTTCCCGGTCACAATCAAGCACAAATTCGGCAGCACAACGATCACCCAGGAGCCAAAGCGCGTGGTCATTATTGGTTTCAGTGAACAAGACCCATATCTTGCGTTGGGCGTGATGCCTGTCGCAATCCGCTATTGGTTTGGCGATAAAACCAACGCAATTTTCCCCTGGGCGAAGGACGCCGCCAAAGGTGTAAATCCACAAGTCCTCGATATGGATTTTGGCACGCTGAATTACGAGGCGATTCTCGCTCTTAAACCCGACCTTATCAGCGCAATCACTTCCGGTATCACGAAAGAAGAGTACGAAAACCTTGCGAAGATTGCGCCGACCATCGCCCAAACCGCTGACTATATTGATTTTGGAATGCCCTGGCAGGACACCACGCTGATGATTGGTCAGGCAGTCGGCAAGAGTACGGAAGCAAAAGCAATCGTCAAGCGCACGAATGATCTGATTGCCGATGTTCGTACTAAAAACCCGGCCTTCGCCGTAAAGAGTATTGTCGTTGCGTATAACTATGGCGACGCGCGCACCTATGGATACTATATGTCTCAGGATGCGCGCGGACGCTTCTTCACCGATCTGGGCTTCGTCATTCCAGAAGAGTTGGTGAAGATTGCCGGTGAACACTTCTATGCAGACCTCAGCAATGAACGGATCGACCTGTTTGATGGGGATGTTCTCGTCTTTTTGGGGCTGCAATATGCCAAAGGTGGCAAGGAAGCGCTACAGGCAGACCCACTTCTTAGCCCGCTGAAGGTGATGAAGGAAGGGCGCGTGGTTTATATCCCTGCGGCTTATGATGATGCTCTTCAGTTCAGCAGCGTCCTGAGCCTTGAATATGCGCTCAAGGGTATTGTGCCGGAACTACAGGCCGCCGTGAAAGCCAAAGCGGTAGCGACTGCCACCGCCGTTAAGTAATTATGATTATGATGCGGGCGCAGTCGCTGGAATCGGCGTTGCGCCCGGCGTAGTTTTCAACTGCTCGATCAGTACGGCAAGGTGTTTTTGCCGCACTGGATCGAGTTCCAGCGCGCGGCTATATTCCTCAATCGCTTCTGCTGTTCGGTTCAAATCCAGATATTTATCCCCGGCAACCGCATGTAGCGTCGCTGCCAGTTCTTTTTCGACGACCTCGGACGCGCCATTGTCCAGTACACGAATGCCTTGAAGATAGGCATTCAGGGCATCCTGCAATTGCTCTGCCTCACTCAGCATTTTACCCTTGTGATACATCGTGACAGCTTTGTCGCGTGGCAGCCCTTTCAAAGCATAAAGCGCATCCGCCGCTTTGGAGGCCGCATCAATTGCGGTTCTGCGCTGTAAGGGTTCTTTTAACGGATCGTACCGTGTAATTTCTGCACGCTTCTGATCGAACTCCATTTCCAGAAGTGCGCGCCTGAAAAGCGTTTGACGGGCGGAGAGTGCTGAAAGTTCGATTGCTTTGTTGTAGGCGGCGCTGGCTTTCGCCATATCTCCCTTTTGCCGTTGCAACAGACCGAGATAACCCCATGATTGTGCGGTGATTTCCCGAATGCGTGGATTTTTCCCTTCGCCAAAGAAAGCGATCACCTGATTAAATTGCGCCGTTGCGCGCTCCCATGCGGCAGCATCGCCACGCAGATAGCGAAGTTGCTGCACCTGTCCCAGGCCAAACGCCACTTTTGCCGGAATATCGGCAGTCTCTGGCGTATTCGGGATCGTCAGTGCATTTTGATAGAGCCGTTCGATGGCTTCCAGGTCTCTATCCTTGATCTCTCCCCACGCCTCACGTGCCACCACAGGTTCAAGGATTTCCAGATATTTAGCCCCCGCCAGCCCAACATAGGCACGCGCAAAATCCGGGTCGGCGGTCTGGGAACTAGTGAAATCCTTGCGGATATTCGTGATCAGCGCGATGAGTGCCTGCGTACCGCTTTCTACTACTCCGCCGCCACCCGCCGAAAACCTGTTGTATTTCCCAATGAGCGCATTGGCGCGTAGTAGATAGAGCAGTTCTGTACCCGTTTGTTCATCTGCCTTGAGATCAAGCGCTTTGCTGTAAACAGCAATGGCGGCGTCATATTTCGGCTCTGGCAGAGACATATTCACCAACCCCTGTGTGATAAAGGTCAGCACTTTGGATCGTTTGTTAATGTCTGCGGAAAGCAGCGTTATATCCCTTCGCACCGATACAGCCTTATCCATCTGGAAGCGCCCCAGCACGTCCGCAAGATCGGCATACTCATCGTAGGGAACAACGTAAAATTCCGGCTCAACGCTGAATTCTCCGTTAATTTTTGTCACGCGACCATAAACGATGATATGCGGTAACAGACCTTCTTTGCGGAGATTTTCGACCAACAAGCGCACGTTATCTTCGCGTTTGGTGTCATCTGCGCCACGCACGATCCCGACCTGGGCCGGTGACCATGCGCCTACCTGCCGATCCAGCGTTTCATTAATGGCAGGTAATTGAAGATTGAAGCTATTGAATAGTGAATCTGAAAAACCTGCCGCATCATTATCTGTGACGCCTGCCGTCTGATCTGGCTCAAATCCAGCGATAGCAACGTTGAAACCAAAGTTTTTCTTGGGTTCGATTTTGGGAGCGATAGCAAAAACAAGCGCTACTAACGCGACCAACGCAAATAAAATAAGCGGCAACAGCGGCAAAGCCCGATCCAGAAAACGACGCAACGGGCGTTCCCAACCTGCGATGACTAATTCCCAGTCTTTGCCAAGTTGCGTCGTTAGAGTTTCTGGTGTTGTGAATGATTTATACAGGCTGCTACTTTGAGCGCGTTTAAAGAAATTATCAACTTTGTCGATTTGTTCCTGCGGCTGCTGTGCGATAGCAGGGTTCGTTCCATCGTTTTTGCGGGTGCAGCGATAAAGTTCCAATTCCGGTTTGCCGCGCCGCCGCATCGCTCGATAAGCATCCCAGACCTCGTACTCTGTGCCTGAGCCATAAGGTTCGCCTGTATCCGGGTTAATGTTGTCAGTGGGGAGCGCCGTGCCGAACCGTTCCCAGAACATGCAAACGACAATATCAGCCTGGCTCGCCTTCATCATCTTGCGATCCACAATTTCCTGTGGCGATAGTCCAGCCGATGCGGGAACCATTTCTTCGTAAAGCAATGGCTCGAATTTGTACTTACCACGCATCAGCGCACGATTATTGAATTCGTTGCAAAGATTCTTAACCGCTTCGCGTTCCTGTTTCAGATCGCTTGGCGAGGAGACGAATACAGTTACGACACGTACAGGCATGGTTCTCCTGAACTTGTTTATTAATCGACTCTAGCATACTACAGTTGAAATTTAGCGTCTGCAATTAAAGGGTAACTTCCTGAAAAATTCCCGGCGTTTTAAGCACCGGGCAATTAAATAAAATTAGCGGAGCGCCGACCAAACCTCGATCTTGGATTTTACACGGCGAATCACTTCATCGGTGAATTCGGTGGTGCTGCTATGTCCACTAAGGTCAGCAGTTTTGTGGCCATCATGCACCGCTTCGAGCGTGGCTTCATAGATAGCACGGCTGGCCTGCTGCGCGGCGGCTTCGTCGATGTGACCGAGCATAGCCGCGCCTGCCAGAATCATCGCCATTGGGTTGGCAACGTTTTTCCCTTGCAGGCTTGGCGCTGTACCGTGTGGTGCTTCGGTCATGGCAACTTTCACGCTCAGGTCGTCATTGAATGCCAATACCTGGGACTCTGCGCCTGCAATCGTGCCGAACAGCTTCAACACCAAATCGGAGAGAATATCACCGTCACGGTTCAGCGTCGGGATAACGAGGCCTTCACCGGAGAGATCGAGCAACAACGCAAAGGTAGCATCGATCAATTGCGGATCATATTTGACGGTTGGATAACGCTTGGCGGCAGCGTCCAGTTCTTCCTTGAACATACCTTCATATACCGGGCTGACGGTGTACTTCGGCCCGCCGAACACTTTTGCGCCTGCGCGTTGTGCGTAGCGGAAGGCGTATTCCGCAACCTTGCGACACGTCGCGCGGCTGATGTGTTCAGTACGATAGGCGATTTCGTTGTCGCCTTCGCCCTCGCGCCATTCTTTCGCGTTATAGGCATCGTCAATCGCCATGCGTATCACGGCAATCGGCGCATAGACACCACCCAGCGGACGCACGGTTGGGATACGGCGTCCGGTGCGCAGGATGACCTGTCCGCCGATTTCGTCACGAATGATCGCGTTCGGGCTGCCAACATCACCCTTTGTTTCCGGGGTGATAGTTGCGGCTTTAATGCCAAGCCCATATTGGCGCAGCGCAGCGGCAGCGTCTAGCACAACTTTGTTTTTGGTTGCGCGCCGATTTTCCAATGACAGATCGAATGGAACAAATTCCAGTTCATATTTGGTGACAGAGGCATCCAGTACGCGGAGCGCCTCCACAAGTAATTCCTGTCCAGTCTGGTCGCCCTTCAGGACGACGACTGTTCGTTTAGCCACAGTGAAACTTCCTTCCACAAAACAACAAAATCCGATCTATTTTAACGCCTTGCCGAGTCCCCTTTCAAGCAATCTGTTCACTTTGCGATCCGGCTCCATTGCGCTATCCTTGATACAGGAAAAATCAACATGGAAAGACCTACAGGATAGGCCGAATGGATAAGATTCAGGTATTTAAACCCGCGCACGGTGAGGAAGAAGTCGAAGCCGTCGCGGAAGTTATTCGCTCCGGGTGGTGGGGACAAGGCCCAATGACCGCCGAATTTGAGAAAAAGTTTGCGGAATTTGTGGGCGCGCCATTTGCGGTATCAGTCAATTCTGCGACTGCCGCATTACACCTCGCACTGATGCTATTGGATGTGAAGGATGCGGAAGTGATCAGCACTTCCATGACTTTCGTCTCCACTAATCACGCAATTCTGTATAACGGCGGTATCCCGGTTTTTGCCGATATTGACCCCGAAACTCTGTGTATCGATCCAGCGGACATTGAACGGAAGATCACCCCGCGCACCAAAGCGATCATGGCGGTGCATTATGGTGGACATCCGGCGGATATTGACCGCATTCACGAGATCGCCCAAAAGCATAACCTGACGGTGATCGAGGACGCGGCACACGCGGCGGGCGCACAATATAAGGATCGGATGATCGGCTCAATCTCCCCATTGACCTGCTTCAGCTTTCACCCGGTCAAGAATCTGGCGACGGGTGATGGCGGCATGATTACGCACAGCAACCCGGAATGGGATAAGCGCTTGCGTAAACTGCGCTGGGTAGGAATCAGTAAAGATACGTGGAGCCGTTCCGATTCCGGGGATGTCAGCCAATATAGTTGGTATTACAATGTCGAGGAATTGGGGTATAAATATCATACCAATGATATTATGTCTGCGATTGGTTTGGTGCAGTTGAAGCGTTTGCCGGAAACGAACAAGCGTCGCCGCGCAGTCTGCGAGATGTACGATGAAGGACTGAGCGGGCTGGACTGGTTGCAACTGCCAACTGTTCGTGACTATGCCCATTCATCGCGTCATAATTATGTGGTGCGGATGGAGGAGCGTGACGGTTTGATGAACTATCTGCGTGATAAAGGGATCGCAACTGGAATGCACTATATCCCGAATCACTTTTATGATATGTATAAGCCTTATGTGACTGCGCCACTTCCGGTCACGGAGCGCGAATGGTCGAAGATGATCACGCTGCCCGTATACCCGGATTTGACCGATTCACAAGTGAACTATATCATCGAGAGCATCCGCGCCTATACCGAGAAACAAACGGTGAACGAAAAGGCGGGGGCTGTCACTGGTTAAACCCGTATCCGTCGTTAACGGCCTTTTACTCTGGCGATAAAATTATGATTCTGTGCATCACACCAAACCCGGCACTAGACCGGACAGTCGTCATTGATTACCTTGTACCGGGCGGTGTGCATCGCACCAGTCAAATCTTGCGCACTGCCAACGGAAAGGCCGTCAACGTAGCACGCGCCGCGCGGACGTTCGGCGTACCAACCGTGTGCGCCGGGTTTGTCGGTGGGCAAACCGGGAAGGAAGTGGTCTCGCTGTTGACATCCGAGGGGTTACAAAACCACTGGACAACCATCGAAGGCGAAACCCGGACAGACATCATCATTGTCGCCAAACATGGCGAATCAACGGTGATCAATGAGCCGGGGCCAACAGTAACCACGCAAGACTGGCAGAAATTGCAGACGGATGTTACCCGCCTCGCGGAAAACGCTAACATGATTTGCATCTGTGGGAGCCTGCCACAGGGATCAACCGATGAACAGTACATCACACTCCTGAAAGCCTTGCAGGAAACAAAACGTCCGATCTGGGTGGATACCAGCGGTGCAACACTGGTAGCGGCGTTGCATGTGCCAGGTTTGCACTTGAAAGTCAATGCCGAAGAAGCGGCTTTTATCCTCGGACGCCCGATTGAATCTCCCGAAACCGGGATTGTAGCTGCGGAAGAATTGCTGAATAAAGGCGCGTTGAGCGTCTCGCTAACGGTAGGCAAACAGGGAGCAGCGTTCGTCACCAAACAGGCGCGGTACTGGGTACGTCCTCCGCTCGTAAAGACCGTCTCGGCGGTAGGAAGTGGCGATGTTTTCCTTGCCGGGTTGATGTGTTCGACACTATCGGGAGCAGACCCGAAGGAAGCGGCACGACGGGCAGCCGCTGCTGGCGCAGCCAACGCGATTACGCTGGGTGCAGGACGTTTTGACATGATCTCATTCGAGCAGATTTTGGCACTGACCGCTGTCGCAGAATTATAAAAATAATGCGCCCCCATCGAATTATCTCCATATTAATTCTGGCAGGCGCATTCTTCTTTTCCATTAATCCTCACGCACAAGAACAACCGGGCAAACTTGCCGATGGCTATCAGTCCGAGCCATATACCAGCGGTCTGAATCTCCCCACCCATCTCACATTCGGCCCGGACGGAGCGCTATACGTCACCGAACTCAACGGTGGTGAGGATGCCGGAACAGGGCGCATTGTTCGTATCGAAAAACCCGGCACAACGCCCGAAGTCGTATTGGAAAAGTTGCTTAAGCCCACCGGAATCGCTTTCGCTGGTGATTTATATTATGTGGTGTCGCGCAACCAACTCCTCGTTGGCAGCTATAAAGACGGCAAATTAAGCGAACCGCGCCCGATATTCAATGACACGATCCCTTTCAATGGTCGCTCACTTGGACAAATTTTCCTCGCACCGGATGGTTTGCTCTATTTCCAGAGCACCGGATCAGAACTGGTATGGCGCGATTCCGGCTTCATCTACAGCATGAAACCCGGCACAGTGGATCGCAAAATCGTGGCGCGTGGCCTGAAAAATGCCTATTCGTTTGCATGGAATCCCAAGACCGGAACGATGTATGGGACGGAAATCGGGGATGCAAATATCCGCAATGTGGGCGCACCACCGGAGGAATTGAACGTGATCAAGCGCGGGGGCAACTATGGCTGGCCTCAATGCTATGCCGATCAGCGCGAGGATTCTGCCTGGGGTGGCAATCGTAATATCTGCGCCGATACGGATATACCGCTGGCGATGTTTCCGGGGCAGAGCACGCCCACCGGGATCGCATGGTTCAATGATCAGTTGATTGTGGCGCTGTTCAATGGTACACCACCACGCCTCGTTACTGTAAATCCAAACAGTGGCAAATGGGTGGATTTTTCCACGCTCTCAGAAGTGCCGATTGCGCTACTGGTGGATAAAGATAATGGCTTGCTCGTACTGGATTATGGTGATGGCACGATCATGCGCATCACAAAGAAATAATCACCCACCGACACTCTTCAACAGACTTGGCAACAGTGCCGCCATGATGCGACTTGGCTCCGGCTCCCCGGTATAGACCCATCGAATTACCACACTGTAAATCGCGCCCATCCACGCATGAGCGATAACTTCCGTATCGACGGGCGGAATATCCCCAAGTGCGACAGCTTCATCCAGATATTTACGGATCAAATCAGCGAACCGATCATTGATTTCCAGCCGTTTCTTCTCGAAAACATTGCCCAACCCGACAGCCTGTACCAACAGTAATTTGGCGGGACGGCGATACTTCCCGAATGTTTCCAGCACGGTTTCCAGTGCCACCTGTACCCGATCCATCCCCTCCGCTTTGGTCTGGATTGCCTCGGTGACACGCCGTTCCAACACATTCACAAACTGATCGATCAGCGCCAGAAACAGCCGTTCCTTATTCGGGAAATGGAAATAAATCGCGCCCTTCGATGTGCCCGACTGCGTAACGATTTCATCCATTTTGCTGTCGTGATAGCCTTTGGATGAAAATACGTCGAGCGCAGCATCAAGAATGCGTTCGCGGGTTTGATCCGGGTCGCGCGGCGAGTCGGGATTTTGGTTGACAGGTTGAGGTTTCATCTGCTATTATTTCTATAAACCGACTGGTCAGTCTATTAAATTCTAGCAGTATTGTTGAAGGTCTGCAAGCGTGTCTGTTCTAAATATCCAGCCTGCCGAATTGAGTTATACCGAGCGTTATGGTCGCTTGGTTAGTACAGCGATCCCCGTGCCGGGGTTGAGTTGGCGTCAATTTTTATATGCAGCACGTGGTACAGAACGTTTCCTCTGGCGGCATGGCGATCTGACGCTGGCAGGGTCAGGTGTGGTGAGTGAACTGACGGCATGGGGCGCGAATCGCTTTACAGAAATTCAGACCAAAGCACGGGACTTGTTCAAAGATGCACTTTTCAGCCCGACAGCACGCCCCCGGCTCTTTGGCGGCTTTGCCTTTCAGGATGATTTTGTGCCGGATAATACCTGGTCGGTGTATGCGCCTGCATGGTTCGTCCTGCCCCATTATCAATTCATGCAGGATGGTGACAACGTACCCACCCTGACCCTGAACATTACCATCCCGCCGGACGAGGGCGCCGATGGAGTGTATGACAGCCTGGTTGAAGCGTTGGAACAGCGTGCCAAATTGCTGTTGAATATTTCAATCGAACCGGAAGCGCTAAACAGTGCGCTGCTTCAGACGAACAGCCCGATGCCTTACCCGGCATGGGAACAGGCGATCACACACGCGACAGACGCGATCCGCTCCGGTGAACTGCAAAAAGTTGTGATGGCACGCGCATTTGAATTGCGATTCGCGGAGCGCGTCAATGTTGAATATGCGCTGGATTTTCTGGATCAGCATTACCCGGAAACGCATCGTTTCCTGTTTGAGCCGCGCCCATATCATGCTTTTTATGGGGCGACGCCGGAACTCTTGCTCCGGGTTGCCGGGAATCAGATCGAAACAATGGGGTTGGCGGGTTCGATTCGACGCGGCAAAACACCCGATGAGGATCAGGCACTTGGCGAAACAATACTGAACGATCCCAAAGAACGGCTGGAACATGCGCTGGTGGTGGATTCGATCCGTGAGAAGTTAACCCCTCTCACAACTCGTTTGAGCATTCCCGATCAACCACAACTGCTCAAACTGAGCAATATTCAGCACCTCTATACACCTGTGATGGGAACACTACGCGAACCAGCAGGAGTATTGCCGCTACTGGAAATGTTGCATCCAACGCCTGCGCTTGGTGGCACACCGCGCGAACGCTCGATGCAGTTCATCCGCGAGGCCGAAGCTGTCCCGCGCGGATGGTACGCGGGGCCGATTGGCTGGATCGATTCCGGGCTGGACGGTGCGTTCGGCGTCGGGATACGTTCAGCGGTGGCAGAAGATCGGCGGGTGTGGTTGTATGCCGGGGCGGGCATCGTCGGAAGTTCGACGCCGCAGCGCGAATGGGATGAAACCGCGCTCAAATTTCGCCCGATGCTGAACGCTTTGGGAGTACAAGGATAAACATGGCAGTCAATCGTAACCAGCTTTGGAGCGAAATCATTGTCGAGGAGATCATTCGCAGTGGCGTAACGTCTGTAGTGATCGCGCCCGGTTCGCGCTCGACTCCATTAGCGCTGGCATTCTATGCACAACGGGACGTAATTCAGATTTATTCCCATCTGGATGAGCGTAGTGCAGCCTATTTCGCGCTGGGGATCGGCATGGCGTCAGGTATGCCTGCCGCTGTGTTGTGTACATCCGGGACAGCCGCCGCGAATTTTTATCCGGCAATCATTGAAGCACATCAAGCGCGTGTACCGCTGCTTGTCCTGACCGCAGATCGTGCCCACGAAGCCCGCGAAAGCGGTGCGAACCAATCCATCGATCAGGTCAAGATGTACGGCAATCATGTATTGTGGGCGGTAGATGTGGCGCTACCGGAGTCGAATCCCGCGCCGATTACCCTGCGTAGCTTACGTACAACGGTCAATCGTGCTGTAGCGACGACGTTGGGGCAATTGGGCGCACGCAAGGGGCCAGTTCATTTGAATCTGCCGTTCCGCAAACCGCTGGAGCCTGTTGCTGTGGCGACGGATAAGGTGGAAATTCCAACAGGGCGTCGTAGCGAGAGATTGCCATTTACTAAGTTCAATGAGATTAAGATTGAGACCAACTTCGACGAAGATTTTTTTGAGTTTCTTGATCAGGCAAGCCTCAAACGCGGTTTGATCTTCTGCGGGCCGGGAACTCCAGAGTCAGCAAATAGCTTTATTTCTGATTTTTCCGAAACAAGAGGGTTCCCAATTTTGGTTGATGGGCTGGCAAACATGCGTTTCTTCTCTGAGAAAGAAACAGGAACGCTTATTAGCGCCTATGATAGTTACATAAATAAAGACATTGGCGAACCTGAAATATTGATTCGGTTTGGCAATGCTCCAACTTCAACAGCCCTGATTAACTATTTTATGAATCTTGATTCAACCTACATTATTCATGTCAATGATGTATGGGCTGATGATTCTCATCGAGCAAATTTGTTTGTCTCGACTGATTCGGCTTTTTCTCTATTTGATGATCTCGATTATCATATCCCCTCCAATTCCAATTTTGCATGGCGGGACTACTGGAAAAAGTTAGATCAAACGGCGTGGGAGATCATTCAGCGAGAATTATCCAGTGGTAAATTTTTCGATGGTGCGGCTGTTTCGTCGTTAATTGAAAGAGTTTTCTTTGACGAACGCTTTTTCTTTGGCAATAGTCTACCAGTGCGCCATTTAGATCAATTTGTAAAACAAGAAACCAAACCCATTAAAACATTTGCAAATCGTGGTGCAAGTGGGATCGATGGAGTAGTTTCAACGGCATTGGGCGTTGCTTCGGTAAATCAAACTGATGGCTGGCTTACGCTTATTATTGGCGATATATCGTTCTATCACGACATGAACGGCCTCTTAGCAATCAAGCGGCTCGGCATCCCAATTCGGATCATCCTGCTCAACAATGATGGTGGCGGCATCTTCCGACGCCTGCCCATCAAAGATTACGATCCAGCTTTCACCGATCTCTTTTTGACCCATCACGGGCTGGATTTCAGCCATGCTGCCGCGCTCTACGGGCTGGATTACACGCTCACGACGACACGCGCCGAGTTCGAGGCCGCGATCAAGCAACCGCTCACAGGCGCACAGTTGATCGAACTCCGCACTGACTCCGCGCACGATCTGGCGCGACGACAGGAAATCATGGCAGCGGTACAGGCCGCAATTGCCCCCATAATCGCAAAATCTAAGGAAAAATCATGACCGATTGGAAACAAGTCAAAGAGTACGAAGACATCACCTATCACAAGGCCGATGGCATGGCGCGTATCGCCTTCAACCGTCCCGAAGTGCGGAACGCCTTCCGTCCGCAGACCATCGACGAAATGACCGAGGCGTTCAAGGATGCCTGGATGGATGACACGATTGGCGTTGTGCTGCTCACCGGAAACGGCCCCGCAGCGGATGGCAAATATGCGTTCTGCTCTGGCGGCGATCAGAAGATTCGCGGACATGCCGGATATATCGGCAAGGATGGTGTTGCGCGCCTGAACGTACTGGAATTGCAGCGTATCATCCGCACCATGCCGAAACCTGTGATCGCGCTGGTTGCGGGCTATGCTATCGGCGGCGGACACGTTTTGCATGTCATTTGTGATATGACCATCGCAGCGGAAAATGCGCTGTTCGGGCAGACCGGGCCAAAGGTCGGTAGTTTCGACGGCGGCTACGGATCAAGCTATCTGGCGTCCATTGTCGGGCAGAAGAAAGCACGCGAAATCTGGTATTTGTGCCGCCAGTACAACGCGAAAGAAGCTCTCGACATGGGCTTGGTAAACACGATTGTTCCGGTGGAGCAACTGGAAGCCGAGGGTGTGAAGTGGGCGCAGGAAATCCTCGAAAAGAGTCCGATTGCGATCCGCTTCCTCAAGGCCGGATTTAATGCCGATCTGGATGGTCAGACCGGGTTGCAGGTGTTGGCGGGCGACGCGACGATGCTTTATTACATGACCGAAGAGGGCAGCGAAGGCAAAAATGCCTTTGTCGAGAAGCGCAAGCCGAACTTCCGCAAGTATCCCTGGCGGCCTTGATCTGAATTTATCAGACCCGGCGCTAAAGCACCGGGCTAAACTCAATTTTGAAGCTGGTGTATCTGCTATCAAGCAAAAGCTATTCCCCTAATTTTGAGTATAGCGCGGTGGCTTCAGCCCCGCGATGGTGTGAGGGATTCCTTAATCATGCAAAACTGGCTTTCGGCGCAGGCAATGGCCCGCCCGAATGGTATCGCCCTGATTGCCGATGGTCAGGCATGGACATTCCGGGCATTGAATGAGCAGGCGCGGCGAGTTGCAAACTGGCTGCACGCCGAAGGCATCCGCAAAGGTAATCTGATTGCAGTCCTGCTTCCCAATTGTGCCGAGGCGATTTTTCTGATCCATGCGGCAGCGAAAATTGGCGCAGTGCTTGTACCATTAAACACGCGCCAGACTGCCGCTGAACTACGATTTCCGCTGCAAATCACCGCTGCCAAAGTTCTGATAGCACACCCTGAAACGCAGACCACCGCCAACCAGCTTTCGGACGTGGTACGAGTGTTGAACATTGTCACAGCTTATCCTGATTTAGTGGACGAAGCTGATACTGAATTAGACGGGCTACAGGCGATCATCTTCACCAGTGGTACAACAGGGCAACCGAAAGGGGCAACGCTCACCTTCGGCAATCAGTGGTATGGTGCATGGGCGTCGGCGGCACGAATCGGATCACTGCCGGAAGATCGCTGGCTGTGCCCGTTGCCGCTGTATCATGTGGGTGGACTGGCGCTGGTAATGCGCTGTTGTCTGTACGGAATTGCGGTTGTGCTGGAACGTGGCGCATCGGTTGAAGGGCTAACTGCCTCCATTGAAAAAAACGCCGTGACGCTGGTTTCCCTCGTTCCAACAATGCTCTATCGGATGCTGGCGGATGATCGACCTGTCGCAGCGTTGCAGCGGCTGCGGTTGGTACTGCTTGGCGGTGCGGCTGCCAGTGCGGATTTGATCGAACGCTGTGCCGCTTTGAATATCCATGTTGCGCCGACTTATGGTCTCAGCGAAGCGTGTTCGCAGGTGGCGACGATGCTACCCGAAGATTCGCTGCGCAAACCCGGCAGCGTCGGCAAACCTCTTCTTTTTTCACAAATCGAAATTTTGAATGAACAGGGGCAACCGCAACCCTCCGGTGAATATGGCGAGGTTGTGATTACAGGCCAAACAGTGATGCAAGGCTATTACAACCAGCCGAAAGCAACCGCGAAAACGATCCGCAATGGCAAACTCTACACGGGCGATATTGGCTATCTGGATGCCGATGGCGATTTATATCTTGTCCAGCGCCGGAGTGACCTGATTGTCAGTGGCGGCGAAAACATCTATCCTGCCGAAGTAGAAACCACCCTGTTAAAACATCCAGCGATTGCGGCGGTGTGTGTCGTTGGCATTCCCAGCCTGGAATGGGGACAACAGGTAGCGGCGGCAATCGTCCTGAAACCCAATATAACTGCAACGGACGGCGAATTACGCACTTTTTGCCGGGAATGGCTGGCTGGCTACAAAATCCCCAAAACATTCAAATTTGTGAGCGAACTACCGCAGAACGCCACCGGAAAAATCCAGCGGCGTGCAGTGATTGATTTGTTTGCAAACGAGCGGCGTTAGCCGCAGTTTATTCCACAGCCACCTTCTGTTTGTTCAGTTGCAGCAAATTGGCCGCAACCCACAAGGAAGTTAGCAGTATCCCCAGCATAGCGATAAAGAGTGTCGTGCGAACGTCAAGCATGACCGCCAGCCAACCTCCTGCCAGCCCGCCAATGGGCGCAATTCCCTGTTGCATGAAGGCTATCGTCGCATTCACGCGCCCAAGCATTGCGTCGGGTGTGATCGACTGTCGCACACTGAGTTCGGTAATCTGCGAAATAGACATCGCTGCATCACCAACCAATTGCAGTGCAACCATCAGCCCGACAACTTGCCAGAGTGTTCCGCCAGCGGTTGGCAGCAGGAGGCCAACCATGCCCCGGAGCGCAAGTGTGACTGCCAGTGTTCGCATGATTCCGAAACGCTGTGTGAGGCGCTGCGTCAATACTGCGCCGATCAGACTACCGATACCGCCAAAGGCTACAATGAACCCCAACCATCCCGGCGATAGCTCTAGTGTGCGCAAAAGATACAGACTGTATAGAACGCCGATGAAGTTGCCAAAGAACGATGTAACCGTTCCACCAATCGCCAGCGTCAATAACAGGGGTGTACCGCGAATGAACCGCATCCCATTCAGAATATCGCCCCGGATATTCTCTGATTTGTGTTTGGCGGTTGGCGCAGGTTCAACCGTCTTAATCATGCTCAGGCTGATTGCGGAAATCAGGAATGAGAGCGCATCAAAGAAGATCGCCAGCGGTGCGCCAATCACCTGAATCAACACGCCTGCCAGCGGCGGTCCACCAATTTCTGCCAACGATTCGGTAGTGGCAATTTTGGCGTTTCCCTCCAACAGTTGATCATTGGTCAGCAACGTAGGCAGATACGCATGATAAGCGACATTGAAGATCATCGTGAGAATGCTATGTGATGCGGCAACGCACAGGATCAGTCCAAACGAGAGTAACCCGGTGAGTGCAGCCATCGGAATAACCAATAGCAATCCGAATCGTAGAAAATCCATGAGCATCATGATCGGACGACGGCGCAAGCGATCCACCCATGCCCCGGCTATCAACCCGAAAAGCAGCACTGGAATCGAAGATACGGCAACCAGCGTCCCAATCTGATCGGGACTGGCGTTTAAAAACAGGATGGCGGTGAGCGGAAGGCCTTCGCGCGTGATACGAGAACCGAACTCCGAAATGGTCTGACCTATCCAGAGCTTCCGAAAATCCAGGTGTTTCCACAACCCGGCAACGTGGCGTGACATAACTGGAGACTCCCATAGAACATCAATTTACGAAATAGCAGGCTGTTTCTTCCGACTCTGGCGCATATCAGGAACGCCAAAAATGTCTCAAGCGGGCGCTTGAAACACACGGAAAAACCGCAGTAGCAGCAGGCTATTTCGTGGTGATGTTGCTCATGGGCGAACCTCATTCCTGTGGATACAACAAGGCTATCACCCTGTTATCGTCCCATCTTTTCAGTGTATTACAAGTAGCTATAAGGCACAAGAGTAGTTTTTTGCGCGATTGCTAAAACAGGAATTTTGTCCCATCCGATACAGGAATTTTATAAATCCAGACGTTTGTCATGCCCGGAACGCTCTATAATAAGCAAAAAGCGTGCAATAGAAGGATAGCAACCAATGATCGAAACGCACGGGCTGACCAAAACATTCAACAACTTTGTCGCGGTGAGCGATATAAATCTAAAAGTAGCGGCAGGACAGGTCTTCGCTGTGCTTGGGCCAAACGGTGCAGGCAAAACAACCACTGTCCGTATGTTGACCTCCATCCTCAAGCCGACCAGCGGAACAGCTACCGTTGCGGGGTTCGACGTTGTAAAGCAAGCACCAGAGGTTCGCGCCAGTGTTGGCGTCCTGACTGAACAGCACGGTTTATATGAACGCATGAAAGCGCTCGAATATCTGGATTTCTTCGGGCGTGTCTATGCACTGGGAACGGATCAGACGCGCAAACGTGGTCTGGCCCTGATGGAGCGCTTTGGCCTCTCGGATGCGCTGGATAAGCGGCTTGGTGAATATTCCAAAGGCATGAAGCAAAAACTGGCGTTGGTACGGGCGATGTTGCACGACCCGTTGGTGCTTCTGCTCGATGAGCCAACCTCTGCGATGGACCCGCAAAGCGCGAAACTTGTACGTGATGCGATTGTTGACCTGCGCCGCGAAAAGCGTACTATTATCCTGACCACACATAACCTCGTGGAAGCGCA
>CAYSOC010000108.1:0-22907 GCA_964432445.1 uncultured Anaerolineaceae bacterium
CCGATGCTGCTGTCGTCTTCAAGCGCGTGGATCGTCATACCGGATCGGTCAAGTACATCTATCACGGTAACGACGGAACGACAATGCCCTGGAACGACACGGCACAGTTGAATTACCTGAATGCGCAGGTACGCGAAGCCATGATCCAGTTGATCATTGACATTGCGCGGCGCTTCCCGGTGATTCGCTTCGATGCGGCAATGACGCTGGTCAAGCGACACGTTCAGCGGCTGTGGTGGCCTGAGCCGGGTTCGGGCAGCGGGATTTCCTCCCGTGCGCAATTCGGGATTACCAAATCGCACTTTGATCGCCTCATGCCGGAAGAGTTCTGGCGCGAGGTCGTGGATCGCGCGGCTGTCGAAGCACCAGATACGCTCCTGCTAGCCGAAGCATTCTGGATGATGGAAGGCTATTTTGTGCGTTCGCTGGGAATGCACCGCGTCTATAACAGCGCGTTCATGAACATGCTCCGCGATGAAGAAAATGCCAAATATCGCTCCCTGATGAAAAACACGCTGGAATTTGATCCTGAAGTCCTGCGCCGCTATGTAAACTTCCTGAACAACCCGGATGAAAAAACGGCGGTAGAGCAATTCGGCAAGGGTGATAAATATTTCGGCGTCACGATGCTGATGCTGACCATGCCGGGTCTGCCGATGTTTGGACATGGGCAGGTAGAAGGATTCAGCGAAAAATATGGGATGGAATATTACCGCGCCTATTATGACGAGACACCCGATGGCTGGCTGATCGAGCGGCACGAGCGCGAACTCTTTCCAATTGTCAAGAAGCGCTATCTGTTCGCGGGTGTGGAAAACTTCCTGCTCTACGACTTCGATACGATGGGGGGTATCGACGAAAACGTCTACACCTATTCCAACCGTCGTGGCGATGAGCGAACCATCGTCGCCTACAACAACCGCTATCACAGTACCGCTGGCTGGATTCGCAATTCGGTGGCTTTTTCCATCAAGATCGATGGCACGGAAGAGCGCGCGCTCACCCGGCGGACGCTTGGCGATGGCATGGCAATCGCACCGGAACCCGATCTTTTTGTCACCTTCCGCGATATACGCTCCGGGCTGGAATACATACGTAATGTGCAGGAACTGGTTGATCGTGGGTTGTATGTCGAACTCGGCGGGTATCAATATGTCCTGTTCCTCGATTTCAAGGTAGTGCGGGACACCGCAGGATACTATCGCCGTCTGGCAGAATCGCTCGGTGGGCGCGGGACGCAGAACCTGAATGATGCGTTACAGGAAATGATCATGGAACCCGTCCTGACCCCATTCCGCGCGCTCATGAATGGAGAAACGATCAACCAGTTGATCGCCTTCCGCACAGAGCCGGATGCTGAATTGCTCGATCAGGTGCAGGAGAAAATCACGGCGGTGATTGATGCGGTTGCCAGCTACACAGGAACAGCAGGCGAACCTGATACCGAAAGTACCGAATCGGAAACCGGGGATACAGAGCCAAAAACCACCCCACCAACGCCCGCCGAAATCGTGCGCGAGAAGTTGCAAAAGGTATTGATGCTGCCGTTACAGGAAACTCCTGCCATTCCTAGCGCTTTGTTCGCTGATTCGGATGAGGATAAAGCGCTGCAAAGCCAGCTGATCGTGTGGGCCTTACTCTGCACGTTTGGCGATGATCCCGCACAGACACGCGCATGGATCGATGAATGGCTGCTCGGCAAGATCGTCGTCGCCGCGCTCCGCGAAACCGGGATGGACGATTATGGCGCAGGGCGTATCCTGACGACAGTCAAATTGGCAGTTGCGCGTAAAACGCTGCTCTCCGGCACAGAAACCGAGAAACCCGATGAAGCGATTTATGCGCTGCTTGGCGATACCGATGCGCGGCAATTGCTCAATGTGAATACGTTTAATAGTGTCACCTATTACGATAAACAGGGCTTTGAGACGTTGTTACGCTGGTTGGTTATCGCTGCACAGGTGGATGGCACGCCGGAGGCACTGGAACAACGTTATAAAACTGTCGAGGCGCTCATCACAGCCAACGAAACCGCAGAGTATCAGGTGAACAAATTGCGGGAAGCGCTCAAACCAAAACCAGCTACGCCGAAACCAGCGGTCAAGCCAGCCGCAAAAACACCCGCGAAATAAACGCCCATCTTCTGGACACTCTCTGTCCCAACTCAGGTTTTGAGTTGGGCTGGCTATTTCAACATCACACAAACCTGTGGTTTGAATACACTCACTACAAACTTGCTTCCTTTATGTTAATATGGTGTTTCATAAAGTGAGGCGAGCTATAGATGAATGCGCTATCTAACTCTATCTGAACTTATTTATATCAACGGCAAATTGTTGAATAATGACCAGATTATGAGCGGGAAACAGAAAATCCGCGACCTGGTGTTACTCGAATCTGCTACGTTACGTCCTTCTACCAGCGCTTTCGGGGAAGATGCCTATCCAACCCTGAGCGAAAAGGTGGCGTCGCTTCTACACTCTATCGCACGTAATCATCCGTTTACCGACGGCAACAAACGAACGGCGACAGTGGCAGCCATCTTTATGTTTCATATCAACGGTCAGCGCATTGTGTGGGATCAGGCCGAAGCCCTGAATATGATCACCGAGGTTGCCGAAAATCGGCGCGACTTAAATGATCTCGCCGCATGGTTTCCTCTGCAAGCCGGAGAACCCGCACCAGAGCCAGACGCCGAAAAAGACATGCTCATCATCGATCAAATCATCCAGGCTCAAAAATGGCTGTTGGATGAACTCAACAAGAGGTAAATACGATGCACTATCTGAGCGCTTCGGAAATCGTGAAAATAAATGATGAAATCACCGACGGACACGCCGCGATTCGTGATCTGCACCTGCTGGATTCGGCCTTGCTACGCCCCGCAATCGTTGTTTTCGGACAGCCCCAGTTCCCGACGATAGTAGACAAGGCAGCGGCGTTGATGCACTCGCTCGCCTATCACCATTTATTTTATGACGGCAACAAACGGACTGCGATCCGTGCAGTGGCGCTGTTTCTGGAACGTAATGGGATGGTGTTGGAATATAATGCCGCACAAGATGCCAATTTTGTCCTCGATATAGCCAAAGGCGAAAAATCCATTGAACAGATTGCCGAATGGTTACGAAGTCATATCGTTGCACAATAGAGGCCGATTAGCTCGGTTCGGGCATTCCCATCGGGATATTCTTTAAGCCGCGATCCACTTCCCAGGGATAGATGATGTGCGCATCAGTCACAGCACCGTAGAAATCCGGTTCCGCGCGCGAAAACAAAGAGCGGTATGGGTTGAAATGGAAAACACACGTGAACGGATATGCGCCTGCTCCCTCACAACGGCTTTTGACGGCGGTACTGGTGCGCCCGCTGCCCCACACATCATCAATAATTAATATCCGGCGGCGACGAATCAGTTCATCGTCGGGAAATTGCAGGAAAGACGGAAATGCCGCCAACCCTACGCGCTCGACGCCGGGATCAATCGGAAATTCAACGGCGGCAGTCAACACATAGCTGATTCCCAATATTTCGCACAACAAACCACCGGGTACAAGACCCCCGCGCGTGACCATCATCATGGCGTCAAAAGTGCCGCCTGCGCGTATCTGGGGGACTAGTCCATCCACCAACCGATCAACATCTGCCCAACTTAACAACTCATGACGCAGTGGTCCGCGTGGAAGCGACATAACAACCCTCAACATAACGGATCAGGACGGTAAACGACTGACCAGTATAGCCTATCGGCTATAACTCCGCAAAATATGGGAACGTCGCACCGTCATGGAGATATTCACGGAATTTTAAATCCTGAATTGCACTCCTGCCCTACTCTTTGGCTACGCAGATTGTATCGAATTGCTCCAAAATTTATTTTCCTGTAGGATAGTCTGGTGGCGCACGATGAACCTATCAGAGGTTGGCTACAGCCATCGAAAAGCTATGCAAATCGAATCACTTAATTGCCCAAATTGTGGATACCCGCTTACGCTGACTGTGCGGGCAAATCGTCTCGTCAAATGTACAGCGTGTTCTTCTACTCTGTTGATGACGGGATGGGAGATAGGCAACACCAATAATAAAATCGTCGTAGAAACTTCTGTCAGACCTTATACTGTCTACAACCTGATCGGCAAGGACGATCTGTGCAATATTTATCGTTGCGAATATAGCGCCGATGAAAAGACATGGGAAGCCATGTTTCGCGTGGCGCGCGATGCAGCCGATAACGATCTTGTCCTGAACGAAGCGCGTATCCTCTATCATCTGCAATCCACCTATGATTACGCAGATTTCAAGCCTTTCCTGCCAGCGGTGCTGGAAGCCTTCATCTATCAGGATGCCCATTCAACCTATGGGCGACAGGTAAACATCCTGAGTCTGCACGAGCAAATCGCCTCGCCCCTGGAACTCTATACATTTGAAGAAGTACATCAACACTACCGTTCCGGCATCAACCCAAGAGATATGGCGTGGATGTTGCGGCGGCTTCTGAACGTCCTGGGGTTTGCTCATCATAATGGCGTGGTTCACGGTGCGGTGCTACCGTCTCATGTCCTGATCGAACCGCGTGATCACAAACTGGCGCTGACGGGTTGGCCGTTTGCGGTGCGTACCGGAAGCGATGATCATATCAAGGCGCTCAGTATTTCCTATGAGGACTGGTATCCGGCAGAAGTGCGCGAGAAAAAGCCAGCGACTCCGGGGCTGGATTTCTTCCTGATGGCACGTACCGTGATGTATCTGCTCGGTGGCGATCCGCTGAGAGATACGGATTTCCCGGCACTGGAGCCAGAGTTTCAACGGTTCTTTGAGCCTTGCCTTGATCCCAATCCCGCCAAACGTCCGCAAGACGCATGGGTCTTGCTGGGAGAGTTTGATCGCATTCTCGAACACGTATGGGGAGGCCGTCGCTTCCATGTGTTCACCATGCCGCCAAAAATCTGATTGGTATTCGATCTACTATAAGGAAAAGTTTATATCATGGGAAGTGGAACCTGGTCTCCAAACACCTATCAGCAGCGCATCCAGCAAATTCAAAACAAGGGGCAGGATGCGTTTGCCTACAGTCAGACCGCAGCGAACATCCATCCATCGTTGAACCCACACGGTCTGGAAGTCCGCGAAAGCCGTGACAGCGCCGAACACCCCGATTCCAATGCGATTATTGTAGGGTTGGATGTCAGCGGTTCGATGGGCAAGGTGGTTCGTGGTATTCATAGTAACCTGCCACAGCTTTTCAAACTTGTACTGGGTCGTAACTATATTCCCCACCCACAGATCATGTTTACAGCGTTCAGCAACGCGCGCTGTGACGTTGTGCCGCTTCAGGTCGCCCAGTTTGAATCAGATAACCGCCTCGACCAGCACCTTGAGAATATGATTGTCAGCGGCGGTTTGGTTGGGGGATGCGATGAACAGGAATCATCGGAGTTGATTATCTATACCGCTGCGAAACACACTTCTTTCGATGCGTGGGAAAAGCGCAAGCGCAAAGGCTATATCTTCCTGATCACCGATGAACCTGCATATATGTCTGTCAAACACGAAGAGGTTAACAGGATTTTCGGCTCACACCTGCGTGCCGACATTCCGCTTGAACAACTGATCAAGGAAGCCCGCGAGAAGTTCCATATCTTCAATATTATTCCAACGACAACCGACAGCGGACGCAATCCGCGTACAACGGAGTTCTGGAAATCGCAGCTTGATCCACTGCATGTGATCGTTCTGGATAATCCCGATAATGCTTCCGAGACGATTGCGATCACCATCGGTCTGGTGGAAGGAACGATCAGCCTGGATGAAGGGCTGGAACATCTGCGTGCAGCAGGGGCAACGCAGCAATCGATCAACGAAATTGGCAGCGCACTCAAGACAATTGCCGGAACGTCGGTACGCGGCACGGGCTTTGGTATCCAGGGGCTGGATGACGACAAGGATAAGCGTACTCGTCGGCTCTAATCAAGGTTAGGTTCTATTGCCGGGTAAGATAATCTTCCCGGCATGTTTTTATAAGAATGGAGAAAGTGCCATTGCAGCAGGCTATCATCATTATCGATCCTGGTTTTGGGGATGCCGGCAAAGGCACAATGACCGATTACCTCGCACGTAAGCACGAAGCACATACAGTCATTCGGTTTAATGGTGGCCCACAGGCCGCCCACAATGTGATTACCCCCGATGGTCGTCATCATACGTTTGCTCAATTTGGCAGTGCTTCATTTCTACCTGACGTCCAGACCTATCTTTCACGCTTCATGCTGATTGAACCCTATGCAATGTTCAACGAGGCCGAACATCTTCGTGAGCTAGGCATTGATGACATATTCAATCGAACCCTCATTGATCGGGATGCACCTATCATCACCCCTTTTCATCAGGCCGCCAATCGACTGCGCGAAATGGCACGCGGTGACAATCGACATGGAAGCTGTGGCATGGGGGTTGGGGAGTTGATGCGGGACATACTCACAACGCCCCAAGACATGCTATATGCTAAAAATCTCCCCTACCGAGCCGCGATCATGCCCAAATTGCGAACGATACGAGACGCCAAATTTCAGGAGATCATCGAAATAATCCGCGAGTTGCGCGATGTTCCCGAAGCTAAATCACTAATCGACGTATTTTATACATCCGAGATCATCGAAATCGCCGCCGATAATTACATCTATTTATCCGATCTGATCCAATTGACAGACGACAATACGCTGAAAAAATTGCTGGCTGAACCGGGGACACTGTTGTTTGAAGGTGCGCAGGGAGTGCTGCTTGATGAACTCTATGGCTTTGCGCCGTATACAACCTGGAGCAATACCACCTTTGCCAACGCAGAAACATTATTGGATGGCTATCGAGGGCAAATTACCCGTTTGGGCGTACTGCGTACCTATCAAACCCGACATGGCGTTGGCCCATTTGTCACCGAAGAACCAGAATTATTTGGTTCATTGCCCGAAGCACATAATGTAAATAATACGTGGCAGCAATCCTTTCGTGTTGGCGTATTTGATATGCTGGCAGCGCGATATGCTCTGGATGTAGCCGGGGGAGTTGACGCGCTAGCCCTCACCCACATTGATAAACTTTCCAGCCTGCCCGATTTGCGACTCTGCGAAGAGTATCAAAGTGACGCTCTCCCAAACTTTCTTGATCCTTTTTTTGAGCGTGAAGAGGATCGTATCACACGAATCAAGGTCAAACGCCCGACAGACTGGGCGCATCAGGAAGAATTGACCCGATATTTATTTCGTTGTAAACCAGTCTACACAGCTCAAGACAGCCCGGAAGCGTTTATTTCCCGTATCGGGGAATCCTTGCGGACACCCATTCGGTTTCTGTCACATGGCCCAACCGCAACCGATAAACAGGAGATTTCCCTCAGCGGTTAGCCGAGGGAATGAAATCAGGGAAAAGCTACTCTAGGCGTTGACGTAATTATTTTGCAGGTACGCACTGGTCAATGAATGGCTAGCCCCCAACAGTTGCTTTGGCGTTCCCTCAAACATCACTTTGCCGCCTTTGTTGCCACCTTCCGGCCCCATATCAATGATCCAGTCGGCGTTTTTGATCACATCCAGATTGTGTTCGATGACAATGACTGTGTTTCCGGTGTCAACCAACCGATTCATGATGGTGAGCAAATGGCTTATATCTGACATATGCAGGCCAGTGGTTGGCTCATCCATGACATAGACGCTGCCCTTTTTGTGGAGTTCGCTGGCGAGTTTGATGCGCTGGCACTCTCCGCCCGACAGGGTACTGAGAGGTTGCCCCAGGGTCAGATAATCCAGACCCACATCGCTCAGGGCTTGTAACTTCTTGAGAATTTCCTTGACCTTGAAGTATTCCAGCCCTTCCCGAACAGACATCGCCAACACATCGGAGATCGATTTGCCGTTGAGTTTATAGGCCAGGACTTCATCCTTGAAGCGTTTGCCGTTGCAGGTCTCACAAACCGTTTTGACTTCATCCAGATAGGCTAGGTCAGTGTAGATAACGCCCAATCCCTGACAGGTTTCACAAGCGCCTTTGGAATTGAAACTGAACAATGAGGGATTGACTTTGTTCGTGGTAGCGAAGGCTTTGCGAACATCATCCATAATACCTGTATAGGTGGCGGGGTTGGAACGACTGGAAACGCCCACTGCCGACTGATCGATCACAACAGTGTCTGGATATTGGCGCAGAAATGTCTGATTGATCAGAGAACTCTTGCCAGAGCCGGCAACTCCGGTGACCACAGTCAGCACGCCTACCGGAATATCCACGCTGACATCCTGCAAGTTGTTTAGGGTGGCGTGGGAGATGGGAAGTTTTCCCTTTTGGGAACGAAAATCCGATTTGATCACCATTGAATGTTTCAGATATTTGCCTGTGAGCGTATCGGCGTGCAGCAAATCATCGAAACTGCCTTCATAGACAATCGTGCCGCCGCGATTCCCAGCATATGGCCCAACATCAACTACATAGTCTGCCACTTTGATGACATCGGGGTCATGTTCAACCACGATGACGGTATTGCCCTTGTCCCGCAACTTTTGCAAGAGTTCATTCAGGCGGTGAACATCGCGCGGGTGCAACCCAACGCTTGGTTCATCGAAGACATACATCACATCGACCAGACTGCTACCCAGGTGCTTGACCATCTTGATACGCTGAGATTCGCCACCAGAGAGGGTATCGGTTTCGCGGCTGAGGCTGAGATATTCGAGGCCAATATCGATCATGTGTTGGAGGCGTTCTACCAGCGAGGCGACCATTGGCGCTGCTACCGGGTCGGTGATCTTTTTGATCTCTCCGATCAGATCGTCAACTTCCATGTCCGCCATATCTGCGATGTTATGACCATTTATCTTGCAAGCCAGCACTGCCTGATTGAGTCGCTTGCCTTTGCAATGGTTACATGGTCCGAAGGTCATAAATGGAGCCACTGATTTCTGGGTACGCTCAGACAGTGTTTTAACGTCGCGCATGACGTACTTCTGATTGAACTTATCGACGATCCCCTCAAAGGTGAAATTGACTGATTTCCCTGCCATCTGGGTTTTGACTTTGTAAGGCTTGCTGTGGAGCAGGAGTTCCATTTCCTCGTCGGTATAATCCATCAGCTTTTTGTCGACATCGAATAGCCCCGATTGTGTGCAGATGCTCCATCCCCAGGAATCGACAGCGTATTCGGAGAACAATATTGCGCCTTCGTTGAGCGATTTGGAGGTATCCAGAAAGGCTTTCATATCTACGCCTATCTTGCGTCCAATCCCGTTACACTCTGGACACATGCCCCGCGCATCATTAAACGAGAACGCAATGGCGCTCCCCACATAGGGTTGACCAATACGAGAGAACAGCAACCGTAGAAGAGAGTAAATATCGGTAATTGTCCCTACTGTCGAGTGTGAACCACCCCCCAGACGCTTTTGATCAACAACAATTGCCATGCTCAGATTTTCGATAGCGTCGGCATCCGGTTGTGGATAGCGCGGCAGGAAATTGCGAATAAAGGTACTGAAGGTATCATTCAATTGGCGGCGGGCTTCGGCAGCGATTGTGTCAAATACAATTGAGGACTTGCCCGAACCCGATACACCTGTGAAAACAGTTATCTTGCGTTTGGGGATGCGCAAAGACACATCCTTGAGGTTATTTTCACGCGCACCACGTATTTCGATATATTCCTGGGGCATTGTTATTTATTCTCCTTATGGGTAGCAACGACAACAAAACCTCCCACCCAACTGCATTGGGGGGTGTTGAATGACCGATTGAACTGTATAGCGGCACGTGAAGGACTTATGTCTCTTCCTGCACAGAGAGAATAGTTGCGGCAGGGTTTAAAAATGCTTTTGATGTATCGTCTACCGAGAAACCGGAGAATGCCTGGGTGTTGTTAAACATCTGCTTGCCTCCATATTTCAGATTTAGAACATCAGATCACTTCGGCTGAAACCGAACCAAGTAATCATAATACATTTGTTCTGCCTTGTCAATTGAAATTTTTACAGGCAACACCCAGGCAACCTGTAACTACTATCAGGCGGATAACAGGCTAGCATATTCAATTGACACTTTGAACCAGTGTCTGACTATTCCAGCAGGCTTCGCAAATCTTCCCACCCATCGAGCAGCATGACCGTCTGCGGGTGCGGTTCGGTGAAAGCCAGATAACGCGCTTCCAGTTCTCCGTTCGCGTCCAGCAGATGTGCCTTGAGCGCAAACAATTTTGGCGGTGTAGCTGGTTCGCCAAAACGTGGCGCTTCCAGTTCGATCCAGACGCCGCGCACACCATCGGGCAACGCACGGAAACTTTCCTCAATGTTGCTCCGCAGTGCGCCATACTCGAAATCCTGCATATAGACTGTTGTCACGGTGTTATAAACCAGCAGAAGGCGCGACCCCGGCGCAACCTGCTCGTGCAGATTTTGTGCCGCGTCAATAATGTTTGCGGCATGTAGTTCCGGCGCGGGCGACAATGCCTGATACCCTGCGACAGATCGATCAAAGCGTTCCATGCGTGCTGCCTGATCGCCCCAGATGAGCGCACGTAAATCGAGTAATTCTTTAGGATTATCCAGATGTAACGGGTTCAGATCGTAGCCGACCCGCTTCAGCACGTTGAGCCTGTTCAGTGTTGCGGGCAGTGCATCCCGTACCGAACGCTCCGCCTTGCCAAAATCAAAACGTTGTGTAATCAGCGGCTCGGCAGAGGGGTTCAACGCCCGATTCCGGTCTGTTGATAACCACAGCCACGATTGCATATCGGCAGCCAGATTCAAGCCTGCTGAACAACCGAGATCAACTACAGTCATCGGAATATCTTTCGCCCAGCCCGAAATCACCAGCGCGGGCAGCAGCCATGCCACACCACGATTGATTTCATTGGTCTGGATACGCCCCTCTTTTAGAAAATCCAGTATAACCGCAGCAGGATTTAAAAATAAACCGCCAAGCATTTGTAATAAAACATCGTGATCATATTCAGGTTCATAGCTGCCGCCGACTGTCGCAAAAAAACGACTGAGTGGCTGTGCTTCTGGTGCGTCGGAAAGTACCGCTGCATGAATCGCCCCCAAAAATAACAGGGTTGGTTCCAGCGTATAATCGGCAAATTCACGTTCACCATAACCTTCATTCAGAACGTTGATCACGGCCTGTTCATCAAATTCCAATGCTTCACTACGCGCATATTTTCCGGTAATGGCAGCGGTATATGAACAGATTGCCTCACACAGCGGAGAATAGCCTGATGTAAATTTGGCCTGCGCCGCAAATGCAGCCGATAGCTGCTCCCAATCCAGCGCCATGAATTTAGCCTTCCTTCTGTGCAATCAATACGATCTTGTCTGCGTCGGCAGGGTCGGTGGGGCGAAGGTTCGCATCCAATGTACGAAGCAGGCGCAAGCCATATTTGCCGAGAATGCGGCTCAGGCCACCCGCCGGATAGCCGCGCAGAGCGTGCTTCTCTTCGGAGCGTCGCCACTCCATCCCGTTGTGGGTCAGGATATGATATATCTGTGTCAGGCCGAGCGTCTCATAACTGAACGTTCCATGCGTGATGACCATTGCCTGTTCGCTGTTATAAACCAGCCGATCCCCGGCACGCGCCGCCAGACCTTTAATCGTAATCAGATCAAAAATAAAAAATTTACCAGTATCGAGCGCAGTAGAGACAACCTTGAACGCGGCTTCGACATCGGCAAGCGTCGGGAGCAGATTCAACGTTCCGAGGCACGTCACCAAATCGACGCGCACCTCCGGGCGATAGGTACGCAGATCGCCATATTGCCAGTCCACAGTCAACCCTTTGGGCTGGGATGCCTGCTGCGCGTAGGCAAGCATCTCCCGCGAAGTGTCTACGGCAAAGGTACGCAAACCCTGCTCCGCCAGATAGCAGGCCAGTTCGCCCGTGCCACAGCCGAGATCAAGCGCATTTCCACCGACCCAGTTGTATTCAAAAATAATATTGAGCAGACCCGGTGCGATCTGCTCTGAATATTCTGCGAAGCCCGCCGCGTGATAAACATCTGCAAGCGCGGCATATGGCTCATACTGCGTGATAGTCGGCATGTACCCCCCTTGACCCTCGCCCAAAATTGAATTAGGGAATTTGCGAGTGTCGTTCCATGAAAGGAACAGATTATTCCAATGGGGAACTATTTATACCAGAGGGAGCGCACCTTCACCATAAATCTGTCCCGGCATGCTGATCGACGGGTTGCCACGATCCACTGTTGCGGTCAGGTCATAATTCATCGCGCCTGTGACGCGCACATCGACCATCTCGCCAGCCGGAATATCGCCATCAATGATCACATAACCGTCAATTTCCGGTGCATCGCGGTAACTACGGGCAATCGTCAGACCATCGCCCTGACCTTCAATCAGCACTTTCAATCGCTGACCCACCAACGCCTGATTGCGCGACAGGCTGATCCCCTGTTGCAATTCCATCAGTGCATCACGGCGGGCAGCCTTGACTTCATCGGGAACATGGTCTGGCTGTTCGGCAGAGGGGGTATTCTCTTCAAAGGAATAGGTGAAGACACCAACGCGGTCAAACTGCATATCCTTGACGAAGCCCATCAGTTCGTTAAATTCGGATTCCGTCTCGCCGGGATAGCCGACAATGAAGGTGGTGCGAATGGCGAGATCGGGCATTGCTGCGCGCATCTTCCCAACGGTCTTATACACCCATTCAATGTTTGCCGGACGCCGCATCCTGAGCAGGGTCGAACGGCTACCATGCTGCAACGGCATATCCAGATAGTGCAAAAGCTGCGGATGCTTCGCCATTGTGTCGATCATTCGATCTGTGACATAGCCGGGATAGGCATACATGACACGCACCCAGGGCATCTCTGGCACTTGTTCGACGATTTGTTCAAGCAAATCGGAAAGCCCATCTTTCATGCCGAGATCGTGACCATAATCGGTGGTATCCTGCGCAATCAGGATCAATTCCTTCACGCCGCGCGCCTGCAATAATTTCGCTTCGTTTACGACGGATTGAATGGGGCGACTGACAGCCGTTCCCTTGATCAGCGGAATGGCACAGAATGCACACGGACGGCGGCAACCATCGGCAATTTTGAGATACGCGCTCGATCCCTGAATGCTGACACGCGCCGCGCCACGTTCATCACTGCCGACAACAGCCGCTTCGGTGGGCAGATGATACAGGGGTTCGGGATGCTTGCGTGCGCGTAGACGCTGCACCAGATCAACAATATCCATCCAGCGGCGTGTGCCGATCACACCATCAAGGCCAGGGACTTTATCCACGACTTCCGCACCATAACGCTGGGAGAGGCAGCCTGCCGCGATCAGAAGTTGATCAGGCTTTTTCATGGCGGCAAGATCGCGCAATGCCCCGATGCTTTCATCTTTCGCGGCGTTGATGAACCCACAGGTATTGACGATCAACACCTCGGCCTTGCCCGGTTCCACGACACCCTGCAAGCCTGCGCCGCTCAACAACTGCGCCATACTCTCGCTATCGACGGTATTTTTGGAGCAACCGAGGCTCATAATGAAATAGTGATCTTTGCGCTTTGTTTTTGCGGACATCTGTTTAGCTTGCTTTCCATTCGCTGACCAATCGGCTATTGTACATGAGGGGTAGGCGCGTGTACAGCGCGTTTTCAATGTTGTAAAATATTTTTGACGAGGAGAGGTTTTATGCTGTACGTCAAACCACGTTCCTGGGATAGCGTCACTGATGGTTATGAAGAATTGGTTGAGAAACATAACTGGCCCTTTGAGCCTATGCGGGATTTGGTACGGCAAATCGCAATCTCGCGTTACGTTCTTCAACCGCTTGTCACGGTTTTATACCCTGCAACCTCCCTTGCGGATTTATTCATTGGAATAACAGAACCCTTTGTATGGAAAACTGACGTTCTCGGAATTTCATATAACTCCAAAACACAAATCTTCGATTTTGAGTTTTGGGAATCTCCATACATAAAGCAGCGTTGGACACGCAAGGCCAGCCCTTCTAATGCTTTTGTAGTTTTTGAACGTTTTATGGTTTTGAAGGGTTGGGCATAGCGCGGATCAAAGCCATTCTTTGTTGACAATCACATATACAATCCAATTTTGTGGATTTGTTGTATCTACATACACCCATTGATCTTCATAGGATGTTGGAAAACCAGACGCTCCTGCTGGTGGTTTACCACGTCCTGCCAGTGAATTTATAGGCTGCGACCAACCTTGTTTACCGCTAAGGGACACGAACGCATCACCGGTCAATCGCTCGGTGGCAGAAAAATTCTCGATATATGTTGCATTTTTAACGATGGGAAAGTCCTTGCTATCAATTTGAAATTTCACCCAAATCGTGCAGCCAGCCTTTCGATTAACTGCGTTAGCATGGTATTCCATATTTTGGGTTGTCGAAGGGAATTTGAGGTAAGCACGGGTCTCAATATCATGGTTTGCAGGAAAGGGTGTACCAAAGCAAACAAAATTGGAATTGTTCCATAGCAACCCGGCTATTTGAAAAACCAGAAAAGGACTAATGATTAAAATCAAACTAAAAACAATTAAATTACGATAGGAACGCTTCATCTCTGATACCTTGTTTATGTTGATTTAGCTCAATTGCGCGCCCATCTGGGTCTTGTACAACTGCCCGTTTTCCCCATTCACTATTTTGTGATGGAGATAAGATAATCCCCTCAATACCACGAAGGGCAGCCAGTACGTTATCAATATTTTCGACCTGAAAACCAATCATGGTTGCGCCTGCATTGCGTCGCTCTGGCGCTATACCGGGTTTGCCGGGATAAATCTCAATCACCAGCATACCCATCTGACAAGAATAGTGAACCGAGCCTGTGCCGTGCTGTTCCTGGACAAACTCTAGCCCTAACGTTTCATAGAATGCCCGCGATTTGTCGATGTTGGCGGCGCGAATAACAATCAGATTAAGGGTTGGCATTGACGTAACTCTCAATGATTCCTGATGGAATCTTTACTACGCTTGGCCTGCTTTTCCTCACCGCATGAATTGCAGCAAAACCGCGCACCGTCTACAATAGGAGCAGGAACGAACACAGCCAGACGAGGCACAACATGGCAGGCGAAAGAATTCTGGTCGTCGACGATGGCAAGGAAAATCGTGAATTTCTCATCGATTATATCCTCAAGCCTGCTGGCTATGCGGTGTTCGAGGCACGCGACGGGATGGAAGGGCTGACAAAAGCGCGCGACGAACATCCAGACCTGATACTGCTCGACCTGCAAATGCCGAAGATGGACGGGATCGCCGTCCTTGAAGCGATGCGTGTACAGGCGCTCGAAATCCCTGTGATTCTGATGACCTTCTACGGTTCGGAAGAAGTCGCTGTCGACGTGTTCCGGCTCGGCGTGAAGGATTACATCAAAAAGCCCTATACCGCCGATGAAATGCTGGATGCAATCAATCGCGTGTTGGCGGATACCCAACTGATGCGCGAACGCCAGCGCCTCACTTCCAGCTTGATTGACCGCAACCGCGACCTGCACACAAAGGTCAAGGAACTCACCCACGTTAATCCAGTGGGGTTACCCGTCCTCGGTCAACAACGCGAGGTGACGATCCTGCAAGCCGGGTTTCGTGATCTTGGCCTCATAAATTCGATGGATATTAGCCAATTCCTCGATCTACTCAATCGGCATTTGCACCTTGCTGCCGATGTGATCGCGCGCAAAAACGGGACGCTCTCACACATCAGCAGCGAAGGATTCATGGCGATTTTCAATGCGCCAGATGATTTGGAGGAGCATGTACGCTGGGCAGTGGAAGCGGGTCATGCGCTGCAACTCAGCCTCAGCGAAGCCTATCCGAAAGGCGGTGTTCCGAGATTCGGAATCGGGATCGACTGTGGGATAGCGGTGGTTGGCGGTCTGACGGCAGGCACGCACAGCAGCTATTCTGCCGTTGGTGAAACGGTGATGCTGGCGCGACGGTTGATGGAAGCCGCGCTACCAGGGGGCGTTCTCTTTTCGCGCACTGTTGCCGAAAAACTGATCGGAGTGATGCAGGTAGCGAAACTTGGCGAAATCCCAATCAAGGGACGCCCGGAGCCGTTCGGAGTATTCAGTGTTGCAACACGTCCGGCAAATTCCAGCAATCAGGGCAGATAAATTTCGATTTCCAGCTTGCCAAGCCGAATCTGATCCCCGGATTGTATGGGAACCGGCGAATAGGGCGCTACCAGCGTACCGTTGACCCATGTCCCATTGCTGCTGCCCATGTCTTCCAGGACGATCCCGATAGGGGTGCGTTTCAGGATAGCATGACGACGGGATACACCGTATTCCTGCGCATTATAGGCAGATAAATCGAACCGCAACATTTCGGTTTCTGTCGGTGTAGAGCGTCCGATCACGAGTTCGCGCGCGATAAAAATAACTTGTGGGTCTTCGCTATCCTGAATATAAAGGGCGACAGAGTGCGGATTGGTCAGTCGGCCTTCGTGCGCAGTATGGTGTTCCGGCTTTTTGCCATATGTCTCGCCGGTTTTGTTACGCAGATTATCGGTGATAGGCTTGACCCGCACGGTGGTTTCCAGCAACATCCCACAGGCAGAGCAGATGAACGCTCCGTGCATATTTGGTTGACCACATTTGACGCACAACGTTGCGGGCATAGTCTTCACCCTTGATATTCAAACTATATTTTATCCAAATCACACTGGAAACCAACTATATTGTTCGGCTTACCAGTTTTCGTACAGGGCCGGGAAGCAATGGCAACAGGCGGGTGGCCTCTTCGGAAGTAAATGGGCGCAGGAGGATCAATGCGGCAGGATAGCTCAGAACACCGGCAATTACTCCCAGTACGGGCGAAAGTGGATAAGTCAGGAGCATTGCTCCAAACATCAATACAGCCGCCATGACAAGTTTACCAAGAATTTCGATCCAATGTATAGTCCCTAATTCTCTTCTCAATAAAATGTAGAACCCGATTTGCAAAACCAGTTCGGAAAGTATGGTGATAACTGATGCCGCCTGATAACTGAAAATCGGGATGAATATCCAGTTTGCAACTATATTGAATGATACTCCGGCGATGAAAGGCCAGCGTACCGGGCGTTGCAGGTTTAGTGCAATCAGCACATATTGGGTCAGGCTGTTGATCCAGCCAATCGGGATAAACCAGATCATCAGTTGCAAGGCGCGCGTACCATCCACCTGATAGCGTATCCCGCCAAGCGCTCCAATCAGGATCGGCGCAAGAAAGGTCGTCATGACCGAAACCGGAAGCGCGATCATCACCAGCATTTTCACTGCAAGCTGGTAATTTCGCTTGAGTCCGGGCTTATCGTCTGCCGCCAGCCGCGACATCAGCGGGAGCATCGCCATTGTGAAGAACGCAGGAATCACGCCGATGGCATCCACCCATTTATAACTGGTGGAATATTGCGCGACGATCTCATTGCCCTTAAAGCGTTCCAGCAGGAACACATCCAATTTGAAAAACAATGTTGCTAGCAAATGGTTGAGCATCAAAGGCCACGACTCCGCGATCATCGCCGGGAATCGGCTTTGCGATTGATTCTGCGGTTCAGCGGGATGTTGTCCACGCAACAGCGGACGCACCTGCCAGATAAGAATCCCAAGCGTAATCACATTCAGGACAAGTGCCGCAGCCGACAATCCGATGAAACTCCAGCCAATGAGCAGCACGGCTAATCGCAGAACAACGCTCATGATCGAAGTCACGGTAGAGATTGTGGCGGGAATTTCGGCTTTCTCGAACGCATAAAACAGAGCGCTCAGACCGCTATTCAGGCTGCCGGGGATCAGGCTCAGATAGAGCAGGATGATCGCAATTGCGGTTGGCCCGGTGAGCGGATCGCTGGCGGCTTGTTCGCGCAGGAAGAAGTAACCGAAGAATACGCCAAGCAGCGGCAACCACGCCACTGTCAACAGGATACGGAGCATACTGGTACGGCGGAAATAGAAC
This sequence comes from uncultured Anaerolineaceae bacterium, assembly GCA_964432445.1. Classification (GTDB taxonomy): domain Bacteria; phylum Chloroflexota; class Anaerolineae; order Aggregatilineales; family UBA2796; genus JBBRMW01. The sequence goes on from CAYSOC010000108.1 coordinate 17,963, forward strand.
GCCGCTGCGCCGCGATCCTTTGCAACTTCGCGCGTCAGATAAGTGTTCAGCCCGAAGTTGGTCAGGATGTCGAACCAGCCAATGATCACGATGGCATAGTAATATGCGCCCACATCGGCAGTCGGCAAGACGCGCAACATAATAGCAGCGAAGGCAAAATCCAGTGCGCGGTTGAACAAACTCAGGAAAATCGGCGCGGCGCTATTGCGTGCCACCCGTCCAATATCACTCCCGGTCTCGCCAACAAAAGTACGCCAACCGAACACCAATAGCATGAATACAACAATCACACCCGCGACGAACGTCCCCAACGCTCCGTATTGCACGGATTGCGGCGTATAGCGGAAACGGATTGTCCATTCCCCCGGCGGCATATTTATCGAGCGAAAATTTCCGGCATAGAGCGTAATCGGCGTTTCGCTCTCTTGTTCCTGTGGCGCGTCTTTCGGGCGGATGAACGCGCGCCATCCGGGGAACATCGAATCGGTGAGGACAACTTGCTCCGGCTTATCTCCCGGAATCGAGGCGGCGATTGTGACTTGGTTGAACTCTGCTTTAACAAGCGCCGACGTACCGTTCCCGACAACATAGGTACGCGGTACAGCGCCGGTATTTTCATAGATGAACGTGCCGCGATCCTCGAACACCTGATTGACACGCGGATATTGAATTGGCGTTTCACTGATCAGATAGCGCGCGGAAATCCCCAACATATTGCTATGCCCCAACACATTAAGCTGGTTGGCGATAACGGGCGCAATCCGGTTATAGATCAGCATCCCCTGCGATTGGATTTGTTGCATAAATTCGGCAAACTGGCGCGGAATGATGCTGTCGTATCCGGCAATGTCGGAGAGGCCGAACATAATGCCCAGATTGGCATTCATTGGGTGGCGTCCAGCGTCTACGGTGGCATAACGCCAGTTATCCGGGTTGTGTTCTTTCAGCCACGTAATCGCAGGCGGCTCGAATTTCAGCCATTTGGGATCGGCGGCAGGGTTGAAGCCCGTTGAAGCAATCATCAAATCGACAGTGATAAGAACCACCGCTCCAATTTGCCACAACGGAATATTGCGGATTTGCCACTTATGCCGACTGAGCCACAGGACAATCCCGGACGCAACCAGCATGATCCCAAGTATCAGGATGTTTTTGAAGGCGAGACTGTAAAACGTTTCTACATTTGGAAACGCTGTATCCGCGCCCGCCAAACTTTGATAGATACGCTCGATTGTGCCGCGTAGTGAACCGAACGCGACACGACTGATTACCAATGCAGCAGTCGTCCCAATCCCACCAAGCAGCAAAATGGCGCTGGTGAGTCGGATAGTACGGCTTTGCAGGCGTTCCCCGACGGTTTCGACACCGAACCCTGCCAGCATTGCAATCACCAGCGTGAAAGGCCAAACCCATCGGAAAGGCGAATGCAATTGATTCACACCCGGCAAGCCATAATACAAAAGGGCATAGGTGATCGTGCCAAACGCAAACGTCAGACTGATCACAGCCAACACCGTCAACATCAGTCGATATGGTTTGCGGCGCGCATCCAGCAGCGCCAACCCAGCCAGCACCAGCGACAAAATACCGACATAGCACGCGCCTTCAACATAATTTTTGTTCACCTGCCAGAAGGTATCGGTGACGGTGGAACCGTCGGCGCGCGTCCATTTGAACGCCTGCATCTGTCCACTGAACACATCCAGATAATCATGTTCTGCCGGACTGCCATAAAAATTGGGCATCAGGAATGCGAGAGCATGTCGAGGTGGATAGGCATAACCGCGCACCGTTTCAAACGAGGCCGAACCCTCGCGGAAATTGCGCGAAACGAGTTCATAGAGCGGGACAAGCTGAACCGCGCCGACGCTCAACCCAAGCCCGACCAGAGAAATCAGCGTCACGCCAGATTGAATCACGCGCGCTAGCGATTCGGATTCGCGCAATTTTGCCAGCAATCGCCATGCCGACCAGAACCCCATCACCAGCAGCGAGTAATAGAGAAACTCGATATGTCCGGCGAAAATACAAAAACCGAGCGCCAGACCGCCGAGCGCCACCCAGGGCAAAACGGTTGGTTTGCCAAATAATGGGCGACGCTGAATGGTAAACTCGCACATGAGTAACAGGAAGGGCAACCATGCCGCCGCCGCGATCACCATCTGGAATACAATAGAGATGATGAAAAACGCGCTGAATTGGTAGACGATGGCGGCAAATAATGACCCCACACGCCGCACCTTCAAGCCGCGCATGAACAGGTACATCAGCGCACCCGCCAGCCATATCTGGCTTACTGTAAACCAGCCATAGGCATTCTCCAGCGGCAGGGTATAGTACAGCACACTAAATGGATAGAGTGCGGAATGCTGACCCGCCGCCAGAAACGGCACACCCGCGAAGATATATGGATTCCAGAAGGGAAGTTCGCCCTGCCCCAATGCACGTCGGATAAACGTCTTCCACTGATAATTTTCCAGCAGCAGATCGCTCACCAGCATGTTATGCGGAACTTCCGGGACGCCCTGATCGGCACGATAGGCCGAGAATGGTGGATATTGATAGAGGTTATCGGCGGGAATGAGCGTTTTGCCGCCGAGTGTCACCTGCCAGAAAAACGCCAGAGGCAACGCAAACAGGACGATCAGTATCGCCGCATCGGGCGCAAATCTGGATAAGTGACGACGCAATCAGACCCCCGTCGCCCGTTTGGATGGATTCAGCGCACGATGTCGCCACAAGACCTGAAACACGCGAAGCGCAGCTTCAATCGACACCGATAGCCCCATTTTGCTCGTACCATAACGCCGATCCGCAAAGTAAATCGGAACTTCGCGGAATTTGTAGCCAAGACGTGCCGCGATATAGGTCATTTCAACCTGATAGATATAGCCGTTGGAGCGCACGCGGGACAAATCCATACCGATCAGGGTTGCCCGTTTCCAGGCACGGAAACCACCTGTACTGTCCTTGATTGGGGTGCGTAAAATAGTGCCTACCCAGACGACGTTTGCCCACCAACTGAGCAGTTTACGCCAGACGCTCCACTGTTCATCGAGTTTGCCGCCGGGGGTATAGCGCGAACCAACGACCACATCGACATCCTTCAGGGCATCGAGCATCCCCGGAATGTATTTCGGATCGTGCGAGAAATCGGCGTCCATCTGGATAACAATATCCGCGCCGTAATTCTTCATCGCCACGCCGAACCCCTGAATATAGGCCGTACCCAGTCCTTGTTTGCCCGCGCGGTGCATAACATGAATCCGCGCATCTTTGGCGCTGAGTTCATCGGCAAGCTGACCTGTGCCATCCGGGGAATTATCATCCACCACCAGAATTTCCAGATCGCTGACGGGCAATGCCAGCAGATCGGCGGTCAGCTTCGGCAGGTTTTCCTTTTCGTTATAGGTGGGAACGACCACAATGGTTTTCGGCATAGCTTCACGACTCCGACAGGCAACTCAGATTGCAGGGGTTAACTATATCACCGCTTGGGAGACGGTCAAGGCGCACGTCAGGTTATGATGAGGTAAAAGCGCTGTTGTCCAAAACGGTTGTATAACGACTATTCTTCTACGGTTGGGACATATTCGGCAAGACCCGACAGTGCTTCTATACCTTTACCATATTTCTTGATCTGTTCTGCATCTTTGAAGAGTGCTTCGTAATCAAAAATACCACAAACCTCGTTCAGTTTAATTTTCTGAAAGGTCGGGCGTCTGAGTTGATCATGCACTTCGGGCAGGCGGCCTTTTGAGGTGACGATATATAGGCTGAAAGCGAGGTTTGGCGCAAGTAACACTAAGTCGGACATGCGCAGCAAGCCAGAAAAAATCGAGGTCGAATGTTCAACTTCAAAAGCGGCAATTACTTGATTACGCCCTTTGAGCCATAGAACATCAATTACTTCTACTCTCCTTTGAGTTTTGGCGTCAAATCCTAGCGAGGGTAATTTATCAATGCTCAGATCACCCAATCTTTTGCCATCCCATTTCCTGCTATGATCATTGGCTGCTATCCAAACACTATATTTAAAATGTTTGCCGATCTCAGCCAGAACATATTGTGCGTGTGCGTGAGGATGATCTTCATCTTTTGGGGTAGTTTGCGGTTGTTCAACCAGACCAGAAGCAATTTCGAGAGGTGCTTTTGGTGTAATAGAATCTTTTGATTTGGCTATCCCGCCTTGTCCCTGCCAAATACATATATCTTCTAATTCCCAGAGAGTCAAATTTAAAGTGCGTGCCAATTTTGTAAATGCCTCATGAAATAGAAAATAGTGTTCTACATCATCATTGCTAGGGGTATATATGCTATCCTTTACCAACGCTGTGCGAGAAGTCGGATAGAAAATTGGAAATCCCTTTGTGTTTTGTATATGCCAAAACGCACTGATAAAAAAGGGGATAAAACCAAGATTGACATCAGTTTTGCTGATCTGATCATTGGATATCAATCTCTTTATATAATCAACAAAATTAAGCATTTGTTGCTGACCCACCTCAATAGATTTCGGGACAATCAGAGATTGCATCAATTGTTGTGTAAGCTCTACTTGATTCGGAATGTTCTTGACAAGCATATTCAAGACCATTGCACCAGAAAAACCATTTAGGCCAAAGTCGCGCCAATCTTTTTGAGTTTTCTTTTGAAACGTCTCCCGGAAAATTGCCAAAGTAGATTTGCCGCGTAAGAAGTCATTTAGCATTGTCTGCATTTCGGGCAAGGCTTTAATACGCTGTTTTTTTCCAGTGTTACGGAATGCCAAAAATTCAGTATCCGCCTGCATTTGCTGAATTCTTTCACGCCAAATCGAGAGGTTGGGGGCAGGTTGTTTTGTCGACATGATTACCTTTTCAAAATAAGCTAGACATGAGATCATTATTTTAGAACTCATTGAAACTTTTCGGTATTAAACAAATGGCGAAGATTGATAAGGGCA
>CAYSOC010000109.1:0-22748 GCA_964432445.1 uncultured Anaerolineaceae bacterium
GGATTGGTTGGCGAACGCTGCCAGAATCGGCACGTTGTCATAGGCAAAAACGCCCTCGCCAATGCGGTTGTCGGCATAGAGCAAGCCGATGATTTGATCGTGCAGCACAATTGGAATGCAGATGATCGAACGCAGGGAGTGATTTAAAACGCTCGCCATTGCCTGAAAGCGTTCGTCGGTTTGCGCGTTCGTCGTGACGACGGGCGAACGTTGCGCGATAGCAGTATTGATCACACTCCGGCTGAATACCGTCTCATCCTCTGCCAGCGTTTCCCGATCCCCGTTGCGCGCGGTCTGCGTGCGCAGTTTCCCGGTTTCCTTGTCGCGCAACAGAAGATAGGCGCGTTCTGCCCCGGTCAGGCTGATGATGGTATCAACCACATCTTCGAGAACCTGATCCAGATCGAGCGAAGAATTAATCAGGGTAGAGGTGCGCACCAGTTGCTCATAAAGGCGGAGTTTTTGCGATTGACCACGATTCAGTTGCTCCAGTGATTCAACATCGTTTGTGACTTCGCGCACCAACCCGGAAATATCTACGGAGAATTGCAACCCACGCTTGCGCAGAACATCCAACATTTGCGAAAGCGCTTTGTCTAGCTGGACGGTACTTCCCGCAAGGTGTTTCAGTGTTTCGTTAAACGTCGCAGCGGCTTTCTGGTCGGTCATGGATCAATCCTGAGTTGGATAAAACTTTTTTTAGTATAGCGCAGGTTTACCCGGACGCCAACAAGCGATTGTATGTATGCGCTGAAAATGTGTTATTGTTCAAGCCAATTCTATTGGTTATGATTATCCAGCAAACGCCGAAAGAGGAAACAGCGTGAAGACGGTACGCCTTGTGCAATTATCAATTGTTGTTCTTATTGGTGTATGTTTGACCGGGGTCGCCCAGACGCCATCCCGTGTCATCGCACAAACAGCGCTGACTTGCGGCAATGTCATCGAAACACTACAGCAATCGCTCGCGGCCTGTACCAAAACCGAATCCGGGATGATCTGCGCCGGGAGTGTCGGCGTCAAACTGGATATGGGCGATGGAAAAACCGAAACGTTGGCTCCCGGCGGTGGACACAACTGGGACACAGTACGTAGCATCCAGACGATGCCGCTTGATCTGAACTCTCGCCAGTGGGGAACGGCGCTATTGCGTGCCAACCTGCAAAACGCGGATGGCAACCAGCTTAAACAACCTGCGCTGTTCATGCTCTATGGGGATGCGCAACTCGGATTCGAGAAGAGCAAAACGACACCCCCCTCTATTGATTCGGCCTTCCGCTGCACTGCCACAACGACCCGCGCCTCACAGGTGCGCGCCTTTCCGAACACATCGGGCGGCGTTATAGATACGCTACCGACCAACGAACCGCTGACCCTGCTTGGTCTGAGCGACGATGGCAATTGGGTACTCACCGACGGCAAGACCAAAGCCGGATGGGTATCCAGATCGAACCTGAAAAGCGATTGTGACCTGGGCAAACTGGCCGTAGTTGATCCTGAGAAGCCTGCTACCTTCGGGGATTTCCCGAACCTGATTTTGAAAGCCGATGGCACGGGGACAAATGCCTGCCGCGATATTCCTCCGGCGGGGTTGCTGGTACAGTCTCCGCTGGGGCGCTCGGTACAATTCAATCTGAATGGCAGCCTTGTGACAGTAACAGGCAGCGCGGTCTTCATGGCGAAGGCAAATAACTATCTGCGTGGTGCGCTGATTAGCGGGACGCTCGATGTTCAGGTCAATGGCAAAACGCAAAATGTCGATGAAGGCCAGCAGGTGAGCATTCCGTTAGGCAAGAACGCCGGATTGGGCGCGATTGGTTTACCGTCCAAACCCACCGCCCTGAACGAATTTCGCGGTGATAACGCGATCTATCTGAATACCTTGTGTGCATTGAATAAGCCGTTCGATGGTGGATTGCCATGCCGTATCGTGCGGGCGATTCCGCCAAGCGCCGTACCAGCACCAACATCGGGGACATCGCCAACGATTCCGTGACCGTATGATCGCAGTCCTCAACAATCGGGTTTCGCGGGCAGAGAGCGTTTTTCGGATCGGTTTGATCGGCGCTGGCTGCCTGCTGCTCTATACATCGTTCAATGTGTTTATCACTGCGAACATTGGCGAATATCCGCTAACCGTCCTGCTGCTCGTTTTATCCGGGTTGGCAGGTTTGTTGTTACTCGGTGTGGCGACCCTGCACAAATTGATCGTACCACGCTGGATCATCCTCGCGGCGTTCCTCGCTAATGCGCTGATCCTCGCCGTGATCTGGACACAAACGCTGGGATCAACGCGCGTCGGGCGTCCTATGATCGCACTCACGCAAACCGATAGCGCGGTCTATACCGAGGTTGCTGCCGGATTGCTGCTGCGTGGTCACAACCCCTATGACTGGGATTACAGCGCGGCAATGGCTGGCTATCGTCTGAACGATGCCACTGGCACACCAACGCTGCTTGGTAATCAGGAAGGCCCATATCCCTATCCACCGTTGACCATCCTGCTTACTGCGCCGTTTCTGGCAGTTGGTCTGCCGGGAGTGTTCAGCCTGATTTTGCTGAGTTATCTGGCGTTGTTGGTTTTGACGTATATTCTTGCGCCACGATATATCGCGCCGGTTGTGCTGCTCCCGTTGGCAATCGGGTTTGCCAACGATTTGCCCGTCTTTGGCTTGATCGGTGTCACCGATACAATCTGGGTGGTGCTTTTGATCGGCGTCGCTGTATTTCGTGATCGTCCTGTCATCGCGGCGGTGCTGTATGGTCTTGCCGCGTCGTGCAAACAAAGCCCCTGGTTGATTGCGCCGTTTCTGGCGATTTACCTGTTTGCAGAACAGCCGGATTTTCGGCGCGGCCTAATCGCACTATTCCGGTTTGGGCTGGTTAGTGGTGGCGCTTTTCTGCTGATCAACCTGCCATTTATGATTCCGAATCCGCGCCTGTGGATGCTCGGTGTCCTGGAGCCGCTGATCGATACGCTGGTATTCTTCGGGCAAAATTCGCCCGTCAATCTCACTCAATACGGCTATCTATATCTTCCGAAGCCCTATTTCCTGATTGCATCCATGACGATGCTGGTGGTTACGGCGTTCATCTACTGGCGGCATTTTCGCAGCCTGCGCGATGTATTGTGGCTGCTCCCCGGCATTTATATGTGGTTTTCCTATCGCACATTGACCACCTACTGGACATTCTGGGTATTTCCGGCGCTGGTGGTGCTGGTGCGGGCACGCTTTGATCCGATTCATGTGACCGCACGCCCCGCCAGACGCTGGACGGTGGCGTTGGCAGCAGGTGCGTTCGTGTTTATTGTTGGTATCGGCGCAATGATGATTCTTCCGCCGCCGATGCGCCTGCGCGTACAGTCTCCGGTAATCGTCGGGTTGAATGGACGCGCCAGCCTGATCACAGTAGAAATCGAAAATACGAGCAAACAAACAGTGACGCCGCGCTTTGCCGTGCATCAAACGTCCTATTCCACCAACCCGCTGATCTGGCAAGTGGTGAGCGGATTGCCGCAAATCGCGCCCGGTGCGCGCAATGTGTATAAAATTGCGCCGCGCGGTGAGAGCAATTCGTTTTATGGGCATGATCGGGTTCAACTGCTCGTCACCGATTCAACCGATTATGCGCTGCGTGCTACCGTCGAGATCGGGGAGCGCAGTCTGCTCTGGCCGGACTCGATTCCAAATCCACAATTTACGATGTGGAACTATATCGCCACCAGCCCGGTGTTGTGGGAACTGGTTTCGCGGACGCCGGGACGGATCGAGATGCTCCAGAAAGATGATCGGGATGTGCTATCTTTCACGATGGTAAAAGGCGAATTGAAAAAGCCTGTCGATGAGCGGTATGTAGGGCTGGAAACACAGATTGTTTTTCCAGAGAAAGCGTTCAAAATCCCCTATTTCACAGATAGCGATTTTCCGGCTGACGCGACCATCGGTATTGAACTGGATGATGGCATTCACACCAAACGTTTCCCTTTCGCGCCGACAGACGGCAAATGGCTCACCGCCGAGATCGACATCCCGCAACTTTATCAGGCCGGAGGCTGGGAGATACCACCCCTCAAGCGTACCGTTTTTCGCGGTCTGGAACTGCCGTTTCGGTTGGTCAGGGTACGGTTGTTTCTCGCGGCAGATAAAGACTCAATCAACCCGATACAGGTCTATTTCGGCGCTATCGAACAGCCCGATTATCGCATCGCGCCGGAACACCTGATGCAGGAAACGCTGCACAATCCGCAGGCATATTACGCGCGCATCGGTGATGATCTATTCACCGATGGTAACTATCAACGCGCGGCGGCGGCCTATCAGCACGCATTGAGCTACAACCCAACCGATCAGGATTTGATCGAAAAACGCGATAGAGCGCTGCAACTGCGGGCAGAGGGCGATTCGCCATGAGGCTGGATTCGCTCCCGTTACGTAATGTCTTGCCGCGTATCGCGCTGATTGCGGCCTGCCTGATCTTCTTCGATGCCGGGATCAGCCTGTGGAGTCAGGGCAATAGTTTCACCAATCCACCGCTGTTGATCGGGGCATGGGGATTCTGGCTGTTCGGGATCATTTCCGGTGTGCTGGCACTGGTAAAACCGGATTTTGCGAAACGCGCGCAGATGTTGGTTTTTGTCGCGTTCATCACAACATCGCTGCAAATCTTCGCCGTTGGGACGATGAACGCCACACCGTACACCTCCTCCCACGCCGACAACGAGATGATCGAGCGCTATGCTCTGGAAGCGCTCAAGCATGGGCAAAACCCCTATTCGTGGAATTTCACAGATGCGGCGCGCGTCTTTCGGGATTCCGGCTTGCTGCTGACGCCATTCCTTGACGCTTCCTATCAAAATCGTCTGACCTATCCGGCGTTGCCAACACTGGTGTTGTGGCTGTTTGATCGGGTTGGCTTGGGGCAAGTACGCATCCTGAATCTGGTGGCGTTGCTGGCGCTCGGTATGGTGCTTTGGTTCGGCGCACCCCGTTCGATTCGCGCGCTGGTACTCGTTCCGCTGTTCGCCATCAAACCATTGATCCCGCTACCGCTGGAAGGGACACAGGATATTGTCTGGTGTCTGTTCTTGACCGGCATGGTTGTCGCGTGGCGGCGTCCAGTATTGCGCGCAACGCTGCTCGGACTGGCAATCAACTATAAACAGCAAACATGGTTCATCGTGCCGTTTCTGCTGATAGCGGTATGGTACTCTGAGCCGCACCGCCTGCGTCGGGTGATCCAGTTTGCAGGTATTGCGTTCGGGCTGTTTGCGCTGATCAATCTGCCATTTTTCGTCTCCGATCCGCTTGCATGGATCACGGGCGTATTCGAGCCGCTATACGCCGCGTTCAATATCTATAGTCAGGGTTTGGGCGCGTTTTCGGCGTTCGGCGTATTGCCAATCTCGCGCGAATTTTATTCGATATTGCAGTTGGCGTTTTATGTCGTGGCGGTGTGGGTTGTCTGGCGGCATCCGCGCACTTTTGCTCAGAGCATGTGGGTGATCCCTAGCCTGTTCTTCTGGATTTACTATCGCGGGCTGGCGAATTACTGGATATTCTGGATTCCACCGCTGCTGATTAGCTGGTTCCATATGCCGTTGCCCAAAGCACCCGCTACGATCTATCGGCGCAATTTCTCGCTTGGGATCAGCGCGGTTATTTTATGTCTGCCGCTGGTGATTCTCGTGCGTGATCTGGCAACGCCGATCCGGTTGAAAGCAGAACTCTATCCGCCGATTCTGACTTTTTACAATGGAACACTGGCGGGACAGTTGGAACTTTCGATCACCAACGAATCCGGCAGTGTTTTCTATCCGCGCTTCGCGGTGCAATATGATCCGGCACGGCAGGCGCTCCCCTGGAAAATCCTCTATGGTCCAGATAGCCTCGCGCCGGGCGCTTCCGGGCGCTATCTGATCGGCGTCGAGCAGAACGGCTCGAAGAGTTTCCCGGTGGATCGCGTCGCACAGGTGATCATCACCGACGCCAAACAAGGGTCTTCGGTGCGCTTTGTTGTCTCTATTCCCAATAAAGCAGACCGTGAATTACCGGATCGGGTCTGGAATCCCGCCTTTCTATATTGGACATATGGCGCAAATGCCCCGGATGGCTGGGAACTGACCCCGCCGGAAAACGGGCAAACGTCCCTGAATATCGCCCAAATGGACGGGCGCTGGGGATTGAAGATGCAGGTCGATGACGAATCGGGGCAAGTCGGGAAGCTGGCGCAATGGATGAGCTATACCGATTCACTCTCGCTGTGGGTGCGTCCACCGTTCGTACCGGATATTGCTCAAGGTTTGCTGTACGGATTGCAATTCAAGGATGGCATCCATGAACTGCGTGTGCTGTTTGGGGGGCAGCGTGAAGAACTGAATCAAACCGGCAACAAAGCTATGTTGATTCTGCCTGCGCCGCTTGATCAATGGTCGCAGCAGCGGGTTGAGTTGGGGAATTTATATAAGCGCCTGCAATGGGATAGGCCTGTGATCTCGTGGCGCAACCGTAACGACATCGCCTATCCAGCACAGCAGGTCGAGTTCAGCCTGATCGTGTCGCCGGGAAACACTGCCAGTACAGTCGCATGGTTTGGCGAAATTACGCTCAGGGATGCTGTTGGCAGGCAGAAAGATTTGCTTGACCGGATGCTGGATAACCCGGAAGAATATTATCTCGGCGTGGCGCTACAGTATCAGCAGCTTCGGAATTTCCCGCAAGCCGCCACTGCCTATCAAACAGCACTTCGCTATAACCCAAAAAGCAGCCTTGCCTATGCGCGACTTGCAGATGTCTATCTGGCGCAGGGCAACGTAGAAGAGGCCATTCGCGCCTGCGAGACTGCGCTGCAATTTGGCGATCAGGAGCATGATAAGGTGCGGGCGAAACTCGTGTCGATTATTCGCCAATCACGGGTCAATTAAAGCAACGATACAACACTTGGCAACACTGAGGTTCGGATGAAATTCTTCTTGCAAACCAGATATTTGGCGGTTTTGATCTGTTTTTGGGGTGCGGTTACGGTCAGAGCGCAAACGCCCACGCCTGTTTCGTCGGGACAGATACTAACAGTAACGACGCTCGATGACGGTAATGATAATGTCTGCGATACCCATTGTACGTTACGAGAAGCGATTCAAGATGCTTCATGGGGTACTGTGATTAAGTATGCGGCAACCTTGCGTGGTGAGTCCAATCTTGGAGGACGCCTTATTATTCAAAACAAAAATATTGAAATACAAGGCCCGACGGATAAATCACTTGACCTAACCCTTGTTGGAGCAAATGTTGCAAGTGAAAAAATTCAAATCCTTTCGGGGACTCAGGTGAAAATAAAAAACATTACCATTAAGGCAGGCAGGATAGGAAATTATGGCGATTTAACTTTAGATGGCGTAACCATAACAGGAAGTAATGCCCTGGCAACAGGTTTAGTAAATCACGGTATAGCGCACATAGCGAACTCTTTGTTTTATGAACTGGAAATTGGGATGATCAATAGCGATTCCCTTGATATTCAAAATAGTACATTTTATAAGATTACAGATACAGGGATGATGACTACCGATGGGACTTCATATGTTCAGAACTCAACATTTGCTGAAATGAGCGGCGTTGGGGGCGCTATTTACACTCGACAATATTTTATACAGGGCGGAAGGCTGATTCTTACGAATAGCATTGTAACGACTAGCAATCCTCATATTGGTGCATGTTCCGGTACGTTAGAAGATGGCGGCGGGAACATCCAGTTTCCAAGAACAAACTGTGGCAGCACAATTAAATCAATAGCCCCCAAATTTGCAGATTTTGGAGATCACGGGGGCGCAACATGGACGCTTGCATTGCAACCCGACAGCCCTGCCATTGGTTTGGGAGTTCCGTCAATATGCCGGCAGGTAGGCAATCTTGATCAGCGTGGCAAGGTGCGTCTGACTGCGGACGATTCTACTTGTGATGCTGGCGCTTTTGAGTTTGCACGTTAAGGATTCAATTTGTGATCGAAGCGCCGGATACACCCTTGCGTGTACCCGGTGTGATTTGCATCAACTGGCGAATAAGTCGCGTTTGTTGAATGAGGCGGTAAGAAATCGCCGCATTATTTTGGGCGTTGTCAGCCACGCGATTTTGTTGCCACTCCTATCATTTTGCAGGATTTGCGTCACCAGCCACGATGCTACAGTTTCCACCTTGTCACCGAGAATATTCAGGAAGCGCTTGGAGCGCTCCCAGCGTTCCGGTTCTTCAGAATACAAATCACTCCACATATCGGTAATCACGATCCCCGGACTGAGCAGGCTGATCTTCACCGGGCTATCTTTCATCTCTTTCATCAGGCTTTTGGTGAGGAACGTCAGTGCATATTTGGTGCTGCCATAAGGCGTCATCCCGACACTGACGCGCCCATCGCTGCCAGAGCCTTCCATGTTATAGAAATGACCGCCGCCCTGTTCGCGCATTCCGTTCAACACAATCTGGCTGGCGTACATAATCCCCGTGAGGTTTGTATCAACCAATGTACGCATGGCTTCCGGGTTCTGCTCTGTCATGTTTTTCATCGGCAGGATGCTGGCGGCATTGTTGATCCAGATGTCCACCTGTCCGAAGGTTGCTTTGGCGGCATCCCAGAGCGCCTGCAATTGTTCATAGTTGCTCACATCGCAAGGCTGCCCCGCCACATTATCACCATATTTGGGGCGTAGTTCCGCAAGCGCTTTTTCCACCGATGCCGCGCTACGTCCACTGATCGTGACCTTGTTGCCGCGCGCCAGAAATTCGCGCGCCATCCCCAGCCCGATGCCGCGCGTACTGCCCGTAATGACCACTGTTTTCATGGTTAATCCATTCCCGCTGTTTGCAATCCAGAAGCAGGGAGTTGTTTATCAGACGAATCAAGCCGACGTTTGATCCAGATTCCGATTCCGAAGATCAGCGCCATAATGATCAGGATGGCATAATCTGCCAGCGGAATCGCGCTCAGTTCCCAAATTCGTTTGAAACCACGTTCGCTATAGACGAGCAGCGCACTACCAACATATATAGCGACGAAAGCCCATTTCGTCCAGCGGCGCAGACCAAGCCCGTGCATTTGGGTGATGATGAACACGCCAAAGAAACCATAGAAGAACATCGGCCAGATGGAATTTCCACCGATGATTGCCACAATCGTGCCATGCGCCAGCACGATGATTTCCTGTACAAACATCCACCATTTATTGACATGGACGCGGGTCAGGAACAGGCTGCCTTGCAGCATCAGCAGGAAGGTATACAGAAACCCCATCAGGTGTCCCGGTGTGGATTCCATCGGGTGATACCAGAAGGTATAGATAATCGCCCACGCGAAATAGTAACCGTGATACTTCCGGGCAAATTCGATGATCGCTTTTCCAATCGGGAGCTTCTTGCCGAAAAATATGCCGCGCCGATTGTTTTCCATCAACATGATCCAGACCAGCACCAGAATCACCGACCACTGTGACGACCAGATCGATACATCCTGCGCCAGACCGTCGTACCAGAGATGGGTCTGGATATAGTGCAAGCCGATGAACAAGGCGTTTACGCCAAGCGCCAGAATGTTGACACGGTGCAACCCACCCGCCGGGGCATACTTGCGAACCCGCGTTTGTGCGTACCAGATGAGTCCCCACATAGCGAACTGATGCAGGAGATAAAAGCCCCACGCGGTCAGGCGAGCCATGTCGTTCGGGGCGGGCAACTTCCAGAAATACCATTCTGCACCCTGATCCGGCAGGTGTGGAAAGACGCTGAGAGCCGAACCAGTGGCCCAAATCAGGCCGGTAAACAGGAAACTGAAGACTACCCCGCCCAAAAGGGCGCGTTGCGCTTTTGTATTCATGTTTTCTTCCTCGTGATCCTATACTTTTCCGAAATTCTGGAAGAGCGTTTCGATTACAAAATCAACCATTTCGGTTTTGGGCGTTGGGCTGAAGTTTTCAGGTAACATCTGGATACTTTCTACAATCGCCAGAAACGCCCCGGTCAGATATTGCACCTTCGCTGTATCAATGCCGCGCTGTTCCATCTCCGGTACAAACGCAGCCGTCAACGGGAACAGCAGCGCATTATGGGTAGCAATACGGAGACGATTGGCATTTTCCGGGCTGATCGCTGCCATATCGGATTGCATCATACGCCCATAATGAAGCGATGGCTGTTCGATCAACCAATGCGCCGCCGCGCGCAGTTTCCCGATGAACGTCATGCCACTGTGCTGGATGGCCTGTTCGAGTCCGGCACGGTAACGCCGCAGAGTACGCTCCATCACTTCGACGTATAACATTTCCTTGCCATCCGGCGCGTGATGGTAGAGCGATGCTTTCCGCATCCCCAGCGCCTCGGCAAGATCATTGAGCGAGACAGCATCATAGCCACGTTCGCGGAACAACGTCTCTGCCATATTCAGGACACGTTCCCGTGCCGTACTGGATGAATCGGGATTGGGCATTAAATTACCTGCCTACCATTCGGTAGGTATTATTGATCTATTTTTATAGTATGTCAATAGATTGTATAAAAAAGATTGTACAAGATTACTTTATTCCCAAACCTATAACAATTGGTGCGCAAGCGTTGACATTCAATCTATTTGAAATACCCTATATTTATAGATATTTTAAGAGAAAGATTGTGACATGGTTGCGAAGCCCCTCTCCATCCTCTCCAAAACGACCAGCCTTATTCTTATGTTACTATTGGTTGGATGCAATTCTGCTACCACACCCTCCAATACCCCACTGCAAAACGCTACAGTCCAGCTTTCGTGGTTTCACCAAAGCCAGTTTGCCGGGTTCTATGCGGCAATCGATCAGGGTTACTACAAAGCCGAAGGTGTGAATATCACCGTAAACGGGGGCGGAATATCCGACAAGGGGTACATCGACCCGATGGAACTGGTTTCCTCTGGCAAGGCCGATTTTGGCCTGGCGAGTACCAATGAGATCATGAAGGCGCGTGCCAATGGAAAACTACTGGTTGCAATTGCCAGTACGCTCCAGAGAAGCCCACGTGCTTTTATCTCACTGGCGACCAAAAACATCCAGCGCCCGCAAGACCTGATTGGAAAACGGGTTGCCTATCGTGCTGACGACAATTCGGTCTACCTTGCCTTGCTAAAATCCCAAAACATTGACCGCAGCGGGATCAAGGAAATCACGGACGCATCCAAATTTTCGCTGGATGCCTTGATTAAGGATGAAATCGACGTTATTCCTGCATTTTTGGATAACGAACCTGTGGTTCTCGAAACGCGAGGCTACAAAACCAACGCTATTCTTGTCTTTGATTACGGGATTGAAACTTACGAAAACCTCATTTTCACAAGGCAGGAACTGATTGACAAGAACCCCGATCTGGTTCAGCGTGTCTTACGTGCCACGTTGAAGGGCTATCAATATGCCATCAATAACCCGGATCAGGCTTCGGCTCTGGCGCTGAAATACGACTCCAAACTGGACGCTAACGCCCAAAAAGCGAGTATGCTGAAGTTGCTTCCGTTAATTAACATCCCTAACAGCCATGTGGGAGCGATGAATGCTGCGGTTTGGACAAACGCCTACCAGGTCCTAATCGATCAGGGCATTTTATCCAAACCACAGGATGTGAACGCAGCTTATAACCTGAGTTTTCTGAAAGCTATCTACCCCGATATGAAATAGTTTTCCGCCTCTGGATTGGGAAACGGGAAGGCTGGCTGGCCTTCCTGTCAGGCAACCGTTATAGACCAAACCTGTTTTGACGGTACAATAGCGCCGCATTGGTGAGCAGGTTCGGTGATGAGACGTAAAATTTACTGGATAATCTGCCTGCTTCTGGTGGCGTCGTGTACACCGGGAGGATCGGGCGGGCTGAATGTGCGCGTGATTGTAGACGGGCGCGAACGTGCCTATGTGCAGGGGCAACCGATAGGGGTCGGGCAATTTCTGCAAAAAGAGGGTATCAGGATTGGCGATTTCGATAAGGTGACGCCGCCGCTGCTCTCACCCCTGACCGACAACACAACGATCACAATTATCCGTGTCACCGAACGCGACGATTGCGGCGAAGAAGATTTCGCCTACCAGACGCTCACGCGCAAAACCGACGAACTTCCTCCCGGCGAAAAGAAAGTCATTCAAGCTGGAATCAACGGCAAACGCCGCATTTGCGCCAAAGTCACGCTCGAAGATGGCGTAGAGAAAAACCGCATCCCCGGCAGTACGACAGTCATCAGCCAACCGCGCGATGAGATCATCGCTGTCGGGATCGATAGCAAGACGCTTGATCCGATCCAGATCAAAGGCACAATTGCCTATATCAGCGGTGGACAGGCACGCATCATCGAAGGCAACAGTACCAGTCAGCGCACGCTCCAGACCGGTGGCAACCTGGACGGGCGCGTATTTGCGCTGTCTGCCAACAGTCGTCAATTGCTCTATTCCCGCCTCGCGGCTGGCGCAGGTACGCCGACGCCAACTGCACGCACCATCAACGAACTCTACGTCTTGCTGGATATAGATGACCCGAACGGCAAGCCAATCAAATTGCTGGAAGATGTGTTGTATGCCGACTGGATTCCGGGGCGTCCACTGACATTTGGCTATTCCACCGGGCGCTGGTCGGACGCACACCCGGATAATCACGAAGCCTTTAACGATTACATCATTGCCACGCTGGATAACAAAACGGGCAAAATCAGCCGCGCGAATAAATTGGTTGCCAGCGGTCTGACGGGTCAATATGCGTTCTGGGGAACGCAGTTTGCATGGTCGCCCG
This sequence comes from uncultured Anaerolineaceae bacterium, assembly GCA_964432445.1. Lineage (GTDB taxonomy): Bacteria > Chloroflexota > Anaerolineae > Aggregatilineales > UBA2796 > JBBRMW01. Next base: position 12,777 of record CAYSOC010000109.1, read on the forward strand.
ATGGCAAGGCACTCGCGTGGGCGCAGGCCGATGGGATCGGGACAATTGACACTAAAACCGGAAAGATCAACAAACTCTATGATTTCAGAGTCTATTCCGCGACGCTGCCACGCGGATGGGTCTGGCTGCCCTCCCTGACATGGACAGCAGACGGCACATTCCTTGCGGCGACGGTTCACGGTAAGCCTGAAGGCAGCGAACAACCCGAAGCCAGCCCAATATTTGATCTGCGCGTCAAGCCGGACACGGGGAATTTTGAAGCGACGCTGGCGGATCGGGTTGGCATCTGGGCGCGTCCGCAGTTCAGCCCATTACGCGGTGACCCTGCCGAGGGCTATTTAACCTATCTAAAAGCGCGCGACGGGATCAACAGCCTGAACAGCGATTATGATTTGGTCGTTGCGGATCGGGATGGCAGCAACGCCACGCTTATTTTCCCCGGACTGGATAAGCCGGGTCTGCGCCCTGTCGATGATTTCAGCAGCGTACCGATCTGGAGCGCCGAAGGGACTCAGGTCGTTGTGGTTTATCAGGGCAATTTGTGGTTAGTCGATGTCGGGACAGGGCGCGCCAATCAGTTGACAGTAGTAGACGACGCGCGCCTGCCGCGTTGGGGGCAATAATTAAATACATGCTGCGTCGTTTTCTGATCCTTTTCAGCTTTATAGCGCTGCTTCTATCGGGTATTTCCGTTGCAGCGGTTTCCTGGCGGGAACGCCACAATATACAACGCGGTTGGCGCGATCCTGCTTCGGGGGTGGTTCTCCCATTTCATACGCCACAGGCCGGGGTCAACATCGACCTGACTACGCTCCCTGTTGATCAACTCGCGCCGGAACTGGAACGCATCAGCCGCGCCGGGTTTGTCTGGGTACGCCAGCCGATTTTGTGGTCGGTGATCGAGGCGCAAAAAGGGCAATTCGACTTCACCAGATATGATCCGATCCTCGAAGCGCTTGCCAAATCACCGCTGAAGTTGATTGCCGTATTGGATGAATCCCCTGCATGGGCGCGTAAACCCGGCGGCGAAGGTAGCCGCTATGCACCGCCTGCCAGCCCTGCGGATTTTGGCGTTTTTGCGGGTAAAGTCGCGGAGAAATATCGCGGTTGGGTCAGCTACTATCAAATCTGGGACGAGCCGAATCTCGCGGAACACTGGGGCAATCTGGATGTGCGCCCCTCTGAATACACGGCAATGCTGCGTGCGGCATATACGGCAATCAAAGGCGTGGATGGTAACCCTACCATAATCGCGGCAGGGCTTGCGCCGACTGTCGAAACCGGGCCACGCAACCAGAACGAAGTCGATTATCTGCGCGGGATGTATGTCAGTGGCGCGAAGGATGTGATGGATGCGGTCAGCGGCAAGCCCTATGGGTTCAATTTCAGCCCGCTGGATCGCACGCTCAACGATCAAACGCTAAACTTCTCGCGCCTGATTTTGCTCCGCGAAGAGATGGAACGTCAGGGCGATGCTGCCAAGCCTATCTTTGCCAGTCATTTTGGCTGGAACAGCCTTCCCGCCGACTGGAAGGGCGCACCGTCGGTATGGGGACAGGTGGACGCGGCAACACAATTGCAATATACCCGCGAAGCGTTCGGACGTGCGGCGCGCGAATGGTCGTGGCTGGCAGCGCTCAATCTGGCATACTGGCAACCGAATGCCCCCGCCGATGACCCGATTCAGGGTTTTGCGATGCGGGATCGCTTCGGTGATACGTCCATCGTCGCCCCGGAAACGGATGTGTTTAGTATCGGTTTGCATCACCCTAATCAACCACAACGAATTAAATATCAGGGCGAATGGCGGCTTGGTGCGCTCGGTGCGGATGTCGGGCAGAACAGCGATAAGTCGGACAGCACATTCAGCCTGAAATTCGAGGGCGATTCGATAGCGCTCTCGGTGCGCCGCGATGATTATGTCGCCTATCTCTACGTGACAGTCGATGGTGAGCCAGCCAATGCGCTCCCGCGTGAAATGGACGGAGAAGCGTTCATCCTGCTCACCTCGCCAGATCGCAAGCCGCGCACTGATACCATTCTGGTGGCACGCAACCTGCCGCCGGGGGTGCATGAGTTATCTGTGCGCGCCTATCTCGGTTATGAACGTTGGGCGATTGCGGGGATCGCTGTCGGCGGGGCGTTACCAGCGGAACGCGATCCGCTGATCGTAGGCGGGTTGCTGCTTGCGGTGCTTGCGCTGGTCGGCACGCTGTGGATTGGGCGCGGCTTTCCCTGGGCAAAGCTGGCGAATCCAACAGGTGGTGTGTTGGCATGGCTGCGACGGATGGGCGATGTTGCGCTTGGTATTGCGGTGACTTTTGCCGCCGGGTTGAGCATGACACTCACGCTTGGCGGCGTGATCCCGAATGTTTTCCGGCGCGACGAACCCGCGATCCTGCTCACAGTGGTGACAGCGGGCGTAGCCTATTTCTCGCCTATATTTATCCTGAATGCTCTCGCGCTGATCGTCCTCTTCATCCTGATCTATAACAAGCCTGCGCTTGGGTTGTGTCTGGTCGCGTTCTTCGCGCCGTTCTTCCTGTACCCGGTGCAGAACTACATCCGTGCGCTGCCGATGGTTGAACTGGTATTGGTGATGACTGTTGCCGCGTCGATTTTGCGTGCAGGTGTCGAAGGCATACGCGGACGCCGCCGAATCACGCTCAAACTGCGGATGCTGGATTGGTTGTTCATCGGCTTTGCCCTGCTTGCCACGCTGACACTGGCCTGGAGCGAACAAGTTGCCCCGGCGTTACGCGAATGGCGCATCATGGTGATCGAGCCGATTGCGTTCTACTTCCTGATTCGATTGTTCCCACTGACTCGTAACGATATTCTGCGGTTGGTCGATACGCTGATCGTCGCGGCAGCGGTGGTCTGCGTAATGGGCATCCTCGGCTATTTCACGGGTACAGGGAGCGTCATCACGGCAGAGGGCGGGGCGCGTCGGCTCGGCAGCATTTACGGCTCACCGAACAATGTAGCGCTGTTTATCGGGCGCTGTGCGCCGTTTGCGCTGGCGATGCTGCTCTATCGGCTATCGGGGTTGCGGCGCATTTTCGCCGGACTCGCCCTAGTGATTATGGTGGTCGCTGTCCTGTTGACGCAAAGTGCGGGCGCATTGCTGTTCGGGTTGCCTGCGGCGTTTGCCGTTGTTCTGATTGTGTGGGATTGGAAGCGCGGGCTGCTCCTGACCGGGTTGGGCGTGCTGGCAATTGTGCTGGCGATTCTATTTGTGCCGCGCGTGCAATCGGCATTCAGCGGAGATCGGGAATCGTCGCTGGCACGGGTGAACGTCTGGACAAGTGCCGCCAACCTGATCCGCGAACGTCCGATCACCGGGGCGGGGCTGGATCAATTCCTGTATCTATATCGTAGCCGCTATATCCTGCCCGATGCCTATAAAGAGCCGGATTTATCGCACCCCCACAACATGATTCTGGATTTCTGGGTGAGCCTCGGCGTCTTTGGCCTTGTATTATTGGTTTTGCTGCAACTCGGATTCTGGCGGACAGTCATTTCTGCACGACGGCGGCTTGGGAGTGATATACTTGGGTTGGCACTGTGCGCGGGGCTGTGTGGCGCAATGGCAGACTTTCTGGCGCACGGGCTGATCGATAACAGTTATTTTGTGGTTGATCTGGCCTATGTGTTCTGTCTATGCTGCGGGTTGGCGCTAAGATTGGTCAATGCAAATCCGGTTGAATAACATTCTCGTCGAAATCATCAAGGGAGACATTACTGATCTGAAAGTTGATGCGATTGTGAATGCGGCAAACCCCAGGTTACAACTTGAAGCTGGCGTCGCCGCTGCGATTCTGCTCAAGGGTGGAAAAGCCATACAGGACGAATGCGACCTGATTCAATATTGCGAAGTCGGCAAGGCAGTCATCACATGGGCGGGCGATTTGCCTGCACGTTATGTGATTCACGCTGTCGGGCCGCGTCTCGGTGAGGGTCAGGAATCAACGAAACTTTCCAGCGCCGTGCGGGCTGCGATCAACCTTGCGGAAATCAATCAACTGGAATCACTGGCGCTCCCGGCGCTTTCGACAGGCATTTTCGGCTACCCGATGGAGGGAGCCGCACGCATCATTCTGGAGGAAATCATTGTTGCCACATTCGATGAAGACATACGCCATGTTCGGCGGATCATCCTTTGCCTGTACGACGAACGCGCCTATAGTATCTTCGCTACCGAATTTCAATCGCGGTTGCGCGACTTGCCACGCTAATCAATAAGAAAAAGAAGGATTTATCCATGCGTGTACTCATCACTGGCGGAGCGGGCTTCCTCGGCTCTCATCTCTGCGACCTGTTCCTTGCCGAGGGCTATGATGTGATTGCGATGGATAACCTGTTGACCGGGAGCGAACGCAATATCGCGCACCTGATTGGAAATCCACGCTTCACCTATATCAACCACAACATTATTCAGCCATTCGAGATCGAAGGTGAACTTGATGCCGTGATGAATTTTGCCTCGCCTGCCAGCCCGATTGATTACCTGAAATTTCCGATTGAAACACTCCAGGTTGGCTCGATGGGGACGCAGAACGCGCTCGAAGTTGCGCGCAAAAAGAATGCGCGTTTTCTGCTTGCCTCTACCAGCGAAATCTATGGCGATCCGCTGGTTCACCCGCAGACCGAAGAATATTGGGGCAATGTGAACACCATCGGGCCGCGCGGCTGCTATGATGAGGCGAAGCGCTATGCCGAAGCGATCACGATGGCCTATCATCGGCAGTATGGTGTGCAGACACGCATCGTGCGGATTTTCAACACCTTTGGCGAACGGATGCGGCTGGATGACGGGCGGGTTGTGCCAAACTTCATCGGGGCAGCGCTCCGCCATGAACAACTGGAACTCTATGGCGATGGGCAGCAGACGCGCAGTTTTTGCTATGTCTCCGACCTGATCGCTGGCATCTATCGTCTGCTCAAATCGGACGAAGTGCTGCCATGCAACATCGGCAACCCCAACGAAATGACGATCAAGCGCTTTGCTGAAATTGTCAATCAGTTGACCGATAACCCGGCAGGAATGACAGTGCAGAAGGAAAAGCGGATTAAGGACGACCCGCAGACCCGCAAGCCAGACATCACCAAAGCCAAAACGATTTTGGGTTGGGAGCCGAAGGTTGATATTTACGAAGGCTTGCAGCGCACTATCCAGTATTTTGAAAAGCACGTCGAAAATCAGGCTTGAAGGTGACTGTTGAGCGAAGACTGTCTGAAAAAGAATGACCCCTATCCCCCACCCTTTCCCCGCACGCAGGGAAAGGGAGCAATGCGTGACTGTCTGAAAGTCCCTCCTCGCCAGCGGGGAGGGATTTAGGGTGGGGTCTGAAGAAACTAGACGTCGGCGTGTTCAACTTCCTTGTGTGCCGCGATAATCGGAGCGGCAATATTCGGTGGCACAGCTTCATAGTGGCTGTAGGACATCGAATAGACACCACGCCCCTGTGTCATCGCGCGCAAGACGTTTGAATAACGCTGCATTTCCGCCAGCGGCACTTGCGCAGTGATAACGCTACGCCCGTTTTCCGTATCCATGCCCTGCACCCGTCCGCGCCGGGTGTTGAAGTCACCCATTATATCGCCCATGTTTTCTTCCGGGACGATGACGCGCACATTCATCACTGGCTCCATCAGTACCGGGCCGGCATCCTTGAATGCCAGTTTGAACGATTCGCGCCCCGCAATCTGGAACGCTATATCTTTTGAATCTACCGGGTGCATCTTGCCATCGAAGACAACTGCCCGAATATCATAGATTGGGTAGCCCGCAACGACTCCGATATCCAACACCTGTCTGATACCTTTTTCGATGCTGGGGATGAATGAGCCGGAGATCACGCCGCCGACTGTGCCATTTACGTATTCAAAGCCTTCACCGGAGGAACGCGGCTCGACGCGCAGGCTGACTTCTCCAAATTGCCCTGCGCCGCCAGATTGCTTCTTGTGGCGATATTGGGCGCTGGCGGTTTTGGTGATCGCTTCCCGATAGGGTACACGCGGGACACTCGGTATAAGACCGCAACCCAACCGCTCTGCACGGCTGATCGCAATATTCACGTGAATATCGCCCATGCCTTCAAGGACAGTCTGCTTGGTTTCCGGGTCTTGCCGCCAGCGCAGGGTTGGATCAGCCATCGACAATTGTGTGAGGATGTTACCCATCTTGTTGCCATCGGCGGCTGTTTTCGGGTCAAGCGCTACCGCAAAAATCGGGGTGGCATAAACAGGTTGACGCAATTTCAACGGATGATCTTTGGTACAGAGCGTATTACCCGTACCCGTATGCGCCAGCTTTGCCACCGCGCCGATGTCGCCCGCGTGCAGTTCCGTAACCGGGATTTGCTCCTTGCCGCGAATCACCAGTAATTGCCCGATACGTTCTTCCTGCTCTGTATTGGCGTTGTAATAGGTTTGCCCGCTTTTCATCATCCCGGAAAAGATGCGGAAGTAGTTCAGCGTACCGACGAAGCGGTCATTGGCCGTCTTGAAAACGAATGCCGCCAACGGGCCGTCATCGCTCTGCGGGCGATTCAGATATTGCACCTCTTCGCCTTCTTCGTTGGCGATGGCGACGCGCCGCTGACTTGCCGGAGATACATAAACCGTGAGTGCTTCAAGCAACGGATACACACCGACATTTACGTCTCCGGCAGCGACAAACACCGGAACGGTTTTCAAATCAGCGTCGCGGGCGGCCAATCGCATTCCATCGCGGACTTCCTCGAAATTAAGTTCCTGTGTCTCGAAATATTTATTCATCAATTCTTCGGTGGCTTCGGCGGCGGCCTCGATCAACGCCAGATGCGCTTCTGCAATCCGGGACACCATTTCTGCCGGAGCGTCCTTGCGGTCTTCATCGCGCCCGACGCCATAATATGCCTTTTGGGTCAGGACGTTGATTACGCCGTTGAATCCCGGCCCTTCGGTGATAGGCAGCAATACCGGAATAAATTTATGACCGGGGAAGCGTACATGCAGGGCGTTTAGCGTGCGCTCAAAACTTGCATTTTCACGATCAATCTTGTTTATAACGACAATGACAGGCTGGTTGAATTCTTCGGCAAACTGCCACGCCAATTCTGTTCCGACTTCTGGCCCGTTGACCGCATCTACCGCGATCAGAACGCAGTCGCAGACACGCACAGCAGCCTGTGTCTCGCCCTGAAAATCCGGGAATCCCGGCGTATCCATCAGATTTATTTTTACGTCTTTAAATTCGAGGGGGATAACGGCAGTGTTGATAGAAAGGCCGCGCTGTTTTTCTTCTTCGTCAAAATCGCTGGTGGTGCTGCCATCCGCGATTTTTCCCATTCTGGAGGTTGCGCCGGTAGTAAATAGCATCGCTTCCACGAGGCTCGTCTTACCAGCGCCCTGATGTCCTGCCAGGGCGACATTCCTGATCTGCTCGGTGGGATAGCTTTTCATAACTTAACCGTCCTGTTTTAAAAAAGGTTTAAGTACGTTGTGATTTTATTCCGCCGATGGTTTGCTGTCAAAGAGTCGCAAGGGGAAATCAACCATAAACAGGAAAGAAATCAGCGATAGGCTATGACTTCTCTCCCGTTCCTATTTCAAGGGCTGAATAAATTCGACACGATTATCGAAGGGATCGCGGAACTCGAAGCGTGCAAAGCCGGGAATCGGAACGGAATCCAGAATGACCACGCTGTTTTGCAATAGTATTCTGTGCCATGTTTCTATATCGTCCACCTCATAGGCAAGGTGGGCTTTGGTCGCTTTGCGCTCTACGTTATCTTCTGTGCCGATGTGTACCTGTAATGCGCCAACCTGCAACCAGAACCCGCCGCGCCCCGCTAATGAATCAGGCTTTGGAATTTCCGACAAACCGAGCAGTGTACAATAAAATGCACGGGCGCGATCTTCCGACCCCGTCGGGATCGTGATTTGCGCGTGATTAATTCCTGTGATCACCATCTGAATCCTCCTTTGCCTTCATGATAAATCCAGATGGGTTATGGTTCAAACTGATACTCTTGATGATCTGATTGATATTTTCTATAAGTGGTTGCTGCCGCTGTAAATCTGTAGCGGCAGCAGTGTGTTAACTAGCGGAATTCGATACGCACCGGAATCGGATCATCCGGGCGAAGGGTTGCCCCTGCAACGAAATGTATTTCTTTTTGTTCGGTGCGATGCAACCGTGCTTTGCGAATAATCGCAGTGAGTGCGATGGTTGATTCGGTGATAGAAAATTCCGAGCCGAGGCAGACATGCGCGCCGCCGCCAAACGGTACGTAGCGTCCAGCAGGCCAGCCGCGCTCTGGTCGTCCCGCAAAACGTTCCGGGTCAAACTTCAGCGGATCATCGAACTGATCGGCCTGGCGGTGGCTGATAAACGGGCTGAGGAAAATGATGCTGCCTTTGGGAATATCATGCCCAAGCAGTTTCACATCCTCGATAGGTTGACGGCTGGTCAGCCACAGTGTCGGATACAGACGCAGCGCTTCCTTCAGTACCATCTCGGTATAGGTCAGGCGACGAATATCCTCATAAGTAGCGGGTTTATCACCCAGCACCGCATCAACTTCCGCTTCCAGTTTTGCGACCACTTCCGGCTGCCGATCCAGTTCATAGAACAACCATGTGAGCAGGTGGGCGCTGGTTTCATGTCCGGCGATCAGCATTTCCATCATTTCGCTGCGTATCTGGGCATCGGTAAGCGGCTGTCCCTCTTCGTCGCACGCGCTCATCAACATCGAAAGGATGTTATCTGAACTCCCACCGTGTTCGCGGTATTCAGCAATGATGCGATCCATGTGTCGTTCCAGAAGGTGGACGCCATCCATCATCACCCGGTTGCCTTTGGTCGGAAAGATATATGGCACAGGGATAGGCTCACGAATCTTCTTGCCAACCTGCAACACGATGTTCTTGATCGTCGTCAGAATTTCGCCCATGTCTACGATTTGGGTATCGAACATAGTTCTGGTGACAATTTTCAACATCAACGTCGATAGTTCATCTTCCAGCAGGAACGTCCCGCCATCTTCCCAGCTATCGACCATTTCCGACACATATTGCGACATAACGTGGGAATAGGTCTTGATGCGCGAGGCATAGAGCGCCGGAGCAACCAGTTTACGCTTGCGGCGGTGTTCGTTGCCGTCAGCGAGGCTCAGACCGTCGCCAAACAATGGCTCGACAACATAACGTGTCAGGTTATCTTTGTGAAAGACATCGGTATTCTGGAAGACGCTGGCAACTGCTTCCGGCTCAGTGACAAGATAGCAGCGGATGGGGCCAAGCTGGAACCTGGCAAATGACCCATATTTAGCATGGAGATCGATCAGAAATTGCATCGGACGGCGACGAAATGCTGTCATGGTTGGCAAAATTTCCGCCCAACCGGGGCCGTACACAGGCGCATCGGTGTGAATAGCAGACATAGCTCAATCCTCTTTCAGTTTTCTTTTCGATTGGTTAATACGGGTTTAGACTGCGAAATCGCCTTCTGGCTGATCGAATGGAGCGCGATACAACTGGTCGTGGAATCCCACGAAGCGCTTGATCAATTGGGGAATAATGTCAGATTCGGTGCAGAATGCTATTTCACGCAGCGCAACCTTCATGTGTGTCATGTAGGAGTAGTAGGATGCGACGGCAAATTCCAGTTGCTCTGCAAAGGATGTGATGCTTCTCTGGAGCGTTGGCTCCTGTAGCGGCAGGTGCAGGGCAACGTTAAACTCTGCGAACTTCAAATCTTTCTCCAGCCGGGTCAGGTGTGGGCGACGCCGTTCAGCTACGGTGAGCAGGAGTGATGCGAAATCCGAATAGCGCCCGGTAGCTGCTTCGGAAAAGAGTTCCTCGATCAGGGCGCAGCGCTCATCCTGGTCATATTCCAGAAGGAATGGGCCAACGTCGTTCAGCAACCGGGTCAGGATAGAGGCATCGTACAATGCTTCCGTCAGTAGTCCGCCCTGAATCAAT
>CAYSOC010000110.1:0-8516 GCA_964432445.1 uncultured Anaerolineaceae bacterium
GGATTTCGCCCTTCACATCGACGGTGATCTTTTTCGACAGGTCACCGTTGGCGATGGCAGTGGCGACTTCGGCAATGTTACGCACCTGTCCGGTCAGGTTACCTGCCATCGAGTTGACGTTATCTGTTAAATCCTTCCAAGTGCCAGCGACGCCGCGTACCTCGGCTTGACCACCGAGTTTGCCTTCCGTACCGACTTCGCGTGCCACGCGCGTCACTTCTGCGGCGAACGAGTTCAACTGGTCAACCATGATGTTGAGGGTGTTCTTGAGTTCGAGGATTTCGCCCTTCACATCAACGGTGATCTTTTTCGACAGGTCACCGTTGGCGATAGCGGTGGCGACTTCCGCAATGTTGCGCACCTGTCCGGTCAGGTTACCCGCCATCAGGTTCACATTATCGGTCAGGTCTTTCCACGTTCCAGCAACATCGCTCACCTCGGCTTGACCGCCGAGTTTGCCTTCCGTACCGACTTCACGTGCCACGCGCGTCACTTCCGAAGCGAACGAGTTGAGTTGGTCGACCATCGTGTTGAGCGTATTCTTGAGTTCGAGGATTTCACCCTTCACATCGACGGTGATCTTCTTCGACAGGTCGCCGTTGGCAACCGCTGTTGCCACCTCTGCGATGTTACGCACCTGTCCCGTCAGATTGCTTGCCATCAGGTTGACGTTGCTCGTCAGGTCTTTCCATGTTCCGGCGACGCCGCGTACTTCGGCTTGTCCGCCGAGTTTGCCTTCCGTACCAACTTCGCGTGCCACGCGCGTCACTTCCGAAGCGAAGGAATTGAGTTGGTCAACCATCGTATTGAGGGTGTTCTTGAGTTCGAGGATTTCGCCCTTCACATCAACCGTGATCTTCTTCGACAGGTCACCGTTGGCGATAGCGGTGGCGACTTCCGCAATGTTACGCACCTGTCCAGTCAGGTTACCTGCCATCAGGTTCACGTTATCGGTGAGGTCTTTCCATGTCCCACCAACGCCGCGCACTTCGGCTTGACCGCCGAGTTTGCCTTCCGTGCCGACTTCGCGTGCCACGCGCGTCACTTCCGAAGCGAAGGAATTGAGTTGGTCGACCATCGTGTTGAGGGTGTTCTTGAGTTCGAGGATTTCACCCTTCACATCGACGGTGATCTTCTTGGACAAGTCACCGTTGGCAATAGCGGTGGCGACTTCGGCAATGTTACGCACCTGTCCCGTCAGGTTGCTTGCCATCAGGTTCACATTATCAGTGAGGTCTTTCCATGTTCCGGCGACATCGCGCACTTCGGCTTGCCCACCGAGTTTGCCTTCCGTGCCGACTTCGCGTGCCACGCGCGTCACTTCCGAAGCAAATGAATTCAACTGGTTTACCATCGTGTTGACGATTTTGGCAGTTTGAAGGAACTCGCCCTTGAGTGGACGATTTTCGATTTCCAACGCAATGGTCTGCGAGAGATCGCCACGCGCTACCGCTCGAATCACGCGCGCTGTTTCGCTGGTCGGTTGAACGAGATCGGCGATCAGATCATTGAGTGAGCCTACACAATCGCCCCATGAACCATTCGTGACGCCAATGGAAGCCCTTTGTGTAATTTTGCCTTCTTTGCCAACCACAGTACCGATGCGCTTGAATTCGGTAGCCATGTTCTGGTTGAGTTCGATTATTTCGTTCAGTGCATCAGCGATTTTGCCGGCTATACCCGTTTGTTCCACTGGCATACGCACCGAAAAATCACCTTTTTTCACAGCCACGAGAACTTTCAAAAGTTGCCGCTGATCAAGATCATCAACAGGCATCGGTTTTGCGGTCATGCTCTTTCCTTTTCCCGAAGCGGGAGATCATTACAATATGCTCTAAAATACATTATCGGCATCAGCTATATCTGATCCGATAAATAGCGCTCCCCTGAAATTGGTGGTATAGTATAAATAACATCGACGAGATTGATGTAATCAATCTGTATAATGTTGCATATTTATTTTCTTAAATGGGTACTCTCTCTGGTTTGGGCCAGGTTACGGAAATGTGTGTCCCTCCACCGGGCCACGTGTCAATTTCCAGCTTTGCCCCGATTCCATCCGCGCGTTCCTGCATAATCCCCAAGCCGAGGCTTGTAGATGCCACTTTGGAGAAATCGAAACCGACGCCGTTGTCTTCGATGAACAATGTCAACGATTTATCATCATCCTTGATAGACAACTTCACCTCATCAGCTTGCGAATGTTTGATGATGTTATTCAAGGCTTCCTGTGTGATGCGATAGAGCGCAATCTGCGCTTCTGGCGTCAGGATCAAATCGGGCGCAATTTCAAGTTGAATGCGCAGCGGCAAGCGACTTTGCAGGGGATTCAGATATTGCTCGAAAAGCTGGCGCAGACTAATTCGCGTCATTGCAGCAGGGCGTAATTCCAGCAGCAAAACGCGCATTTCCGCGAGGGCGTTTGTTGTCATATGGTATGTCTGCGTCAGTAAATTACGCGATTTTGCGGGATTGCTCTCGAACTGGCGAAGTGCCGATTCGGTCATGGCCTGACAACTAAACAGGGTCTGGCTGACAGAATCATGGAGTTCGCGCGCGATACGTTGCCTTTCCTGAAGCGATGCCAGTTCTCTGGAATGCGTGTATAGCCTCGCATTTTGTAAAGCGATGGCGGCCTGTTCTGCGAAGGCCATCAATCGATCTGCATCATCGTTGGTAAAACCATTTGGCTGGATACAAAAAATACTGATAAACCCGATAGCTTCATCGTGCAGGTGGATCGGTGCGCCTGCGTAAGACCGAACATTGGCCGCTATCGCAATGCCCATAATGCCGCTATCAACGGCTTGTAAATCATGAATAATGACGGGGCGTTGAGTCTGTTCCATTTGTTCAATCAACGCTGAACTTGTCAATCGGAGTTGACCATCTGCCAGAGTTTGCTCTACATCGTGTTCGCCGCCGTTGTTGTGCTGACGAACTATATACAGGTAGTTTTCCTCGCTCAGGATGATATTTGCGGCGTCGTGTGGAACGACGTATTCAATGTTCGCCAGAACGCGATCCAGCACCTCATTCAGATCGAGCGTACTGGTGAGCAACGCCGCTGTCTGCCGCAACGCCTCTGCAAAACGGCGTTGTTCCTGTTCTGCCAGTTCCATTTGTTTGCGCTGGATAGCGTAGCGAATGGAGCGTACCAGCAATTTGGCATCAGTATCATCCTTAACGAGATAGTCCTGTGCGCCATACTGTAGCGCCTGTAAGCCGATTTGCTGGTCGCTGAATCCCGTCAGAACAACGATTGGTATTTTCGGGGATGCTTCGCGCACTGTCAGCAGGGTTTCCATACCGAAACTATCTGGAAGAGAGAGATCGAGCAGAACCACGCTATATTCGTCGGTGCGAACGCAAAGCAGGCCAGCCTGCAACGAACGTGCCGACTGAACGTGGAAATCTATGTCTCTCACCCCCAGCAAACGTTCCTGAATCAGGCGTATATCGCCGGGATTGTCTTCTATCAACAAAATGCTGATCACTTCGTTCATAATTGCGTTTCCCTATCTCGGCGGTAACCGAACGGTACTAAACCAGAAATCTTCGATACTTCGGACAGTTTGAATAAATTGATCCAGATGAATGGGTTTGGTGATGTAACAATTGGCATGGAGGTTATAAGTTGCCAGAATATCTTTCTCGTCGCTGGATGTCGTCAGAACCACAACGGGGATACGACGCAACGATTCATCGGCTTTGATTTGTTCCAGTACCTGTCTTCCGTCTACAAGGGGAAGATTAAGATCGAGCAAAATCAGATCAGGACGCGGCACATCGCTATAGATGCCTTCGCGCCGAAGGAATTGCACGGCATGAATTCCATCTTCGGTTACATAAAGGTGGTTGGTCAGTTTGCTATCCTTGAGGGCTTCTTTGGTGAGTCGGACATCGCCCGGATTGTCTTCCACAAGTAAAATGATTATGGTTTCCATCCTTCGAGAATTCCTCTCAGTCTTATGAACAGGGTAGAGTGAAATAGATCGTTGTGCCAATGTTGAGAGCGGATTCAGCCCATATCTTCCCACGATGGTTTTCGACAACACGTTTGCAGATCGCCAGACCAATGCCCGTTCCCGGATATTTGGCTTTACTATGCAGACGCTGGAAAATGATAAAGATACGCTCCAGAAATTGCTCTTCGATTCCGATTCCGTTATCGGTTACCGAAAACACCCACTGCTGCTCTTCTTCGCGCACGCCAATATGTATTTTTGGGGGATCATCACGTCGAAACTTGAGCGCGTTACCTATCAGATTCTGAAAAACCTGAATAAGCTGTGATTCGTTTCCGGTGGCGACGGATGGCAGAGAATCATAAGTTATCTCCGCATGGGTTTCTTCGATGGACAGACGCAGGATATTCAGAGTACGTAGCAACACTTTTTCTATGTTGACAGACGTGAAACTGGTTTCTTCCCGGTTGACGCGGGAATAGGCAAGGAGATCATTGATCAACATTTTCATGCGTGCTGCGCCATCGACAGCATAGCTGATAAATTCCTTTGCATCTTCATCCAGCCGATCCCCATAGCGCTGTTCGATGAGTTGCAAATAGCTGGCAACCATACGGAGCGGCTCCTGCAAATCGTGCGACGCGAGATAGATAAATAATTCCAGTTCTGCGTTATAGCGACGCAGCGAATCCGCCTGTTCCGCAAGTTGCGCTTCATACTTCTTGCGTTCTGTTAAATCCATGAATACGCCGCAAATCCCAACCGGGATGTTTTGCTCATTTCGTAGCGGGCTTATATGGGCTTCCAGTGGTACAAGATAGCCATCCCGATGGATGCAGCGCACTTCATAGCTGCCCGGTTTGCCACTGCTAACAATCGCCGCCAGTTTTTCAGTAGCGCCCGGTACATCTTCCGGGTAGCAAATGGTACGCCAGAAATCTCCTGTTCCGTTCCACGAAGAGGAAGGATAACCAAGAATGGTCTGGGCATAATCACTTACAAATTCAACAGTCTGGCTTTCTGATTCCCGATACATCTCCCAAATCAGACCCGGTACATTTTCCAAAATAAGTTTCAGGCGATTTTCCTGTTTGGTCAGCCGTTCATTGAGAGCGCGAAGTTCATTTTCCTTCTGCTTGCGTTCTGTGATATCCATACCGGAAGCAAGCAAATATTTCAGTGTACCGCCCTTATCATGGATAGGCGCGATCATGAAATCAATATCCATAAATTTACCGTCTGCTATGCGCACACGAGCATCTATGCGCACAGACGCCCCGGAACGCGCGCGCTCCACCGCCCATTGGAGAAGATTTTTTGATTCCTCTGAATAATTCCACCAATAGGTATCCGAGGCATCAATTCCAATCACTTCATCGCGCCGAAGTTTGGCGGTTTCCAGTGTTGCCAGATTCATTTCCAGAATTTTCCCGTCTGGTGCGATCAACGCTACCATTGGTCGGATGTTATCCAGCACATCGCGGACGCGCTTTATCGACTCGGTTTCCAGTTCCTCGGCACGACGGAGCGAGGTAATATCATGAATGATGCTAACGACATAGCGCGCCTTGCCGTTCTGGTCATGGACAGGCGATACACGCAGGCTATACCAACGATCCTCACCAGATTTATTGTTGCGACCTCGAAGAGTGGTTTCGATAGTTCGGTTTTCCGCAAACACCTGTTTATGAGGAAGTTGATCGTACAACATGAGTTCGCCCTGCGTGTTGTACATCGTAAATCTGCCGTGCCGCCTGTAAATGCTATCGTTCAGCAACGACTTTGCATCGGCATAGCCCATGTCCTGCACCAGCTTTTTATTCACCATGACCAGGTGACCATCCGAATCACGTACCGATATACCATCAGCGATGCTATCTATAATCGCGTAAAGGCGTGTGGTAACATCGGTCAATTTTGCCTGAGCGTTCTGTCGTTTCCCGCCGATTCCCGCAATTAGCAGCACCACCAGCGTAAATAACACAGATTCAATCAATCTGTCCGAGGGTTGATCGATGAGTGTATTTAATAAAGGAATGGATAGGATGCCCGAAAACACACCGCCCCAAAAGCCGCTGAACCATGTGCTGAATACCACTGCAATCGTAACGGGCATGAAACGCCCGTTGGAAAGATATGGACGTAGTGCCAGGCCAAGAAACGATGCAATGACCACAGTGCAGACTGGCAGTGCAAACCGCAGAACCTGCTGCAAAGCGCGGGATTGGATTGGATTAAATTCTCGAATCTGCATGTTCGAATGTTTCTTTATTTTGGGATAGAGCGCTCACACTGGTAATGTACTATTCAATTTCCCGACTGCACTCAGTCAGACGGACTAGATTCATTTGCCAGTTGTCCTATTTTCATAGATGGACTTTATTGTATTTAATACTATGACGCGATTTCCATTATCTGGATTCTGTTTTCTGGTCATGCGGAGAGCCAGAGAACAGTGTCAAAACCGAGATGATGAGTGCGTCGATGTCCATCTTTCGCCCGCTGCTCAGATGGGTGTCTACTTCCGAGGGCGGCAACAGGCTGTACAATTCAGCAAAGAGACGTTGGGCCATCGATTTGACATCGGGGTTGGCTGATGGGTGATTCAATACCACACTGACCCATTCCAGTGCCTGCGCAATATTCCCTTGATGGGCAGTGATGCGCGCTAATCCAATAATTGCTTCCAGTTCCAGAGGTATCGCCTGTAGCTCTTTGGCTTCGCTGAGGCTCTCCCGGAAATATTGTCTGGCAATTGCTGTATAGCCTGTCCCCAGTGCGGCATATCCAAGCTTGACGAGCGTTGCGGCAACACCGAGACGAAAATTGAGGCTGTCGTAAATCCCCAGACTCTGAGTCAGCCAGCGTTCGGCATCGTCATAATCCTGCCGCAAGATTGCGTATGAACCGAGGTTATGAAGCGTGTCGGCCTCTGCTTTCTGATCTCCGATTTCGCGGCTAATCGACAGGCTTTCCAAAAAATATTCGACGGATTGTGGAGTTTTATTGCGGAAATGCGAGACAATGCCGAGCAACATCAATACAGCAGCAACACCAGCACGATAATTGATCGAGTGCGAAATCGTCAGCCCTTGCTCAAGATATTCCTCCGCAGCGGCAAAATTGTTTTGCATCATGGCTACATATCCCAGATCGCTGTATGTCTTTGCAACCTGCCAGAGATCGCCAGCCTGTTTGCTGGTTTGGAGGCTGCTTTCCAGATACCGCCCGGCGGTTGCATAATCGCCTTGTGCAGAACTAATCCGCGCCAGTTCACACAGTGACTCACCAATGCCGCTGAAATTATCACTCTGGGAATACAGGATCATACTTTGTTTGAGCGATTCTGCGGCTTCCTGTAGATCGCCCTGATAAAACCTGCTGCATCCCAGAATCAGCATCGCCTCGGCACGGAGGCCATCATTATCGAGGATATTTTTTGAATTTAGTGCATCCTCGGCAAGTTTAATCGCCTCGTCATAGTGATGAATTTGCATCTCGCATTTTGCCAGATGAATCAGAGTGTTTTGCTCTATCAGATTCGATTCAACACTGTTGGGTTCAGGTTGATAGGGATGCCGCAGATAACTGATCGCATGTGAATAGGTTTCTGCCTGATAGGATTGTTCCGCCGCGAGCAGCCGATAGTAGCGCTCTTTTTGTGGATTGTGCGCTTTTGCCCACAACCGTATCAGCAGGGGTGCGAAGTCTTTTCTATCAGTGTAAGCCTGTTCGATGGCTTTTGCGGCACGTTCTGCGTATAGTTTTTCATTCTCACTGGATAACTGCTGGAGGATTTCCTGCCGCAGTTTCTCATGGCTGAATTCCCAACGTTCCTGATTCATTTCGATGACTGCCGCCTCGGAACAGTCTAGTAGCCATGCTTCCAGTTGAACTGCTGTATCGGCGTTGCGCAGGATTTTCAGGTCAAGTTCGCGTCCAACCAGTGCTGCTACACATAACAGCGGATAGTCCTGCGAAGCCACCCGCGACAGGCGACGCTGAAACAGATATTGAATCCCTTCAACGGTCAGATGGGTGGGTAGATCGATGGAACCGATATTACCCAGCCTGCCAGCCTGCTCCGCCAGTGCGCGCAACACATCAATAATGAAACGGACGTTGCCTTCTGTTTCACGTTTGAGAAATTCCTGCAATTTCGGATTATCGGCGGCGTCGCCAATCATTGCTTTGGTCAGTTGAAAAATTTCATCCCCGGTGAAGCGTCTGAGGTGAATCCGGGGCAGTGCGTGCAGCAGCGGCGAAAGTCCTATCGACTCATCACTCCGATAGCTGCCAACGATCAGCAACTTTTGTTTTGGTGCGATTCTGGAAAGCCGTTCCAGTAAAATCAGGGTCTCGGAATGTACGTGGTGCAGTCCTTCCAGCAGGATAAGCATGGGTTGTGTTTGCTTTGCGAATAGTCCAGTGATCACCGAGACCAACCGTTTGTTGGCCTGATCCGGACTGAGTGCCGGGGCTTCCCGCACCGGGCGTCCGATCAATGTTCCTACATTCGGAACAATCGTTTTCAGGACGCTGGCCTCA
>CAYSOC010000110.1:8526-22537 GCA_964432445.1 uncultured Anaerolineaceae bacterium
ATCGTCGACATCGCTATGGAGGAGCAGACGGCGCAGAATATCGCGCCAAACCTGATAGGGCGCATCCATTTCCGAAGCCCGGCTACGAAAGACAGTAATGCCATTTACAAGCGCACGAATGCGGAGTTCTGCCAGAAGTCGGGCTTTGCCAATCCCGCTTTCGCCATGCACCAGCCATGTGCTGCCAGCTCCTTCGAGAGCCTGTTGCAGTGCATCCCAGAGTTGGTCAAGTTCTTCTTCCCGTCCAATAAATGGCGCAGATTGCAGAAAACTTTCACGGGTGGCCGAGGTTTCGACCATCAGACGTTTGCCAACGACAGCTTCCAGCGCGTAGATAACTTCATCCGCACTTTGATAGCGGAGAGTTGGGTCTTTATAAAGCAGTCGCTCTACAACATCCTTAACCGCGATTGGATGCGCTCGGTCTTCGGTGTGCGACCCATCTGATGTTGTGAAGTATTGAGGAAGTGTTCCCTCGCCCTTATCTGGCGCTGAAATCATCATTGTTTGAGTTGCATCAAGACCGGGTATGCCGAAGATTAGAGTATGGTTCGCTGCGTCTGATGAATCTGGAATATGGGTTTCATTTTCGGGATAAACACTGAACGCGCTCATATCCGGCTGTTGATAAAGAATACAATCTATTAGTTTTTCAACGGAGGCAGCACGGAAGGGAAGGTGTCCGGCAAAAATTTCATACATAACGACACCCACCGCATACAGGTCGGAGGCGATGGTCGTAGGAGCGCCCAGCACCACTTCGGGCGCGAAATATGCGGGCGTGCCAACGACAGTGTCGTCGTCATCCTGTTGTTTAAGCGCTGCCAATCCAAAATCAAGTAATTTTACCTGTGAATCCTGTACAAGGATATTTCCGGGTTTTAGATCACGATGAAGAATTCCGCGCCGATGGAGATAGCTCACGGCGTGCAGCAGCTGGGCAATCAGTTCAATTTTGCCAACCAATGTGGGGGTTTGTTTTGCAACCTGCAAAATCGTAGACGGGTGTTGCAGCAAATCCATCGTGAAATAGGGTTGCTTATGACTATCGAAGCCATAGTCAATCACGCTGATGATATTAGGGTGTTGCAGCGAAGCCAGAGTTTGAAATTCTTTGGCAAGTATCACACGCTGGTCGAGATCAAGCTGTGTCGAATTTTTAGAAGATAGTGTCTGCATTCGGGTGATGCTTTTGAGTGCTACCATTTCATTGGTCAGTCGATCTCTGGCGCTATAGACTATCCCCATGCCCCCGACACCGATCTGATGAAGGATAAAGTAGCGGGGATCAAGGGATAAAGATGTGGCTACAGATTCGACGACACCGACCATGTTGCGACTCCCAAAGCTGCCAATTCCTTGTGTGGAACGGCTACACTCATTCTAGGGGAAAAGGTCTGTAAAAATCCTAAACAAGCTGTCTGATATTCGATTTATTAGGTAATTTTTGAGGAATGTCTGTCTGAATCTCTTCAACGGGTCAAAATCCAGCGTGGGCAGGCCGCGCTACGCTCGTGGGACGCCAAAAATGACGACCCACATTACCAATTTCAATAGTCAGGATTAGCGATTAACGCGCCCCATCATGGATTCGGGATAGCGCGTTCCGGCAGCAACACCTGGTGGCATGAGCGTATTTAGTTCTGCCAAATCTTCGGGCGTGAGCGTGATCCCGGTGGCCGCGATATTATCGCGCAGGTATTTTTCACGGCGTGTACCGGGGATCGGGATGATGTCCTCTCCCTGCTGATAGACCCATGCCAGTGCCAGTTGCGCGGTAGTACAGCCCTTGCGTGCCGCGATGCCTTCCAGCGCCTTCACCAATGTCAGGTTTTTGTCGAAGGCCGCTCCTTCCATCCTCGGATTGTAGCGCCGGAAATCGTTCGCGCTGAACGCATCCGTCGAGGTAATCTGTCCAGTCAGGAAGCCACGCCCCAGCGGGCTGTAGGCCACAAACGCGATATTCAACTCCCGACAGGTATCCAGAATTTCGCCTTCGGGGTCGCGCGTCCAGAGCGAGTATTCAGTTTGCAATGCCGTGATCGGGTGGACAGCGTGCGCCCGACGTATAGTTTGCGCGCTCGCTTCGGAAAGTCCAAGAAAACGCACCTTGCCCTGTTTCACCAGTTCTGCCATCGCGCCAACGGTTTCCTCAATTGGAGTATCGGCATCGACACGGTGCTGATAGTATAGGTCAATTTTTTCGATGTTCAGTCGTTTCAAACTCATTTCGCACGCGGCTTTGACATAATCCGGCTTGCCGTTGATGCCGAGTGGCTGGCCTGCCAGATTGCGCGAATTGCCGAATTTCGTAGCGATGATAACCTGATCCCGCTTGCCCCGGAACGCCTGTGCAAGCAGCATTTCGTTATGCCCACTGCCGTACATATCGGCAGTATCGAAGAAATTAATCCCTAGCTCCAGCGCCTTGTGAATCAGCGCAATCGACTCTACATCGTCGGACTTGCCATAAAATTCAGACATGCCCATACAGCCGAGGCCGATTCCCGATACGGTCAGGCCACTGTTACCCAGAACGCGCGTTTTCATTTCTAATCCTTCTCTTTGTACAAACCCAGCTTATAGTCGATCCAGACAAGCATCTGATTCAACGTGTCGATTTGTGACTGGACAGCCGCCCGATGCGCTTCCAGAATGGTGATTCGTTCCGGGATACTGGTATCTCCGGCTGCAATAGCGTCGGTATAGCGTTTGATCTGTTCGAGCGGCATTCCGGTCAGACGCAACCGATTGATCAGCGTCACCCGGTCCAGGTCTGCCTGTGCAAAGCGGCGATGCCCATTCGAGGCACGTCCGACGGGGACGAGCAGTCCGATGCGCTCATAGTAGCGTAACGTGTGGACGCTCATTCCGGTACATTCGGCGGCTTCCTGTATAGTGAGAGATTGCTGTATGCTTGTCATAATCCTACTCTACATCTTCGAGTGAACTCTAAGTCAAGACCCCAATTTTACAGGCAGATATGAATTTTCCCTGCAATATCAGGGTAGTAATGACTAAAATTGCCAGTGCTGTTACATTAGGAAAAGCGAATTGAATCAGGAGGAATTTCGATGGGAAAAGTTATTTATGACATTAGCATGTCTCTGGATGGTTTTATTACCGCTGCCAACGTTCGCTCAGAGGCAGGATGGGGAGGATTGGGGGAGGGTGGAGAGCGATTACACGATTGGGGATTCAACAGTACAGACCAGCGCAACCGCGCAATCGGAGAAGCATTGTTGGTGACTGCGGGCGCAGTTATTGCTGGTCGAAACACATATGATGTTTCAATACCCAACTGGGGAGCAGATGGGCCAACTAGCACTGCGCGTATCCCAACGATCATTGTTTCACACAATGTACCCACAGACATACCCCAAGGTGGTGTGTACACATTTGTTGATAGCGTTGAGGCAGCGTATGAAACAGCGAAAAAAGCAGCAGGTGATAAGGATATTGTCATACAGGGCGCGAATGTTGCACAACAACTCATCATGCTCGGCTTCGTTGACGAACTATTTATTCACCTTGCGCCTGTGCTGTTCGGTAGCGGTACAAGACTATACGAACACGTGGGCGGTGAACACATCTCACTCGAAGCTACCGAAGTGATCCAAACTGCCGAAGCCATCCATTTGCGATTCCGTGTCGTGAAATAATTGTGGTCAACGAAGCCAATGCTCAAATGGAATATTTGTAATTTCTTGCCCCGATCCCGTTGTATGGGGTTAAGTAGAAGATAAAATGTAAAAATGGGCGCACGTTATCGGTGCGCCCGTAAAGAACAAAGTGATTGAGGAAACTACCGCGCTACTTCAATCGTTTGTTTACCAGCAGCCTGTTCGCTCACCCATCCGGTTTTCCCAGCAGCGCCAGATGCCGAAGAGGTCAGGACGTTTACTTCCCACCACAGGAAACCATCGGCATCTTTTGGCCCGCCGACGATCTTCACACGTGAATCCCCCGGCAAAGCAGCGAGTTGCGTTCCCTTCGTCGTTGGGGCATCGCGCAGGCGTAACACATCTGTCCCGGTACGCACAATCGCTTCAACACCAACCTTGAGCGTTTCTTTGGCGATAGAGGTTTGTGTTGGCGGACCAGAGGGCGTATTGGTGAACGAAGCCGGGTCAGGCGTATTGGTTGGCGGCTCTGTAGCCGTTGCGGTTGGCGTAGGCGTAACGCTTGGAACGGCAGCAGTTTGTGTCATAAACAGTACATCATTGCCCGCGCTGGACGTACTGAATTTCACAGCAGTCAGCGAGGCAAGGGCGGCAGCAGTCTGGGTGATTTCGAGTTGTGCGCCGGTTGTGCCTGGAAAATTACAGGCCAGCGCCGCCAACACAAGCATAAACCCACTGAGAATGACGGCGCTTTTCTTCATGTTTGCAGAATTTTCCTTTTATGCAGCGCTTTTCTGTAGCGAATCATCCGACCAGGCGATTGGCTTGCCAGCGGCGTCTATCAGAGACGGGCGGGCATGATGCTCAATCGCATCTTTATCGACAACAACGCGACGGATACTTTCGTGTCCGGGTACTTCATACATCACATCGAGCAAAGCTGTTTCGAGAATAGTGCGCAAGCCACGTGCGCCTGTTTCACGCTTGAGGGCGAGATCGGCGGCACTGCTCAATGCTTCATCGGTGAAAGTCAGTTCGACATTATCCAGGCCAAGCAGTTGTTGATATTGCTTGACCAGCGCGTTTTTTGGTTCGAGCATGATCTTGATCAATGCGGCTTTGTCCAGCGGTTCGACATTGGCGACTACCGGAACACGCCCGACAAATTCCGGGATCATCCCGAATTGCATCAGGTCTTCCGGGCTGACCTGTCGCAGGATTTCGCCACGTTGTGGACTACCCTTGCGGAACTGGCGCGCTGTCGTTGCATTGAAGCCCAGCGCAGCATTTTTATCAATGCGCTTGGCGATGATGTCCTCAATGCCCGCAAACGTGCCACCACAGATGAACAGAATGTTCTTCGTGTTGATCTGGATGAATTCCTGGTGCGGGTGCTTGCGCCCACCCTGTGGCGGAACGTTGGCGACTGTGCCTTCGATAATTTTCAGAAGGGCTTGCTGTACGCCTTCGCCGGAAACATCGCGCGTGATCGACGGGTTATCGCCACCCTTGCGCGCGGTTTTGTCGATTTCATCAATATAAACGATGCCTTTTTCGGCACGCGCCATATTGAAATCTGCCGCCTGAATCAGGCGCAACAGGATATTTTCTACATCTTCACCGACATAACCCGCTTCGGTGAGCGCTGTCGCATCGGCAATGCAAAATGGTACATCCAATACACGTGCCAGAGTTTGGGCAAGGAGCGTCTTGCCACATCCAGTCGGGCCAATGAGCAGAATATTCGACTTGTCAATTTCCACATCACCAACTTTGGCGTCGGCATTGATGCGCTTGTAATGATTATATACAGCCACGCTCAGAACACGCTTGGCGCGTTCCTGTCCGACGACATATTGGTTCAGGTGTTCCATCAATTCACGGGGCGCAGGTACATTTTCGACCTTGAATTCAGACTGTTCGCCGAGTTTGGCCTCTTCGCTTTCCTCATCCAGCAAATCGTGGCAGAGTGTGACACATTCGTCACAGATATAGACGCCTTCCGGCCCGGCGATCAGGCGGTTGACTTCTTCCTGGTTGCGGCGGCAAAACGAGCAACGCTGCTGTCCGCCTGTCGGGAGCATGGTATTCATCAGGTGCAATTGTCCCAATACACAAATTTTGGGCAGGATTAGTTACCCGAAGAAAGTATACATTAAATTGTCATCGTCGGGATAGGGTTTATCTGTTCGCAACCTCTAATAAATTCACATTTTTACAGAATTGATCGAAAATTTTTGGGGTAAGAACTCTACTGCGCTGATAGTCCGAATGATATACAATAACAGTCCCGGAGATGATTGCTGGCGAGGCATTTTATGGACAAACAACAGCTTATCCAAATGGTCAAACAGATATATGACCGACATGCAAATGGCGAAACAGACTGTGAGTCGTGTCAGGCCGAATTGGATTGCCTCGCCGAACTTGCCGTTGCTGGCTATGACTGTGGCGACATTCTGCCCGCAGTCCAAAATCACATCGACTGTTGTCGTAGCTGTCGAGAACTTTTCCGGGGACTGGTCACTATTTTGAAATCAGAACAGGCTGCACAGTCCTGAAAGGGCGAAGATGAGCGAAGTCAAACATGCAAAAGTCGTAATTTTGGGATCGGGGCCTGCGGGGTTGGCAGCGGCACTATATACAGGCCGTGCAAACCTGAATCCTGTCGTTATTGCTGGCCCACAATTGGGGGGACAGGTTAGCTGGACGCACGAGATCGAGAACTATCCCGGCTATGCAGGTGGCACAGGCCAGGGTCTGGTCGATGTAATGAAGGAACAGGCGGAGAAATTCGGCGCGACTATTGATATGGATGTAGCGCTGGAAGTCGATTTCACACAAGGCGCACCCTTCACCATCAAGACAGGCAACACGATCTATAAGGCCGATGCCGTGATCGTGACCGTAGGCGCTTCGCCCCGTAAATTGGCAATCCCCGGTGAGGAAGAATACATCGGACGCGGCGTCAGCTATTGTGGAACCTGTGATGGTTTCTTCTTCCGCGACAAGCCGATTGTGGTAGTTGGGGGTGGCGATAGCGCCGTGAAGGAAGCCCAATTCCTGACCCGTTATGCGACAAAAGTAGACGTGATTCATCGCCGTGATACCCTGCGCGCCGAAGAGGAAAATCAGAAGCGTGCCTTCGATAACCCCAAGATCAACTGGATTTGGAACACCGTCGTAGAAGAGATCAAGGGTGAGAAGAAAGTAAACGCGGTGCGTCTGCGCAATCTGGAGACAGGCGAAGTTTATGAGCATCCCACACAGGGCGCATTCGTCTTCGTCGGTCACAACCCGAACGGCGAAATCTTTCAGGGACAGTTGACGATGGATGAATCCGGGTTCGTTATCACTGATGACAACATGATGACGAACATTGATGGTGTTTTCGCAGGCGGCGAAATTCAGGATTCCAAATGGAAGCAGGCTGTCACCTCTGCCGGGCAGGGAACGCAGGCGGCGTTGGCAACCATCGAATGGCTGGAAAAGCGCGAAAAGCATACAACTCAGCCCGAAATCACGCAAACAGCGTAACACATTCCACATCTGACGGCTGCAATAATAACAATCGCAGTCAGATAACAAAAGGGGCAGAGATTTGATCTCTGCCCCTTTCATTTTTACTTTCTATGTAGCGAAACGAATATCAGTCGCCGCTACCCACTGAGTCAGCGCCACTAGGGTTGCCACTGCTGCCACCAGCGTTGATCACACCGCTGACGGGTGGTTTGGACGCTGCCACCCACTTGCCGGAGATGGGTTTGCCACCTGTCGGACCGAAGGGGAACACATTGTCTACGCCTGCGGTGGCATTGTTCGGATGCAGCACGAAGTTCCCGCTAGCCGTCAGGAAGCCTGGTGTGCTGTCCAGGTCGCCATCCCAGTCACCAACTACCGCCAGATTGTCGCCAATGAACCAGTCAAAGTCGATGTCGCTGAAGGTGATCCCGCTCGGCGTGCTGTTGTTGCTCAGGAACCAGTGGGTGATGTTCGGACGATAGACGCCGATGCTATCAAAGCCATTGCCATCCCAGTCGCCCGCCACACCCTGATCGCCGGGATTGCCATAGATGGCGAAGAAGTCATCGAAGCCGCTGGTGAGTGACTTGCGCTGGTAGAGGATACCGTTGCTATTGCGATAGACACCGATCCCGTCGTGGGTCATGTCGGCTGTCCACCTGCCCGCGAACGGTGCATCACCGGGATTGCCGAACAGCACGGTGTAGTTGACCGCTGGCGCAGTGTTGGAATCGCTCAGGAAGAAGAACCCGGTGCTGCTGCGATAGACACCGATGGTATCCACGCCATTGCCATCCCAGTCGCCCGCTGTCGGCAGGTCGCTCGGATCACCGCCGAAGAAGGACAGGATGTCTTCCGGTCCGCTGTTGTTCTGGTTACGCAGATAGAATGCGCCGTCCTTATAGACGCCAATCGTATCAGGACGCGGCGGCACAGGCGTATTGGTGAAGGTTGCCGTGTTGCTTGGTGTGAAGGTCGGCGTATGCGTCTGCGTCGGGGTATTGGTGAACGTCGCGGTATGGCTCGGTGTGAAGGTCGGCGTATTGGTGTGCGACGGGGTAAAGGTTGCCGTGCTTGATGGCGTGAGCGTTGCCGTCGGGTCAGGCGTGAAACTTGGTGTAAAGGTCGCGGTGTTCGACGGTGTGAGCGTCGAGGTTGGATCAGGCGTGAAACTCGGCGTGAAGGTTTCGGTGGGTGTCTCTGTTGGTGTTTCGGTGGGTGTTTCAGTAGCGGTAGGCGTCTCTGTCGGTGTTTCAGTAGCCGTCGGTGTTTCGGTGGGTGTTTCAGTAGCCGTCGATGTCTCTGTCGCTGTAAACGTGGCCGTTGGCGTATCGCTTGGTGTAGAAGTTGGTGTGGCTGTCGGTGGAGCGCCGCACTGGATCGTAGTGATAGTTACACTCCACGAATTTAACGACCCGCCATCCTGATCTGCATCATCGGAAAGTACGAACGTCCATGTTCCGTTAGGAGCATCTCCAATAAACAACCCCAGCGATTCTTCGGGTGCAAGCGATGGTACTACCGTCAAATTTGCGTAAGCATGATCAGTAGTCAGCGCATTGTTGGAAGTATATGGAACCTGACCGCCGGGATTCGCTTTGCTAAACCATGTTGTCCCGGCAAAGACATTATCGTTTGTACTACCGTTGTTTGTTGAGATGGTAACAACCCGTCCCGATGGAGAGGCAATAGTCATATCCAGGTCACCGGGGAAAGTGTGTGTGATGTTAGCGTTGAATGATACGTTCCCGATGTATGTTCCTGCCATACTTGCTGTAACTGTACTCGTCAAGACATTGGGCGGTGCTGTAGATGGAATTATTTGCACGGTACTATTGGTAAAGGTCTGGGTATCAACCACAGTTGGGGCGAAGGGAAGAGTCGTCACAGCGATAGACCACGAATTCAGCGCTCCACCGTTAGTGTTGGCGTCATCTGATATGGTGAGTGTCCACGTACCGTTCGGGTTTTCTCCAATAAAAGCAGCCAATGCTTCTTCTGGCGCAAGTGGAGATGCGGTGGTCAAATTCACATATGTGTGATCAGTCGTTAATCCATTGTTTGAGGCGTAAGGAGCCGCTCCGCCGGGGTTGGCACTATCGTCCCATACTGTACCATTGTAGACGTTATCTGCGGTTCCACCGTTGTCAGTCGTGAGGGTAACCACTGTCCCCGCCGGAGACATGATAGTCATATCCAGGTCGGCGTTGTTGGTATGAGTGATGAAGGTCTGAACATCCAGATCGAAAAGATGGGTGTCTAGCCCGGAAACCACAATGGTACTTGTGATCAGTGGCGTTCCCGTTGCCGAGATTGTAACAGCGGTACTATTCGTGAAATTGGTGGTTGTTGGTGCGGGGCAACCGGGAGGTGCGCCGGGCGAAGATGCCCGCGCGACAGGTAGACTAATCCCCTTGCCAGAGAAATTGACGAAGGCCATTGTAAGTATCAATAGCGTAACAACAATAGGTTTACGGCGCATGTGGGACTCTCCTATCAAAAATAGAAAAAAGCGAAATCGGTGTGAACCGTTTCGAGGTAAATTCAAGCGTCGATTGTGCCGTCGTGATACGGGTAAAGAGGATAGGATAGCGAGAACAAATAGCGCGTGACGTAGACCAGCCCATATTCCCCCCTTGTTGAGAATGGGTTCATCTTGTTCTCAGGTAGCACTTATCATTATATGATCCTTATTACAGATTGCAATTATTCAAAATGCAAATACCTCTGAAAATACGCGGGGGGTACACGCTCTTGCTGATGCAGTATTTCCTAATTTTTGGGCATAACAATCGGCCCGATCCCCACCTGAGTCTGATTATCATTAACCATGAGGGCTTTGTTGGCGTTTATGTCCCATGCGGAGATGCTATACAGCCAGCTTTCCGATTTGCGTTCGAGAGGTAATAAAACAATATCTTCGAAAGGTCGTCCCGGTGTCCAGCAGGCAGGCGGATATTGTCTATCCAGAGGGGTGTAATTCAGTTTTCCGGCAATTGTGCCATCATCGGCGATTGGCAGGATGGATAGCTCAATCGGATTACGAATCCACGTATCAGCACGCCAGACCAGCCGCAATTGAATTTTCCCGGCATTAACCTGATAGTTCAATCCGGTGAGGGTAAATGTATCCGTTCCATTACTGAATCTGGCGTTGACTGGAATTGCCGGGTTTCCAGCTTCGGTTGGGCGTGCAGGCTCTGTCAGCGCAGTAAAAGATGACCAGAAAAACCCACCAGGAACAATCAGACAAATTGTCTGCAAAAGGAGGAGATGGGGCAGAATACGATTTTGTTGAATCGAAGGAAGATGTGCCAAGACATCCGAGGCTAGAAGTAACCAATAGGGCATCAGAAATATCCAGACACGTCCGGTTTCCCCGCGTGCCAGAATGCTGAACACAAGAATACTGAACATCGTGCCGAATGTCAGACTAAACAAATCAGCTATACTTTCACGTCGAGAGGCACGAAATATTCTCCAGATTCCCAATGCTGCCAGTGGAAAGCCCAGCGATCCCTGGATAGTCAGCATCAAAACAGGTAACAGTACGCTGCCACAAAACGCCCATAATAAAAGTTTTTTGGGATGTTTCAGAAGCAGAAACGCCCCGTATCCATAGATTGCAAGACCGATTGCACTGGCGAGAAGACCACCAAAACGTGGTTGGATATAGAGCCATACACCACCTGGTCCACCAATCCGCAAAATTGGTGACAGATTTAACGCCGCAAAGATAGAGAATAGTGCAATGATCACATACGGTATTTTGATCCAGTTTGGCAGACGGCGAAATCCAGACAAATCCCAGCCTCACTTACATTGTTTACGCGCAAAAAGACAACGAATGGAATGCTCGAAAACTCCTTCTCCGCTAATGAAGAAGGATTCAAACGGGGCGATTCGTCACAGGTCACACAATAGAAGTTGTGGATACAACTCCGGTTCGTTGTATCCCAATTTCACTTACACTGCCGCTGGCGTACCAAGTCGGGCGCGTTCGGCCTCGATGATAGCCTGTTCTTCGGCGGGAGTGCTGCCAAGTTTCCTGAAGAGTGGCGCAGGGACTGGCAATTTTTGACCTGCTTGCAGGTTGCTCTTCTCCCACTTACCAATCGCGCGCGAACCATCATAGATCAACGCATCGTGATCGCGTGTATATTCCTTGTAAGTTGCGATGATCTGATCCCCGAACAATTGCCCGCTATAGCCAAGCAGTTCGTGTAGCCGCTGGGACGTATGTGGCAAGAACGGCGACCACAGTGTTTTCAGGTTATCAATCACGCGCAAGGCGGTATAGACGATTGTGCCTGCATCGGCGCGATCCTCCTTGATGCGCTTCCAGGGTGCGCGTCGTTCCAGATAGGCGTTGGCATCGTCGGTGAGTGCCATTGTTGCCTGCAACGCCGCGCGAATTTTCACCGCATCCAGCAACTTGCCGATTGTCTCGAAGCCTTCTTCGATTTTTGCGAGAAGCGCCTGATCTTCCTCGTGGAACGCTCCCGGCGTCGGGACTTCGCCACCAAAGTTTTTAGCGGTGTAGCTCAGGATGCGATTACACAGGTTGCCCCACTTGGCGACCAGTTCGTTATTGTTGCGCCCGACGAATTCTGCCCAGCTAAAATCGGCATCCTTCGATTCCGGGATGGCAGCAGCAACACAATAGCGAATAGCGTCCGCATCATAGCGCGTCAGAATGTCGGGAATCCAGATCGCCCAGTTGCGGCTCTTGCTGAACTTCTGGCCTTCAATGTTCATGAACTCGTTGGCTGGCACATCATAGGGCAGGTTCAACGGACGCCCGGTATCGTCATACAGTGAGCCGATCCCGATCAATTCCCCCGGCCAAATGATGGTATGAAACTCGATGTTATCCTTGCCAATGAAGTTATAGATACGCGCTTCCGGGTTATACCACCAGTCTTTCCACGCTTCGGGCTGACCGATATTCTTTGCCCACTCCACACTGGCAGTCAGATAGCCCATCACGGCCTCAAACCATACATACATCCGCTTGGATTCCCATTCCGGCTCAGTCAGCGGGACGCTGATACCCCAATCAATATCGCGGGTGATCGGGCGTCCAGCAAGGTGTTCGACCTTGTTCTGGCTGACAGGAAGAACATTCGGACGCCAGAAGTCTGCCTTCGATGCCAGATATTCCCGTAATGGTTCGATACACTTTGGCAGATCGAGGAAGTAGTGTTGCGCTTCACGGATCACTGGCGTGCTACCGTCGATTTTGCTGCGCGGATTTTTCAACTCGATAGCGTCGAGCAGGTTGCCGCAGTTGTCACACTGATCGCCACGTGCTGAGGTATAGCCGCAAACTGGACACGTCCCCTCGACAAAGCGGTCTGGCAGGAAACGCTTTTGCGTCTCACTGTAGAGCAGCTTTTGCGTATCCTTATACAGATAGCCGCGTTCCAGCAACTTCAGGAAAATGTCCTGCGCGACTTCGTGATGATTTTCCGTATCTGTGTGTGTAAATAGATCATAGCTGATGCCGAGTATTTTCTGTGTTTCCAGAAATCGTTTGTGTGCGGTCTCGAACAGTTCGCGCGGGGTAATGCCGCGTTTTTCTGCCTCGACCAGAATTGGTGTACCGTGTGAATCCGAACCGCTGACCATCAGGACGCGGTTGCCGCGCAGCCGATGATAGCGCGCGAAAATATCGGCGGGCAGGTATGCGCCCGCAATATGCCCGATGTGGAGATCGCCGTTTGCATAGGGCCATGCTACGGAGACGTGAATCGTTTCTGCCATGATTGCCATCCTTCTTGCCACCAATTCTATCAAAACAAAAACCGCCGGGAAATTTCCCAGGCGGTTGAATTACTGCGTTACAGGCTATCGGGCGTTGTCAGTCTTTACAAGGCGCGCCCTGCCATCGTCGGGATGTGCTTCCCCGTCCGCAGATTGCATCGCATCATTCGCCCATAGTTCGTGTTCATATCACCCATTATAGGCAAATCGGTTGGCGTGTCAAGCGTGCCGATCAATCCGACATTCCGACAATGCTGCCGATTGAAATCTGCTTGCTGACAAGTTTTGAGACAGGTGGCAGGTCGATCAGACGTAATGCCCAATTTGTAAGCCGAATCCGCAACTGGCTATTGGGTACGAAGGTTGGAGCAAAGCGCCTTGCTTTCGTTTGTGCGCGTTCGATATACGGGCGCAGCCGTTTCTCATAACGTGCAAACGCCGTCTGATAATCCGAAGTATTGTTCAGTTCACTGGCAAGGAAATATGCACCTGCCATCGCCATCGACGCGCCTTGCCCGGAAATCAACGTCAGGCAGTGCGCCGCATCTCCGATCAGGGCAACACGATTGCTTGACCATTTCGGCATATGGATTTGAGTTACGGTATCGAGAAAAACAGGCGTTTCCGGGGATGTTTGCCGGAGTATGTCGGGAATAATCCAGCCAGCGTTTTTGGTATATCTACGTATAGAATCCAGACGATTTTCCGGTGTGATATACCCTTCGTTTTTCGCCTTATACATAAAAAAGACCAGCCAGCGTTCAGGTTCAACCGGAAACACGCTGAATTGCAGATTCGGTTCCACATACATGATATAGCCAGTTTCGATACCAGCAGGCACATTGGAGGTGAAAAACGCCGCTATATGATAGCCAAGATATTCGGCATATTCGGCTTCTGCACCGAATGCCAGGCGTCGAACATTGGAATGAATCCCATCGGCTCCAATCAACAGGTCAAAGGTTTCTTGCTGGTTGCCATAGGAGACGGTCACATTTTCGGCAGATTGGCAAATAGATTTCACAGTTGTATCGAAGCGAACATCAACATTCGCGGCTACTGCCTGATACAACGTTTCAACGAGGTCGCTGCGATTGAGT
>CAYSOC010000111.1:0-22502 GCA_964432445.1 uncultured Anaerolineaceae bacterium
CATCGCTAATGAGGGGCAACCGATATTTTGTTCCCCAAACGATGTGATAAAACAGCCGAAAATAGGGCATTATTGTCTCCACCTTGAACCCGGCGCTAAAGCACCGGGCTATAAACAATGGAAATTGACTTTTGATAACCACGCCCTTGATCTATATTCGCATATTCAAAAATACTGCGTTGATAGATCAAACGAATCTCACAATTCCACACATTTTTTACTGATCATAGCCCGGTGCTTCAGCGCCGGGTCTACTACAGGACAACAGCGTCTAGTGATTCTCCGACCAGTCCTGGCTTTCCAGGGGACGGCGGATCATGTTGTGCAAGTCCGCACCTGCTGGAACCATCGGATAAACAATATCGGCTTTTTCCACCTGGAATTCCACAATCACAGGGCCGTCAATACTGTTGGCTTTTTCTACTGCCGCTGGGATATCCTCACGACGAGTGACACGGATTCCAGTAATCCCGAACGCATCTGCCAACTTCATAAAATCCGGTGACAGCATCGGTGTCTGGTTGTAGCGCTCTTCGTGGAAGAACTCCTGCCACTGGCGCACCATTCCCAGATAGGCATTGTTGATGATTGCCACCTTTACGTTGACCCGTTCCTGTACGGCTGTCGCCAGTTCTGGCATGGTCATCTGGAAGCCGCCATCGCCCACAACAGCCCACACCGATTCATTTGGCAAGCCCATCTTCGCACCAATCGCGGCGGGCAGACCGAAACCCATTGTGCCGAGGCCACCGCTGGTGATCAGAGTACGCGGGCGATCATGGGTGTAGTATTGTGCTTCCCACATCTGGTGCTGACCCACATCAGTCACAACCACCGCGTTACCCTTCGTGGCTGCCCACAGGTCATGGATTGCCACTGCTGCAAATAGCTTATCGGGCGCTTGCACCTGATTCACAATGTCGCGCTGATCGGTGTCTTCCTGCATATCGCGCAATTCCGCCATCCACTCTTTGTGATAAAGTGTTGGCGTTTCTGGCAAAATCTGACCGAGGACAGTTTTCAGATCACCCGCGATTCCCACATCGACTTTCACATTTTTGTTCAATTCGCTGGCGTCGATGTCGATATGAATCTTCTTCGAGTTTGGCGAATAGGTTTTCAGGTTACCCGTCACGCGATCATCGAAACGCATCCCGAACGCCAGAATTAAATCGGAACGCTGGATCGCATGATTGACCGCAGCCGCGCCGTGCATCCCCATCATGCCGAGAACCAATGGGTGACTCTCTGGCATTGCGCCCTTGCCGAGCAATGTCAACGCTACCGGGATTTGTGCGCGTTCAGCGAATTCGAGTAATTCACGTTCTGCGCCACTCATATTCACGCCATGCCCTGCGAGGATCAATGGCTTTTTAGCGCTCTTGATCAATTCAATCGCGCGTGTGACCTGCTCTTCGGCAGCATACGACGGCGGGTGATAGCCGGGGAGTTTGATCGGTTCTTCTGGATAAACAAATTCGATTTTCTCGTTCTGGATACTCTTCGGAATATCCACCAGAACCGGGCCGGGGCGACCTGTCCGCGCGATATGGAATGCCTTGCGAATGGTATAGGCCAGCTTTTTAATATCTGTCACGAGGAAATTGTGCTTGGTGATCGGGATCGTGATCCCGGTGATGTCGCATTCCTGAAACGCATCCGAGCCAATGACAGGGAGGGGAACCTGTCCAGTGATGCACACAATCGGCACAGAGTCCATCATGGCGGTGGCGATTCCCGTTACCATATTCGTTGCGCCGGGGCCGCTGGTCGCCATCGCCACACCAACTTTACCAGTTGCACGGGCATATCCATCTGCCATGTGTGTTGCACCCTGTTCGTGACGGGTCAACACATGGTGAACACGGTCTTCATATTTGCTGTGTGCGTCGTAGGTGGGCAGAATCGCGCCACCCGGATAGCCGAACACGACGTTCACCCCTTCACGGATCAGACACTCCCAGATGATGTCAGCACCAGATAAGATCACGATAGCCTCTCCTGTTTGCTCTCTTTAAATTCCTAACCTGTCTAAATCCGTATCTGTCTCTCAATGGCGATAGTGCGTTCATCGCGCACTGTGCCTGTGTGCAGCGTTCCTTTTGGCTCGATCAGCATAATGTGCGTCTCTTCGAGCGCCAGCGGGCAATGCTCCACACCCTTCGGAACAATCAGGATTTCTCCCGGTTCCACAATTACATCCCCATCGCGGAACTGCATTTTCAGTTTTCCCTTGAGGATGATGAACAGTTCGTCTTCGTTATCGTGCTTGTGCCAGACAAATTCGCCTTCGATCTTCGCCAGTTTGATGAATGAGTCATTCAAATCGGAGACGATCTTCGGACTCCATTGATCGCTGAACAGGCTGAATTTCTGCGCGAGATTGATCTTTTCCACAGGCATGGGCTAATCCCCGGAAACCGGTTGCTGTACATTAACCGGCGTCAGCCAGCCCCATTTATCTTCCAGCTTGCCAGAGGTGATCCCAAAGAACACATCCTGCACGGCTTTGGTGATTGGTCCGCGCGAACCGATCCCGATCTTCATGCGATCCACCGAACGAATCGGTGTGACTTCGGCGGCTGTCCCGGTGAAGAAAATTTCGTCAGCAATATAGAGTAAATCCCGCGTGAAAGCCTGTTCGCGGATTTCATAGCCCAAATCCTTGAGGATCGTCAGGGCACAGTCGCGGGTAATGCCGCTCAGGATCGAACTGGCTGTCGGGGGGGTATAAACCACACCATTGAGCATGACGAAGATATTTTCGCCGCTGCCCTCGCTCACGTTGCCAGAAACGTCCAGAACAATCGCTTCGTTGAAGCCGCCATCATGTGCTTCCATCGCGGCAAACTGGCTGTTCACATACTGCCCGCCGATCTTGCCCATCGCCATGCTGGTTCCGGGAGCCATGCGCCGCCACGAACTGACGTGTACATCTACACCCTGTTCGATAGCTTCCGCACCGAGGTAGCGACCCCATGCCAATGACATGATCGCAACCTGTACCGGACACTTGCGCCCATCGACACCGAACGCTTCTGATCCCCGGAAAATGACCGGACGCACATAGCAGGAAGGTTGACCGTTGCGCTCTACCGTGTCGATCATTGCCTGACGCAATTCATCGAAGCTGTAAGGGACTTCCATCCGAATCATCTTTGCGCTGTTCATCAGTCGGCGGGCGTGTGGATCGAGGCGAAAGAGCGCCGAGCCTTGCGCAGTCTCATACATCCGCATCCCTTCAAAGACGCTGGTTCCATAGTGCAGCGCGTGCGCCGAAATGTGTACGGTTGCGTCTTCCCAACGGACGAATTTGCCATCAAACCAGATGTACGGACCGTAATTGCTGAATGCCATTTTTCTGCTGTTCCTTCGATTAAACCTTGCTCAAAAATTGTTCCGACAACCTCACTCTCTTTCGCAGAGTGAGGTTCCAAAAATAATAACGCCCTCTCAGTCCTGATTAAAACTCGCTGAAAGGGCGTCACGGGTCGCCGGGTCGGTATTCGGCTTACTATGGGCGCGTTCGGGACGGGTCGCCTGCGGGCGTGCCGTAGCCGGGGTCATAGGCGCAGGGGTTGGCTGGAACACTTCTGTCCAGGGGCTGCTGTTGGATTGCATCGGTTGCGGACGCTGATTATAGGTTTTTGGGTTCATGATTGATTTGATTCCTTTGATTTACTTCTCGATTTGTTTACGCTACACAACAAAAAAGCCGCCCTTCGGTTGAGGCGGCTTTCTGCGTTTCACTGTGCTGTTTTCGGTTCGTCTAGCGTTCCGTCGTCAGCCGTGCAGTACCATCCCAACCATTCTTCTCGCCCGTAATCAGGACGAGGCTGGTAAGGCTTACTACTACTACGACAATAATAATGACAGGAATCGCCAACACAACAAACTCCGAAAACGATTTGATCGAACATCTACAGGATATATAAAATCCCCTGATCCGGCAAGAAGCAAACTGCACAACGATAACAAGTTATATTTTGTGCAATTTGTATCAAATGATTCAATTTGATGGTTTGCTATCTTCCAGACTCTGCACGAAGTCCGTAAATTGCCCACCATCCATCACAGGTTTACCATGTCCAAAACACACAATTCGCGGGTTTAACCCGATCAGCCTTTGTGCAGATTTCCGATTCAGCGCAGGATCGATAGTGAATACACCTGGTGGTTCTCCGAGACGGGTTTTCATAGTCAGAAAATCCAGATTATTGGCAACATCGCCCAAAATTAAAACGCGATCCGATTCCCGCCAGAACGCAATGTGTCCCGGACTATGCCCCGGCGTATCCAGCACGGTGAACCCGGCGACCAGATCACCTTCACACAATGCTCTGTCAACAGGATAGGCTGGCCCTGTCCAGAAAACATCCTGCAACCGGGTGATAGCGTTGCGCGGAATTTGCCCGATCATGCTGCCACTTTCCATCGCTGCCGCATCCTTTTCGCCGCACCACAGCGGAATATGGAATGCTTCACAGATAGCCTTGCTTGCTCCCTGATGATCCGGGTGGACGTGAGTCAGAGTGTGCGCCGAAAGCCGACGCCCTCTCAACTGGCGAAGTAACCCACGTTTAGCGGGGCGCGTCCCGGCATCAATGAGGACATCCCCGATGAGATACACATTGATTAGATAGTCCGGCACGCCGGACAGCAGATATACATCTGGTGTGATTTGTCGCATGTTCGGTTTCCTAACTTTGTTAAATAATTTACCCGAATTCGATAGTTGGCAAATTCTTACTTCATCAAAAATTTGTGAATTTTTGCACGGATATAGACTTTACAACTTACACAAATAAGCAGCAGATATATAATTTGGCAGGATTAGCGGATTACAAATTCGGATAAGTAGGAAAGCCGTAGGCTCAAGGTTGCCCATCCAGATAGCCTCTTTCAGCGTTTTTATGCAACAAAATGATCGAACTGGCAAAGTTGTGGTTTCGCTTTATAATTTTGCAATTGGTTTACAAATTTCGTTTTTCTCGTAGTTTTCGTTGTCTGAATGATTATCACTGAAGCATAGTACAAGAGACAGACCGTGAAACACTCTCATCAAATCCCGCTTAAGGTTTTGCAAGCACTCTGGATAAGCATATCGCTTATTTATATCTTGTTCTATCTGGCTTCCATTCAGCCAATGATTTTGTCTTTTATAGATGATGCAAATCAGCTTTACAGCAACGCGCTTCCACGTATCGGGCTGACCCCGGAAGGTTTCGCTGTCTTTTTTACCGTTGTAAATTTAATGCTACCCGGTGCTGCATGGAGCGTTGCTGCTGTTATTTTCTGGAAGCGGCGTAATGATCGGATGGCGTTGCTCGTATCTGCCGGACTGGTCATGTTCAGCAGTACACTGGGGCGCGCAGCAATTGCGTTTACCCTCGCCCACTATGATTTGTTCTGGCTCGTCACCATATTGCGTGTGGTGGCGGGCATTAGTATTGTGATCATTCTTTCCACCTTTCCCGATGGGAAATTCGTACCGCGTTGGTCATTTGGGATCGTCGTTCTGGCGCTCGCCGTTAGCCCGTATGCCGGGGACAGCCGAAATTACATCCAACCCAACGCAACAACGCCCGCTGCCCTAATATCCATCATATGGTTTATCATGGGGCTTGGCTTCCAGGTTTATCGTTACCGCAAACACTCCAGCCCTGTTGAGCGCCAGCAGACCAAATGGATACTCTATGGCATGAGTATCGCTATCCTGTCGCTGGGGGCGCTGCTGGTATTGAATGTGTTTCTGGTGCAACTCCCCGCCGAGGCGCAACTGACACGTCTGATCACGCGCATCGTGGCGAATACATTCCTGCTGTTTGTTCCGGCAAGTTTTGTGCCAATCGCCATTGGTATCGCCATCATGCGTAACCGCCTGTGGGACATCGATCTGATCATCCATCGTTCCCTTGCGGTTTTTGTCGTGACAATATCGCTGGCAACGTTGTTTCTGGCGGTGGTGTTGGTCGCGCGCACAGTTTTGCAGCAAACCCTCGCCGGGCTGCCCTTTATCCTTGCAACGATCATCGCCGGAGCGATGTTCGATCCGACTCGTCGCAGTGTGCAACGGTTCCTGGATCGGCGCTTTTACCGATGGCGATTCGATATGATTCAGCTTATCGCCGCCGAACACGACAAGTCAAAGGCGCGGTTCGGGACATGGACAGGACGCAATGTTGATGGTTATGAAGTTGAGAGTATCATCGGCACTGGCGGCATGGGCGAGGTTTATCTGGCAATCAAGAATAATCGTTCCTATGCTATCAAGACGATTCTCGATAATGCCCCTACGGAAGATATAATGCGGTTCAGGCGTGAATCCAGCATTCTCGCGCAGTTGAATCATGACAATATTATCCATTTTGTAAACAGCCGCCTTATCCCACCGCCATATATTGCGCTTGAGTATATTGACGGGATCAACCTGCGAACTCTGTTGACGCAGCGTGGACGACTCACGCCGAACGATGCTCTGTTGATTCTACGTGGATTGGCGGAGGGTCTGGATTATGCCCACGCCAGAGGCATCGTTCACTGTGATGTCAAGCCCACCAATGTTTTGCTACGGCTGGCGCGCGATGGCGAAACAGTCGCACCGCTTCTGATCGATTTCGGGTTGGCGCATAATCCGAGCGACACGACAATCACCGGGACGGGCGCGATTGGCTCTATCGCATACATGGCTCCGGAACAGATCGAGACGGCACAGGTGGTTTCACCAAAAACCGATATTTACGCGCTTGGCGTTGTACTCTATGAAATGGTGACCGGGCAGACGCCGTTTTCGGGGAATCCGGGACAGGTACTGTTTGCGCACCTTTCGCAACCTGTGCCGGATGCACGGGAGATCGTCCCCGACCTCCCGTGTAGTTTCTCCGATGCAATCCAGCGGGCAATGGCGAAAGACGCCAAAGATCGCTGGAAATCGGCAGGGGCAATGATAGCGGCGCTCTCTGATGAAACTATCGCGGCATAGTTTTCGGCATTCCGGTGTATTGGTCTATCGTGCCAGGATGTGCGTGACGACGGTTGCGCCCAGCCCACCGACACTCTGGATCAAGCCAAGACGCGCATCCGGTACTTGATTTGCGCCCGCTTCGCCGCGTAGTTGCAGCGCCATTTCCACCGCTTGATACACACCTGTCGCGCCGAATGGGTTGCCGCGCGCCTTCAAGCCGCCAAAGGTGCTGATTGGCAGGCGTCCATTCAGGTTCAATACACCATCGGCAGCCAGCTTCCAGCCCTGTCCACGCTCCGCAAATCCGCTGGCTTCCAGCGCCAGTGTAGTGAGGATTGTCGTAGCGTCGTGTAGTTCCATAATGTTGACATCGGCTGGAACAACACCAGCCTGCTCAAACGCGCGTCCAGCCGAAAGGTTTGCGGCAGTCAGAAAAAGCTGATCAATGCGATCATGGAGCGCAACGGCATCTGTACCAACACCACTACCGAGGATACGAATTGGAGTGTTCCGACCTGGGCGGTTTGTAGCAGCCAAGATGACTGCCGCCGCACCATCCCCTTCCGGCGCGAGATCGAACAGGTTCACTGGTTCGGCGACGACAGGCGCAGACGCGAACCGGTCTGCCTTGATCAGATTGCGGTACATCGCATTGGCGTTCTTGCTGCCGTTTGCGTGGGCGTTGACGCTGAATCCCGCAAAATTTGCCAGCGGCACATTATACTCCTGCATATAGCGGCGCATGAGCAAGGCAGCCAGCGCTACCGGAGTTGCGCCCTGTGCAGCTTCATATTCCGAATCGGTGAAGGTCTGCATGGTTGCGCCGCGATCCGAACCAACCAGATCGGTGACTTTCTCTACGCCCAGCACCATCACAGTTTGCACTGCGCCGCTGGCAATCATCGTCACGCCCTGCCGGAGCGCAATCCCACCGCTGGCATCTGCGGCTTCGACGCGGAACGCCTCTGTACCACGCAGCCCACCGAAGTCTGCCAGCATTGCGCCAAGCTGATGCTGTCTGGAGATTGAGCCGCCGAGTGCATTCCCGACAATAATTGCATCGACACTTTCCAGCCCTGCATCATCCAGCGCAGCACGCATCGCGCGAACGCCTAGCGTGCGGAGCGAAATATCCCAGTGTTCACCGACGGGGGTTTGCCCCACGCCGATAATCGAAACATTCGTCACGAAATTTTCCTTCTGTGTTTTTGTTGTAAGTGAATCGTCGCCCCACATTATAACGGCACGAGGTCAGGTTGACGCTCCAAATCACTTTCAAAATGTCTCAAAAGGCTCTCTCAGAGTCGCTAACCATCGGCATGGGATTAATCTTCGCCCGAAACCGGGTTTGACTCAGAAGGTTCATTATCCAGCGTAGTTTCAAGAAGATTGAGCCAACTTGTTTGGGTTGCGTGTGGTTGCGCCGAACATTCATTTTTCAATCTTTTTATTGCTTCCATGCAATAGTTCAGATTGTTATCAATTAAAATGCAATTTCGCTGGTTTTGTAATGCTGCAATTCCTGTTGTGCCGCTCCCCCCAAAAGGATCTATCACTATCGAACCCTGACGCGATAGCAGTTTGATGAAAAACGCTGGCAATTCCACCGGGAATACGGCGGGATGACCCTTGTTTTTGCCAACCAGCGCCAGACTCAACACATTCGATGGCAAGACTGTTTCTTTTTCGGCCCATTTGGAAACATCGCGCCCGAACCCGCTGGCATTTGCCGAATTATGGCGGCTCAGATCGTTTGTCCCCAGTTTTTTCATTCGCGTTTCGACCCAATCCCCGATTGGTTTGCGCACCGCATCGCCATTGAAATAGGGTTTTTTGCTCCTGGAAAGATGAAAACAATATTCCCAGCCATCCCGAAGACGGGTCGGCCAATATCCAGGCATTGGGTTTGTTTTATGCCATATATAATCTTCTATTGAATACCAGCCACGATCACAAAGCGCCTCAATAGTATGCCAGACATACCGATGACGGGAACCGTCAACAACCTTATCCTTGATATTGATTACCAGACTGCCATCGGGTTTGAGCGCATTAAAAAAAGGTTCGTGAAATGTCATGAACCATTCAGCAAACTTATCAGGATGAATACTATCGTAATGTTTGCTGCGTGCATCTGCGTAGGGAGGAGAGGTAACGATAAGATCGGCCACCCCTTCAAATGACTTAAGCTCTGTCCGGCTATCCCCATGTATTACCTGGCAGGTCAGATCGTTTTTCGAGAGTGTGGCACGCAAAGAAGCTACATCAGTCATGGTTCACCCCACATAGAAACTGTACCAACCTGCGCGGATCATCAAAATATCCCGACTCATTGAGCAAGCCAGCTTCCCGGCACTTTTCACCAAATGCCTCGATTACCTCTGGAGGCGCATCCAGAATGAGCGATGATTCTGGATCAACAGAGATGTCTTTCCTTGCTTCAATCAGTACATCCAGCACCGCCAACATGATCTCTTCATAGGCATAGTTGGCAAAGAAAGGCCAGAAAAAATCTGCCAGCCAGACCTCTGTGTTTTGCGAAAATGGTTCGCCTGCGTCAGATTTACGGATAAAGCGCAGCCCTTTATCAAGCGTTATTCCGAAGACACAGCAGTATGGGCCTTGTCGATTTTTATTATCCCGCTTTGCCATATCTTCCAGTGCGTCAATAGCGTTGGGCCAGTCCTGCCCGCCAAGTGTATTTCGTCGATTCTTTACCGAGATATAGAGGTTCACACGGGTTTCAGCATCGTTGCGTGCAATTACAGTGATAAAATCAGATTTTCCCGTACCCAGATCGGAAACAATGTCAAATCGACCCGTTCGCTGGGCGCAGGTCATCGCCAGTTTCTGATAACGCCAGCCGGAATTCATCCGTTCTTTCTGGCGCGAACGCCCATAGAAAAGCCCCTGTCCAACCTGCTGATAATGCTGATGATAGACTCGTTCGGCAGTTGAGGCTGGATCATTGGAATATTTTTTGAAATATCTGAAAAGTTCGTTTCCCTCTCGTTTGTAAAGCTGTGCGATTTGATCTTCGGTTGCATTTTCAGGAATTGAAATGATTTCTCTGCTGGATTTTTCATTTGCATATTGGATCGCTTCGCGGATAAGTTCTTTCAAATCATCAAGCGAGATTTTCTCCTTATGTGTTACAAGTTTGCTCACATCCAGAAAATCCTTAAATTCGTCATCTGCATTTTCGATACGTGGATAATATTGCAAACCCTTGCCACGCGGTATACGTTTTACCCCATTGTGCTTTCTTCCGTGATGCTTAAAGATACACTAAATTAGCC
The DNA here is from genome assembly GCA_964432445.1 of uncultured Anaerolineaceae bacterium. Taxonomy (GTDB): domain Bacteria; phylum Chloroflexota; class Anaerolineae; order Aggregatilineales; family UBA2796; genus JBBRMW01. The sequence continues at coordinate 10,264 of CAYSOC010000111.1, forward strand.
CGTTTGTTCAATAGCGTTCCTTGAAATTATAACCTTCTGGCAATCTATTGGCTCTCTTCTTTTCCTCTGGCAGAAATCTCTTTTTCTGTAGGAGTAACTTCCCTGCCCCCATTGAGCCGCTGCTTGCTATAATCGCGCTATTTTACAGTCTTCATCGTGCTGGTTGATAGGCACAGAAATTGGAAAGAGTTCGATGCAAGGTTCAGATTACCGCGTCCTGCTGGTGGAAGATGAATATGAAATAGCGGAAATGCTGGCGCTCTACTTCGCAGGGAAAGGATTTTTGCTTTTCCACGCAGGGGACGGCAAAACAGCGCTAGAGCGCACCACATCGGTTTTGCCACACATTATCCTGATGGATATTACATTGCCGGATTTAGACGGTTTCGAGATCACAAAACGCATCCGGCAAAACCCGCACACCAGTCACATTCCGGTTATCTTCCTGACCCGACGCGGCGGACGGGATGATCGGCTGGCCGGGCTGGAACTCGGTGCGGACGATTTCATTGCCAAGCCGTTTGATCTGGAAGAACTCACCTTGCGTATCCGTAACAGTGTACGGCGGGCAGTGCGCCTGGAATATTGAACAGCAGCTATTTGTAACAAAATGCGCATATAATCAACCATATGGAGTGACGACAACGCAAGGGTAGCATCATGGGGATCAAAAACGACGCCGCCTCTACGGATACAACGCCGGACAACAATCTTCAGGCAACAGTAGCAGCATCAACCCGGCCTCCAACTCAAACGATAGGGGGAACACCGCGTCTGGGTCGGCGCGTTTATGGGGTGGCGCGTGCGCTTTGGCTGGTCGTTTTTGTCATCGTTATTGCTCTGGTGGTGATTGGAACCCCCGCTCAATATAATGCCCTGAGCGGCAACGATGCCCGTTATCTGGAATATACCGATGCCGGGATCGTGCCGCTTGGGATCAGTCGTCCTGTCATTGCTCTCTATGATTTGGTTCTTGATCTCCTGACAATTGCGACCTGCCTAGTCGTTGGCGCGATTTTGTTTTTCCGTCGCCCGCGCGAGCGCATGGCCTACCTTGCTTCTTTTATGCTGATTACGTGGGGGCCGTTAGGCACAAACGACATCGTAAAAGAACTGGTTGCGACCCAGAGCGCCTATGAAGTGCCATATCGCTTCCTGTCGATGCTCGGCGGTATTGGAATTATCCTGTTCGCATATACTGCTCCCAATGGTCGTTTCATTCCACGCTGGACGCGCTGGGTCGCACTGTTCTATAGTGTTTTCGCGCTGGTATATACAACGGGCATCCTGAAAGCTGTGATTGGTGTCCAGACCAGCGATAGCGCCAATTTCGTTGTTTTGTTCACCTCCTATGCAATTGGAGGGTTTGCGCAGATTTACCGTCTGAGGCACGGCACGCCTGTACAATCGCAACAGTTAAAGTGGATTGTCGCAGGGTTGATACTCGCGCTGGTTGGCTTCGTTGCCGTTTCATTGGTTCACTATGTATCCCCGGCATTTGAACAGTCTGGTCCACCGTTCACTGTATATCGGATTGTCCTGCAAACCTACCTCGCGTTCGCTCTCTCTGCCGTTCCGGTAACAATCGGGATTTCGGTATTCCGCTATCGGTTGTGGGAAATCGATCTGGCGGTCAATCGCGGCTTGGTCTATGGTGGTGTGACCGTCATTCTGGCGAGTATCTTTCTGGTGGCGGTGGTCATCCTGCAAGCGGTGTTTCAGCAAATCTTTCGGCAAGAGCAGGCGGGATTGGCAATTGCAGTGGCAACATTGGGCATTGGGGCATTGTTTAATCCCCTTCGCGTTCGTTTGCAGCAAATTGTGGATCGGAAACTGTACGGGATTGCCATTGATTTTCGGCAGTTGAAAAAACGTGAATCGCTAAACACGCAGCCTGCTCCTGATACAAACGCGCCGCGCAAGTTCGGATCGTATGCGGTTAGCTCCCTGATTGGCAAAGGCGGTATGGGCGAAGTATGGCGGGGGAAACACGACGCGCTGGAACGGCCTGTTGCAGTCAAACTTCTGCCCGGCGATAGCAACGATGAATCAGGATTGCGCGAACGCTTCGAGCGGGAGGCGCGCACCGTCGCCACCCTGCGCCATCCCAACATTGTGCAGCTTTATGATTTTGGGCAGTCCGATCAGGACTACTACATGGTAATGGAATATATCGACGGGGAAAGCCTCTCCGCGATTATCAAGCGCGATGGGGCGTTGCCATTCGATAAAGCGATGCAAATCATTCGCCAGATTGCCGCCGCGCTCGATCATGCTCACGAACAAGGCATCATTCACCGTGATGTGAAACCTTCCAACATCATGATCCGGCACACCGGTGAAGCGATTTTGATGGATTTCGGAATTGCCAAATCCAATACAGAAGGCGGATTAACCAAAGCGGGTGGTATCGTCGGGACAATTCACTATATGGCTCCAGAGCAAATTATGGGTGCGAAGGATGTAGACTTGCGCGCCGATATTTACTCACTTGGCGTTGTGGTCTTCGAGATGCTTACAGGTCAATTGCCGTTTTCAGGGGATAATCCCGGCGTTGTCCTGATGGGACATTTGCAGCGCCCCGTTCCCGATCCACGCACCATTCAGCCCGATTTGCCCGCCAGTGCCTCTGCTGCGCTGCTGATTGCTCTCGCCAAGAAGCCCGAAGAACGCTTCGCCCGTGCTTCGGATTTCGCAACCGCGCTTGAGCCACATTCGCAACCGACTACCGAAACTGCTAAAATCAGTGGGTAGAATGACAGGAGTCGGTCAGTGGATGACAATGAAAATGTCAATATCGCGGTAGAGACGCTCGCTGAAACCGAGCGTTATACCGTCTGGCGGGCGCGCGAACCCGATGGCGAAATCCAGTATCACATCGACATGGAAAATGTGACTGTTCACTTCTTTCAGGAAGAATGGGATGAACTCGTTGCATTGATGAGCCAGTTTGTCGATGATAGTGTGCCACCCAAATCAAAGAATAAAGGGGGCAAGCGATGAGGGTTTCCCCGGAACAAATCGCAGAGCAACTTGATATTCTTTCGGGCTGGTCGCTGACAGATAAAGGCGAACTCACCAAGACCTATAAACGGAAGAATTTTCTGGATGGTCTGGCGTTCATTACCCAGATCGCTGTGATTGCCGAGCGTGAAGGGCATCACCCGGATGTCTTGCTCACCTGGCCTAGCGTCAAAATTATGTTGATAACGCACGATGAAGGCGGCCTCACCGAACGCGATTTTAAACTGGCCGCAGAAATAGACACACTAATTTGATGATGCGCGCCGTTCAATTTGAAAACACTTTACAGCTATCCACCAATGTCCCGCTGCCGACACCAGAACCGGGCGAAGTTCTCCTCAAAACCAGATTAGCCGGGATTTGCAACACCGATCTGGAACTCATGCGCGGCTACATGAATTTTCAGGGTACGCTGGGACATGAGTTCGTGGCGGAAGTCGTTGAATCTGTTTCCGGGTTTCGTGCCGGGGATCGTGTCGTCGGTGAAATCAACGTTGCTTGTGGAAATTGTGATTACTGTCTGGCGGGGTTACCCAATCATTGCCGGGATCGCTCGGTTCTCGGCATTATGAATTATGCCGGAGCGTTTGCCGATCATCTCAAGCTGCCTGCGGCGAACCTGCACCGCGTCCCTGTCAACGTCCCCGATATGTGGGCAGTTTTCGCCGAACCCCTTGCCGCTGCGCTGCAACTGACGCGGGTTACGCCTGTTAGCCCAAGCGACAAGGTGGTTTTGATCGGCGCGGGCAAGCTGGGTTTGCTTATTGCGCAGGTGTTGAAGCTGACAGGATGTGATTTAACCGTCGTTGCGCGCCGTCAGCGCCCGGTGAATTTGCTGGAAAAATGGGGAATCCCAATTGTTGGATCAACAGACGCATTACCAAAATTTCAAGCCGATATGGTGGTAGAAGTGACAGGTAGCGCCGATGGCTTCGCGGAAGCGCTCAACCTCGTCAGACCGGGCGGGACAATCGCCCTGAAAAGCACCTATGCCGGGATGCCACAGTTCGATATGAGCCGCGTCGTTGTCAATGAAATTCATGTGGTTGGGAGTCGTTGTGGGCCGTTCGATGCTGCGCTGCGGTTGATGGAATCGCGGTTGATCGATCTGGAAGGGTTGATCGATGGCTGCTATTCATTGGATGACGCCCTTGCAGCGTTCGATGATGCTGCGCAGCCGGGACGCCTCAAGATATTATTGCAACCCTGATTATGTCCGGCAAAACTACCCCAACCTACTATATTTTTCACGGTAAAAATGCGCTGGAGCGTGGCGAACACGTCCGGCAGATGAAGGCCAAAATGGGCAAAGGGGCAGATGCGGAACTCAACACGCGCGAGTTCCGCGCCCCGGATTGCAACGTTGCCGAAATCATTGCGGACGTTTCTACATTTCCATTTTTGAGTGATCGGCGGCTGGATATTGTCTATGACCTGCTGACAACGCTCACCAAAGGGAATAACAAGGCAGGTCGCGCCGAACTCGATAAGCTGGTGCAAGCATTGCCAACCTTGCCCGAATACGCGCGCCTGGTGTTTGTGGAGCAGGATGATCTGCCTGCCGCCCATCCCGCGATAAAGCTGCTGGAAACGGATAATCACGGTTTCGAGAAAAATTTTAATCTGCCGCCGAACGTCGCCAGTTGGGTGACGCGCCGTACCGCTGCCTATGAAGCGGAAATTGAACCCGCTGCCGCGCAACTGCTCGCTTCATGGATCGGTACAGATTTGTTCACTGCCGATAACGAAATCGCCAAGTTGGTTGCCTATACACGCGGCGAACGGATGATTAAAGTTCCCGATGTACAGTTGCTTTCGACCAATACCGTCGAATCGAAAATATGGGATTTGGCGGGGCTGATCGGCAACCGTCGCGGGAAGGCTGCAATGGCGCTCCTGCATAAATTGCTGGAAGAAGGCAGCGAACCCCCCATGATTCTCGGTATGGTCTATAGCCAATATCGCCAGTTGATGATGGTCAAGGCATTCGAGGCTGAAGGCGTGAACGGCAATATGGCAGAACTGACCGGCTTGAAGGACTGGCAGATCGGAAAGCTGCGTGAACAGACCACCAAATATACATATCAGGAATTGGAAGCCATCCATCGGATGCTGCTGGATACCGATTGGAAGGTGAAGACAGGGCAAGTGACGCCGATCCTTGCGCTGGATTTGCTGGTTGCCAACCTGACGACCTGATTACGCTGGCTCTGATATTCAAAATTCATAGGTTGGACGAGTGGCAGAAATGAAAACACCGGGTTTCGCCCGGTGTCTCAGCATCATCGGCGCTATGAACTAGTCGCCAACGGCGCGTTCTTTTTCAGCCTGATTGTTGACGATGTTTTCTGTCGTGCGCCAGTTAACTGTCGGGATAATCTGGCGGGTGTCGATGCGATCACGATACTTGAGCGCAACGTTAATCATCGACTCTACTTCGGCGTCATCGAGCAGGTGTGGCTGCAAACCGAGGTCGAGCAGCTTGCTGTGGACGACGTTGTAGTAGTGTTCTTCCTTCTCAACGCGGGGATTCGGGACAGTGTTCACCTGTACCGCAAGTCCCATCTTCGTACCGACGCGGCGCACACGTTCCGCCAGATCGTTTACCGAGAACCATTCGGTAATCTGGTTGAAGACGCGGAATTCGCCAGCAGCGGGCTGGGATTCAATCGCCAGTTCGATGCAGCGCACGGTATCCTTGACGTTGATGTAACCGCGCGTCTGACCACCCGTACCGTAAACGGTCAATGGGTGTCCAACCGCAGCCTGCACGCAGAAGCGGTTGAGCGCAGTACCGTAAATCTGATCATAGTCGAAACGGGTAGTCAGAGCCGGATCGATAACAGTCTCATAGGTATCAGCGCCATAAACAACACCCTGGTTCAGGTCGGTGGAACGAATGCCCCAGATACGACAGCAGAACTGGATGTTATGCGAATCGTGTACCTTGCTCAGGTGATAGAACGAACCCGGTTGCTTCGGGAAAGGCAAAACATCCTTGCGTCCCTTATGGGTGATTTCGATGAAGCCTTCTTCGATGTCGATGTTTGGCGTACCATATTCGCCCATCGTACCGAGTTTGACGAGGTGGCAGGCTGGCGCATAATCCTTGATTGCATACAATACGTTGAGTGTACCGATCACGTTGGTGTATTGCGTGAATACAGCGTGTTCGCGGTCAATCATGGAGTAGGGTGCGGCACGTTGTTCGGCAAAGTGAACAAGCGCCTCTGGCTGGAATTCCTGAAAGGCACGTGAAAGAGCCGTCCAGTCGGTGGTATCGCCATGATAGTGGGTGATCTTCTTGCCTGTGAGTTCTTCCCAGCGCTCGACACGAGCCTGGGGTGTCTGGATCGGAATCAGGCTGTCGAAACCATGCTTGAGGTCAAAATGACGCCGCGCAAGGTTATCAAACATCGCAACTTCGTGGCCTTTTTTGGAAAGGTACAATGCCTGAGGCCATCCCAGGTATCCATCTCCACCCAGAATTAAAATACGCAATCTATACACTCCTATGAGATTTAGTGTCAACACTGTGTATAGATAACAACCATCTCTGCAAAAAGTTACAGCATTCACAATGGTGTATTTTTACAATCGGGAGCGCGCCGCATCGTGTTCGGATTGTGGAAAATCGGGGATGGTGCAAATGCGTCAGTGTCTAATCTATCGGTTGCATCAGCAAACGAAGCAACAACCCTTCCAGTTCATCGGTGAGTTCCGGCTTCTCCAGAATGAGATTACGAGAAATACCCAATGAAAACGGTGTCCCTGAAATCGGGACACCTGTACTCTGATAAAACGATACGGCTAATGTTCCATTGTTACGTTGTTCAAAAACTATTGCGGCCTGTCCATTTCGCAATCCATGTTTTATAGAACGGGAAAGAATGAAATTTGTCATCGATGTTCCAGCGCGTATATGTTTATCATACCCTGCCCTGCGTAGCCGTTTAATAAATGGAATGAGATATTGCTTGAGGTATACCCACCCACCCTCTTCAAATTTTCGATAAAAATGTTCAGCGGCGTTCCATGATTCAACAAAAGTGAATTTAAATTCTTTGCATATATTACTGCTCGTTAGCAGAGATTTTTTGATTTCTGCCTGATTGTTTAATTTCTGATAAATTGAAATATTATGGAAGTTAATGCCTGCCGGGATACCGGTCTGGGGATACCAGATTCGGTCCCGTTTCACCAGAATAAATAGGCCATTTTCATCTCCCATCGCAGCAAAGGTATCGCTAGCATCTTTATAAACAGGTAGTCCCAACGTAGAACTAATTTGCTTTATAGAAGCGGGAACATCTTCTACTGTAATGCCAATTTCACTGATGGAAAGAATTGAATCCGTACTAAAAGGTTTGTTGTTAACATTTGAGAGGGTATGTCGTGCAATAAATTCGAGGATATTTCCTTGTGGGTCTTTGAAATATATTGAATGGGCATTCCAACTCTCGAAATTAAAAATCGTTCTTCCATCCGCAATAAGCAGAGAAATTCCACGCCCTTGTAACCATTGCGCTGCCTGCTCGATCTGATTTTCGGGAATATTGAACGCGAAATGATGAATTTCGCTTGGTTTACCTAATTCGGGGAATAATTCCCGATACATTTCTTCTCGATAGCTTTTGATAAAAGTTAATTTTGTTGCCCCTGTCTGGACAGTGAAAGATTCATCGTAGTTTTTACGTCTTGCGATAACTTGAAAACCCAACACATCCTCATAAAATTTGAGTTGGGCATCCAGATCGCTTGTGTTTAATCCAATTCCCTGAATCAGCATAAATTTTATTCCTGCTATAATGTCTTGGCGTAATAAATCCGCTGGCGCAGGGTTCGCATCCCGACAGATTCATAAAGCGCAACCGCAGGCGGATTTTCCGAATCGACATGCAGACCAGTCCGCAGGAATCCATCGCGTTGCAGACGTGCCAGCGCACGGTGCATCAGGATACGCGCCAAGCCCATCCGCTGATAATCCGGCCTTGTTCCGACATGCCATATCCACGAATCGTCAGGACTGCCGTTCAAGGGGCTAGGCTGAGACAATACAAACGCAGCCACTTTTGATCCTTCACAGGCCAGCCAGAAGCGCCCCGGATCGAAATCCAGAATATCCGCGATCCGTCGCCGCATCTGGTCGGCGGTCATGCCGCCGGGACGCGCACCCCAGTGATTGCGGAAAGCGTCATGTTCGGCGTCCATCAGCGCAGGCAGCAACTTTTCGGAGTAACGATGTATCGTAATTTCAGGCGGCAGCGGCAAATTTTCATCGAACGTTGAGCCGGGGAGGTCTACCCACATCTGGTCATAGCGCCGGATTTCCTGAAAGCCGCGCAACGCAAATAGAGCGTGCGCTCCGGGATTATCGCTATAGCTCGTACCACGCAGGGCGGCGATTTTGTTTTCGCGCGCCACACGCTCAATCTGTATCAGGAGTGCAGTCCCTGCCCCGTGTCGGCGCAGTTCCGGGTCTACCCATCCTTCAAAAATCAGAGTACCGTCCTGAATTTCCCACCATGCAAACCCGGCAGGGCGATGATCGAGCCACGCAACGCTGGTCGTATGCACCGGGTCGAGGACGCTGCGAAGCAACTCATGCGTGACGCGGTGTGTCCAGTCTGCGCGTGTTGCCGCCTTGATGATCTTGTAGATGGCTTCCAGTTCGCTTGGGATCAGGGGTTGAAAAGGCCGAATAATCAAGGAATCGTTACTCCCATCGTGCGCAGGGCAGCGCTCAAATCAAGCGTTGGTTTGAAATGTATCCCGGACATGCCAACTGCTGCCGCGCCATCAATATTGGAAATCACATCGTCAATAAAAACACATACTTCAGGTGCGACATTCAACCGTTCCGCGATTGCCAGATATGCGCCCGGTTTCGGCTTCATCATGCCAATTTGCGCCGAAATCACCACAACATCAAACAAATCATAAATCATCAGTTCGTCGCGGAGTCTGGTTTCGAGCAGCAGCGAGTCATTGGAAAGCAACCCTAATTTATAGCCCACTTTCCGCAGATTGCGAATCAATTCAATCAATGACGGATCAAGGCGATCATCCCTGAAGTAATCGGTGCGCAGTTTGGGCAAGTCTTCGGCGCTTATGCCGAGTCGTGTTGCTACTTCCTGCCAATATTGTTCGGGTGTAACTTCTCCGTGCTGGCAGTGTATCCAGACATCGCTCTGATGCACAATACGTTCCAGTTCACCCGTTGGCAGGCCGAGCCGTTCTTCCCATTCCCGGCGTCCGGTTTGCGCTTCAGTACGCATCAGGACGCCGCCAAAATCAAAAATGATCGCCTTGATCGCCATAGCCTATTTCTTGAGTTTTTCCTTGAATGCTTGCGTCAGTGCCGGCAGAACTTTATAAACGTCGCCAACGATTCCGAAATGAGCGATCTTGAAGATCGCAGCATCCGGGTCTTTGTTGATGGCGATGATCGTCTTGCTGGTGCGCATTCCCGCTTGATGCTGGATCGCGCCAGAGATGCCCGCCGCAATGTATATATCCGGGCTGACGGTCTTTCCGGTTTGTCCCACCTGATGGGCATAAGGTATCCAGCCCGCGTCAACCGTTGCGCGACTTGCGCCGACAGCGCCGCCAACAGCGTCCGCCAATTCACGGATGATCTTGAAGCCCTCTGCGTTACCGAGACCACGCCCACCACTGACGACGATTTTGGCATCGGTCAGGCTGACTTCGCCTTTTGCTTCCTCGAAACTCTGGACTTTTGTGGCGATCTGATCTTCGCTCAAAACAGCTGGAACAGCGGTGATTTCACCTGTACGGCCTGCGTCTGGTGTCGGCGCGACAAACGAACGGTTACGCAACGTGGCAAACTGAATCGCGCCCGAACCAACAATCGTTGACAGCACTTTACCAGCGTAGGCTGGGTGAGTTGCTTTCAACGTGCCACTTTCGGCGCTGAGTTCGGTCACATCTGCAAGAAACGCTGCATCGAAGTCGGCGGCAACCGTCGCCAGCAATTCGCGCCCACGTGAGGACGCGCCCGCCAGTACCGCCTTTGGCTGGTTATCCTTGATCAGTTTGCTCAAGACGGCAGCATAGGCTTCAAGGCGATAATCATTGAGCGTCGCATCATCGGCGCTCAGGACTTTATCTGCACCATAGCTGATTGCCTGCTTCGCCACTTCACCGATAGTTTGACCGAAAACGAGCGCGGTCAACGGCACACCAAGCGCATCGGCAACCTTGCGCCCTGCACCGAGTGCTTCCCACGATACCGCCAGCGGATTGCCGTGCGACTGATCGATATAGACAAATACGCTGCTCATATCAGTTTCTCCGCGATCAGACGATCCACCAGTTTTTGTGCTTTCTCGGCTTCGCTTGCGCCATCAATCAACTGTACCGACCCGGTACGCACAGGCAGGTTACGATATTCGGCAACTTTGGCTTTTGCGCCCGTGCCGCTAGCTGTATCGCCAAGACCGAGATCGGCGCTACTCCACACGGGGATAACCGCCTTCGACGCCTTGCGGATATTGATGAATGAGGGATAACGAGGTTCGTTGATGTCCTTGAGGACGCTGATCACACACGGGAGTTTCCCGGTGACGACCTGCTTGCCTTCTTCGAGCATACGCTCCAGTGTGATCGTCCCGGCGTTGAAGTCTACCGCCGCGATCTTCGATACGCTGCCATAAGCCGCCCATCCGAGTTTGCGCGCGACCATAAACACATGCGCATCGGTCACAGCATCTACGAGTTCCTTGCCGAAGATGACCAGACCAACATCACCGAGTTTCTTAATTGCACCCGCGACGGCATTGGAATAACCGAGACTATCCTGGCCTTCCATACTGTCATCCCAAACGCGCGCGGCTTCATCGATCCCGATAGCCAGCCCCTGCTTGAGGGATTCATTATGCAGTTCTGGCCCAACAGTGATGACGCTGGTTTTGACCTTATGCGCTTCTTTCAGGATAACCGCTTCGGTGACGGAATATTCATCCCAAGGATTGATGACGAGTTGCGCATCGCCCCAGCCGACAGTACCATTCGCGCCGACTTCGACTTTTGCCGCCGTGTCGGGCGTATTTTTTGTTACTACTACAACTTGCACCACAAAATTTCCTCTTAATTTTTCGGGCAACGCCTCAGTTTGTGAGGCATATTTATTCTAGTGGACTTTTTCACAAAAGCCTATGGTTCGATAGTAGCTCTGTGACGAAGGGCAAAGTCCACCAGCCTGTTGTGATTCATTTGGAGGGAGATTGCTCTCGTGTCGTAGCGACTGTTGCAACAGTTACGAGGATAATCCCGATAACCTCGCGCGGGATGAGCGGTTCATGTAACATGAGGAATCCGACCATCAAGGCCGCGACAGGCTCCAGACTGGAAAGAATGCCGTAAGTGCGCGGAGAAAGTTGTTTGAGCGCCTGATAGTGAGAGGCAAAGGTTACCACCGAGGAAAGCAACGCAACAAAAACGCCAAGCAACATTAATCCCGGCTGCGTGATGATATTCAAAACCCCGGAAATACCGAAGGGGAAAGAAACAAACGCGGCAATGGTCATCCCGATTGCCAGACCGGAATTATTCAAAAATGATTGCGCTACCCGTCCGCTGATAACTGCGTAGACTGTCCACGCAAGACCCGACAGCAGCGCAAAAATAACCCCAACGGGATCAAGCGCGCTGTTCGTTAGCGGTGAGAGGAGAAAAATACCAATCGCGGCGACCAACACCCAGATCAAATCGCTTGCTTTACGTGAGGTCAGCAACGCCATTCCCAATGGCCCGCAAAAACTCAGCGCCACCGATACGCCAAGCGGAATCCGACTGATCGACACATAGAATGCCAACATCATCGTGGCAATCATACAGCCGTAAATCACAACATACAGATATTCCCGGCGCGTGTATCCACGCAATTTCGCGGGACGCCAAAAGATATTGAAGATGATTGCAGCGACCAGAGTACGAATCAGGACGACGCCACTCGTACCAGCCGCATCGAAAAGCTGCTTGGCGATACCAGCGCCAGCCTCGGCGGACAGAATACCGATAATTACAAACGCCCAGGGTGGAATTAAACGCGATTGTGACACCCCGGAAAAAGAGGGTGATGATACCGATTCAGATTGTGACATAAAGTGGGTTTCTTTAGGATTGCGGTTTGTTTCCAGCGCTAATACGCTAGATTAAATCTTAGCACAATCCTCAGCGAAACGCAGATTCCA
>CAYSOC010000112.1:0-2602 GCA_964432445.1 uncultured Anaerolineaceae bacterium
TGGTCGGATCGAGCCGCGCTTCATCGATGACCACGCCCGCAAATGCCAGATAGCGCAGGACACGATCCCGGACGCCTGTGTTGGCATCCATCCGCTGCGTGATGATGTAGAGGGTTTCGGCAGCAGCAAAATCGACTGTGTAACGCTTACGGTCTGCGGCACGATAGGGCAGTTGTTGACATGGTGGGAACAACTGAACTCTGGCCTTCTTGAGCCGTGCTTTCATTTTAGCCCAAAAGGTACGCGCGTTATCGGTTTGTGCTACGCCAAGAATCCAATCCTGCACGGCGTAGTAACGGATACCTTCGACATCGTGAGATTGAAGTGGAAATTCAGGCCAGCCATCGGCGGGGTCGGGGTTGCCGAGCGCGATCAATTCGGGAAGCGGGCGCTTATCATCGGGATTGAAAGATACAGGTAAGGACGTAGAATAGGTAGGCATTGCTCCTCCGTTAAAGGTGCATACTTGCTTTTGGCTGTTACAAGCAGTCAAAAGCTGTTTCTAATACGGATGAATATAGTATATGGGGAATTTTTGAAAAGTCACGCGATTGGTTGCCAACCAAATTCAAAAATGAGTTTTCCTTGATCGCAGGGTTTACAGTGTCTATTTTGATAACGCGCAAACCAAAAATGCGCTACAATAGGGCAACAGTGGAGCGGGAATCATTCCCCGCATGTAAGTAGGGATAGGTGTAGCGTGCAAGACCCCTTCCGTAACCTTAGTAACCTTGAATCGGAAATGAACCGCGCCGGGAACCAACTCCGCAATCCGGGGCAGGCCGCGCGCCAAAAGGCGGATATGATCCAGCGCACCATCAATCAGGGAACCGCCAATTTAATCAGTGCGCTCTGCTATGTAGCAGCATTCCCGCTGTTGATCATCCCACTCCGCAAGGAATGGAAGGCTGATCAGGTCATTCGCTACCACGCCGCCCATGCGCGCGTCATCTGGTTTGTCATGATTATCATGGCCTGCTCGATCATCGGCTTGCCCGTCTTTTTGCTGCTGTTTATGGGCAACCTGTATCTGGCTTCCGAAGCTATCGCCGGACGCAGGCCGCATGTCCCGTTCCTGACACAGTTCATTATGCAGCGCGGCTGGATGTAGACCCGTTCGGCTTATTTAAAATCATGCTATTGTGACCAGTTTTTCCGCCAGACGCTGGCAGGTTGCGCCCGCGCTTACGCCCACACAGTTAAATCGTTTTCGCGGGATGCACCGCGCGCTGGCAACCATCCTGTTTCATCGCGGGATAGCCGATCACAGCGCGGCGATGCACTTTCTGGCTGGTGATACGGTGCTGGCCGATCCGTTCCTCATGCACGGCATGACCAAAGCCGTTCCTCGCATCCGTCAGGCCATCCGCAAGAATGAGCAGATTGTCGTCTATGGCGACTTCGATGCCGATGGCGTGACCAGTACATCGCTCCTCACAACGGCGATCAAGGCGCTTGGCGGGAACGTTCGCCCCTATATTCCACATCGCGTTGACGAAGGCTATGGTCTGAATACCGCCGCGCTGCACAAATTGCGGGAACAAGGCGCGGCAGTCGTGATTACGGTGGATTGCGGGATTCGCTCGATCCGCGAGGTGCAGGATGGGGTCGAATGTGGCCTGGATATGATCGTCACCGATCACCACTCTGTCGGGCCGGAAGTCCCACACGGGCTAGCCGTGATCAATCCGAAGCAGGTGGAATGTCGTTACGGTGAAGACATGCTGGCGGGCGTTGGGATCGCCCACCGTCTGGCAGACGCCCTTTTCCGTGCCAGCGCCAATGATCGCAAACAACCGCCTTTCCCTGTCGAAGACCTGTTCGATCTGGTCGCCATCGGGACGGTTGCCGACCTTGCACCATTGGATCGCGCCGAAAACCGCGCGATGGTCAATCGTGGTCTGCACCTGATGCGGACGAATCCGCGCCCCGGCGTGCAAGCGTTGCTTGAGGTTTCATCGACACCAAAGGAAACGATGGATAGCGGCTCCATCGGGTTTCGGATTGGCCCGCGCATCAACGCGGCGGGAAGGCTGGAAAGCGCACGCCTTGCCTATCGTCTGCTCATGGCGGAGACGATAGAAGAAGCCCTTCCGCTTGCGGAGGAGCTAAATAAACTGAATGAGAAACGTCAGCAACTCACGCAGGAAATGCAGGAAGCAGCGGCGCTACTTGTTGGCAATCCACGTGATGTTCCGCTGATCTTTGCCTATAGCGGCGCGTTCATTCAGGGAATTGTGGGGTTGGTGGCGGGACGCCTGACTGAGCAATTTTATCGTCCTTCGGTGATCCTGCATTATGGCGAAACGGAAAGTCATGGCTCATGTCGCAGTATCGAGGGGTTCAATATCACCGAGGCGCTCGATCAATGTGCAGAATTATTGATTCGGCATGGAGGCCACGCACAGGCCGCCGGGTTCGCGGTTCACAATGAAAATATTCCCATCCTGCGGCAGCGCCTGATCGATATTGCGGCAGAACGATTCGCCAGCGAACCACCTACTCCCATTTTGAAAATTGATGCCGAGGTACGATTGCACGAACTCACCGAGGATTTGTTTTATGAATTGCGCCGCCTCGAACCCACCGGAGCCAACAACCC
>CAYSOC010000112.1:2612-22494 GCA_964432445.1 uncultured Anaerolineaceae bacterium
GGCCTCGCGCCGCCTGAAGGTCGTTCATAAACCCACCATCGGCAAAGAAAATGCACACCTGAAACTGAATCTGGCCGATCACAATTGCGAATTGGAAGCCGTCGCCTTCCGCATGGGTCATCTCTATAACGAGATTGGCGATTACGTCGATGCGGCCTATCGGCTGGACGTGAACGAATGGAACGGCGTCCGCCGCCTGCAAATGGTCGTGGAAGATTTGCAACCCGCATAACCAAGAACATTTGCGCGAAAACTTCAGGACGACGGCAAGTCTAATTTTCTGTATTCTGTTTAATTCAATCATAAAAGGAAACCAGATGACAACGCAAATTGAGCGTGCCAATTTGTTTGCCAGCCTTCATGTCAAGGGCGATCCGTTGATTATCTTCAATATCTGGGATGCAGGGAGCGCGAAGGTAGTTCGGGAGGCTGGCGCAAAAGCGCTGGCGACAGGTAGCTGGTCGGTTGCGGCAGCACACGGCTATGAGGACGGCGAAAAGCTACCGTTTGATGTGGCTCTGTCGAATCTGAGGGAGATCGTCGCCAGCGTGGATTGTCCGGTATCGCTGGATATGGAAGGCGGCTATGGACGAACCCCGGCACAACTGCACGAAACAATCAGCAGAGCGATTGAAGCAGGCGCAATCGGGATCAACTTCGAGGATCAGGTTATTGATGGCGAAGGACTGTATCCGATTGAGGAACAGATAGCACGCATCAAAGCGATCCGGCAGGCAGCCGAGGCGAAGGGTGTGCCTTTTTTCATCAACGCCCGCACCGATGTTTTTCTCATCAACAGCACGCACACCGACGAGCATCTGGAAGAAACGATACGCCGTGCCGCTGCATACACAGATGCAGGCGCAAGTGGGTTCTTTGCGCCCGGTCTATGGGATGCGGCGCGCATCGAAAAACTCTGTAAGGTTTGTACGCTTCCGGTGAACATTATGATGCTGCCGACTGGTTTTACCCCCAAACAGCTTGCCGATCTGGGCGTGGCGCGTGTCAGCTTTGGCCCGTTCCCCTATCGGCAGATGATCAAGGCGCTGAAGGAAGCGGCACAAAAGGCCTTGCAATTGGGATAAATTTACGCGGATAGCGATGGATTCCCCTCGCACTCGTAAGGAGAATCCACGAATCAAAGCCAATAGGTTGCCTATTGTTTAGTCAGCAGCACCAGAATCTACGTTGTTGCCGTTAAAAGGTCGCGCCAGCCCCGGTTGCACGATGATTCCTTGTACCTTTGCTGCTGGTGGTTGCATCCATTCAGAAGTCCATCTCCCCGCAACGGGTAGCGCATTATAGGATGAGACAAATGGCACTCCAAAGTATATGCTTTGGGGATCATTTGTTCTGCGAAGATAAAACACATTTGTCGATTTGCTCAGGAAGCCAACGCTGGTAATTCCATTTCCATCCCAGTCGCCAACAACAGGAGCGCCGCCGTAGGTGTTGTACTCGAATATTATGTCATTGAAGGTGATACCAGATGGCGTGCTGTTGTTGGTTAGATACCACAGATAATTTGACGGGCGATAGATACCAATGCTATCGAAACCATCTCCATCCCAATCACCCGCTACACCCTGATCTCCCGGATTGCCGAAAACAGCAAAGAAATCATCGTAACCCGTAGTCAATTCTTTCTTCTGATAGAGAATACCATTGCTGTTGCGATAGACACCAATGCCATCATGAGTCATATCTGCCGTCCAGCGTCCCGCAAACGGTGTATCTCCCGGATCGCCGAATAGCACAGTGTAATTGACCGCTGGCGCGGTATTGGAATCGCTCAGGAAAAAGAAGCCTTCACTGTGGCGATAGACGCCAATGGTATCCACGTTGTCCCCATTCCAGTCACCAACGAGAGGGAGATCGGAAGGATTACCAAAAAGGGCGATCATAATAGTAGTGCCGTTGAGGTTGGCGTTTCCCAGATGCCAGATACCATCTTTGTACACTCCAATTCTATCGGGATGGACAGGAACCGGGGTGTTGGTGGGTGTCGCTGTTGGCAATTCTTCTGAAACTGCGTGGTATGTGATTCCAGCAAAACCGGAGCTATTCCATCTAATCAAACTATATGTTTCCGCATCTACGCCCACAATCGTGGTAGTAGCGCAGACAGGTTGCGGGATTATTCCCAAAATGAGACTGATCAGAAAGCTGAAGACAGGCAGAAAATGCCGCAATATCCAACGCCCGATGTGTGTAGATAACCCCTTTTCTGCTGTATGGGACACCTTGTACCCTGACATCCCACCTTCACACTTGTTGCTGATTGAAAACATTGCTCTGTTCTTTCGCTACAAAACTCCCCACACTCAGCCTATCACACACGCCTGCCCTAAATATGACGGATGAGGGCGGATGTTTGACGATTTCGTCACATTTGTAGCAAAGGCTTCTAAAAAAATGACCCGACAAGAGCCATAATTCCCAACAAAAATCCATACTTGCCCCAAAGTTTGAGTTGCGCTACAATTCCGTTCTAACGCTCCCCGCATATATGCGGGGTTTGTTTTTGCCCGTACTTGTGCTTGTGTGGGCAAAATTGTTATCTGCGTCTTGTTAGGTTGAAAGAAAGGAAACCCGACGGGATGGAAGCATCGCACACATTTGTTGATAGTTCCGTGAAGCGCGACATTCTTGAAGCGTGTGATCACGGGCGGGCAAGTGGAGACTGGAATCCGCTGTTGAAGCGGCTCAATCTCGCGCTGCGTGATGATGAGTTGCACGGGCCGTTTTATCTGCACGCAAACATGGCGATTGCAGGCGGGCCGGAAGTCTATAATCAGGTGGTTCTGGAAATTGATAATGCCAATATCCAATGGATGCAGGACTATTGGCAGTCGATTGGCGGCTTTCAAACTGTCCAAAAGAAATTCGCAGAGTTTTATGGAGTTGAGCCGGAGTTTCCGATTCACTTCCCGGCGCATATTCTGGCAGCCAACGAAGAAAGCAACGCGGCACATCCATTCACCGTTGCATGGTTTCTCCACGAATACCTCCCCGGTATCCGCAAGGACAGTCTCGAATATGTCTGTGGTCTGGAAATCGTAAGCGGCTGGCAGGCTCGTTTTGAGACTATCTTCCGTCCTGCGTCGCGTCTCCTGCTGGATGCGGAGAGCGACAAGAAACTGCAAGAGATGCTGACGGTATTCCCCTTCGGTGCAACCTGCACGCTTTACGCTATCATTCACGATGCCGGACACTGGCTTGGTTATCAGCAGTGTTTGCCACAACCACCTGTGTTTGCCCAATATATGCCGCCACACTGGTATGGCGCGATGGGCGAACTGGCGACGGATATGGCAGGCGTCGGACTCTTCACGGATATGCTTCCGGGAGTGTCAGCGTTCGTCCTGCATCAACGTCTGTTTGACTATACCTACAAGACCCCAAGCCGCGATCCACTGCAAAACGGCTTGAATACACAGTTCGATATGTTGGGTGAGGCCATCGCTTTCGAGAATTTCCGCAGGCATGGCGCACTGACGCCCGTCGGTGACAAGTGGCATCTGGACATCGAAAAGACCAAAGTCGCCGCGCTCGACCTGCTGACAAAGCTGGAAGCGCTCGGCAAGGAACTCGAAGAGGATGTCGCCAGCGGATACACGGAAGGCATCCACGAAAAGGGACGCGCTTTCATCGCGCAATATGTTCCCTGGGATGATACGCGCGGCTGGCTGGCAAGCACCGAACTACAACAATATGTTGGCTCGATCATGTCACTGCCGCTGATGTTGCAGCGTCCTATGATGGACAAATACTACACCCTGCAAGAGCAGCTTCCGACGCTCGAACAAGTCTAATAACAATCGGGCGTGTCCTATACGCAGGATGCGCCCGGCTTCCACAACCTACCCCGATAGTTCCTGAACCCGTTGGTGACGCTGCCCGGTTTGATAGATGCACTCGGCAAGTTCAACATTCTCACATTGGCGCATATCTTCCAGGAGCGATTGCATCTGCTGGACATTGCGTAGCAGAATTTGCAAATCGCTCAGTTTTTGTTCGATCAAATGATTCCATGTGATGGTGGATCGGCTGTGTCCCAAAATATCATCAAAGAGGATACGCACTTCATCCAGCGTAAAACCAGCCTGTTGCGCCGTGCGGATGATAGCCAGCCGTTGTAGTATCGCCGGATCATACTGGCGTTTACCACTGGCACGCACAGGTGTTGAAATCAGCCCGATACTTTCGTAATAACGGATCGTCGAGGTGCGGATGCCAGCCTGCCGCGCAATCTCCCCAATACTCAGCATAAAAATTTCCCTCTTGACTTCAAGTTGGCTTTAACTGCTACAGTGTGTTTATTGGACAGCCTGAAATCGGGCAAACCTACCTGATGGGAGGAAACATGCGTAGCAACAACATATTTGAAGTCACTACCGAAAATTTCGAGAAGGAAGTATTGCAATCGGAACTGCCAGTTCTGGTCGATTTTACGACGGATTGGTGTCCACCATGCAAGATGCTCGCGCCAATTATCGAGGAATTGGCAGCAAAGTATCAAACGCAGATGCGCGTAGGCTCAGTCGATGGCGATAAATATGCCGAACTCACAGAGCCGTTCGATGTCTACGGCTTCCCAACGTTGATCCTTTTCCGCGACGGAAAACCTGTAGAGCGTTTGGTTGGCTATATGCCGCGTCCGAAACTCGAAAACAAACTGCTGCCGCATTTGGACACTGTGATTAGAGTAGAAAACAAGTCCTGATTGTGTGATAAAACGCAAGATGAATCCGCTATAATGGTTGTCATCGTGCGAAAGAACATGGGATGGACACTGTTTTAAGCATTAATCTGATTGCCGCCAACCCTAAAATACGCGGTGGGCGTCCGTGTATCGCAGGGACAGGATTGCGTGTGACGGATATAGCTATCGCTTCGGTTTTTCATCTCCAATCAGTAGATGAAATTGCTTCTGGCTACGGAATCTCTCTGGCGCAGGTTCACGCCGCACTTGCCTATTATTATGGGCATCAGGCTGAACTCGACACTGACATTCGCGCTCAGATTGCAACTGCCCGCGCGTTGAAAGAAAAATACATCGCTGATTGCAACCGTTCGCTTCTATCCTATAAGGGATAGCACACAATTTGCTTGACAAGTGTTCCAACTCCCTATAACATCCTGGCTATATCGCTACCTGTGAAGGTGATTTTGCTCGTCATGCGTCGGAAACAGATCACGAAAATTCACACCCATCTGATGATGTGTTGTGAATGTTGCTTCGGCGGTAGCCTGGAAGCGGTGATTTGACGCTGCGTGATTGATTTGGCAAGCGTGAAATCCGGCCCCGGCTATAGCAAGCCGGGGTTTTTGTTTCCCGAAACAGCGCGATATGGCTGAGATCGATTTAAGAGGAATAACCAATTATGCGTAAACTCAATCGTCTTCTGAGCATTCTCATTGTATTGTTTGCCCTTGCTGGTGCGGTACACAGCGCACAGGCACAGGAAGGCACAAACCAGATTCCGCCCAACCTGCCAGACCTGAAAGGCCGCAAAGTTGTTGTAGTAACATCCAACGACTATACGCCGTTCGCCTTCAAGGATGCCAAAAGCAGCAAAGCTATCGGGTTTGAATATGAATTGCTGGACGAAATCAGCAATCGCCTGAATATCGTCGTTGAACATCAGGAAGCGGCCTTCGAGGGCATGATCGCCGCAGTCAGCAAGAAGCAATACGATGTCGGACATATCGGCATCACCATCAACGACGAACGCAAGAAGCAGGTCGATTTCTCTGATCCCTATGTCGTTGTTGAGCAAAAATTGCTGGTACGCGCGGGCGAAAAGCGTTTCAAGGACTCAAAGAGCTTTGTAGCAGATAAGGCACTCAAGTTCGGCGCGCAACCGGGTACGACTTCCTACTTCAGCGCGGCGGATATTGTTGGCAAGGATGCAGAGAAGGATCGTGTCGTTGGCTATGATAGCTTCTCCATCGCGGTAGCCGCGCTCGTCAAGGGCGATGTTGACGCCGTAGTGACCGATGCAGTTTCCGGCGCGGGATTCATCGGCGCGAACGCGGGCAAACTGCAACTGCTCGATGAAGTAATCGCCACCGATCCACTTGGTTTCATCTTCCCGAAGGGCAGCGATCTGGTCGTTCCGTTTAATCAGGCACTGGCTTCGATGAAATATGACGGATACCTCAAGTATCTGGAAAACAAGTGGTTCTTCCTCTATCAGCCGCCAACCACAAAATAACCCTCTGATCAGGGTATAGTAGAGGCATACTCGCCTCTACTATTTTTGAACGCACGGACTAAAACCACTGTGGAACAGAAAACCGGAAATGCCCATGCTCTCCCCGTTACAGACCGTCTGACGCGCTTGCCCTGGTGGGCGCTCGTGACCGCCTTTCTGGGCGTGCTGTTCGCGTGGCAGATCGCAACCGACGCAAGCTATTATGAGATATTTGTTTCTATCATCAATGGCGTTGTTCTGACCATTTCCGTGACCATTGTTGCATTTGGGCTGAGTCTGCTGGTGGGGCTGTTGCTGGCATTTGCACGGCTCTCCAAAAATCCAATCATTTATCAAACCGCCACTTTTTTTGTAGAAAATATTCGCGGTATCCCGATGCTGGTGCTGCTGCTCTATGTGGCGTTTGTGTTTGTCCCCGGCATTGTAGATGCGATCAATGGGCTTGGCGTTTCGCTCAGTACAAATTCATTCCCGATCCTGAGCAGCATCGGACAGGCGCTATCTGGCATTCGGGCGCGTGATGTAAATAACACCGTGCGTGTGATCATTGCGCTGGTGATCGCTTATTCGGTATTTATCTCGGAAGTCTATCGGGCTGGCATCGAATCGGTAGATCGTGGACAGATGGAAGCGGCACGTTCGCTGGGGATGACATACTGGCAGGCAATGTTTCATATAGTGTTGCGTCAGGCGGTGCGTAATGTATTGCCTGCACTCGGCAACGATTTCATTTCGATGTTGAAGGACTCCTCGCTGGTGTCGGTACTCGGCGTACAGGACATCACCGGGCTAGGTCGCGTTTATGCTGCCGGGAATTTCAAATTCTTCGAGACGTATAACGTGATGGCGTTCCTGTATCTTGCGATGACGCTGCTGCTCTCGATGGGCGTCCGCTGGATCGAACGGCGTACCGCCCGTTCCCGATGACTCAATTCCCCGGTATGGGCGTCGGTCTATCCCCGTAATAATCCAGTGTGGTGAAACCGCGCCACCTGCCGGATACGTTGGTTCCTCCGGTTGCATTACGAAGACGTATCCCCAGTGAACCTGTGATCGCAAAACTCATCAGTTCATGATTGAACGCCAAACGGCGATCCATACCCGGCGCGGCTCTGGTCAGCAGCGTAAGGCGCGCCCCGGAAATCGGCGGAAAAACAATGGTCTCGGTGTCGAATAAATCGGAAGAACTTACGGTGCGCGGCGATTTGAGCCAGGCGATCATCGCGCCAAGATTGGCAGAACGGAGCGCCCGTAAAATTGGCAGCGATTTGGCTGTACTGGCGCGCACGACATCCGGTGTCGCGTAAATGGACACACCGCTCACGACAGAACGCACGGAATTGACAACGATGGTTGCGCCGTTGGTAGAAAGAAGAATCGTCGCGCCATAGGTAGTGGTGAAATCGTCGCCAGAGATGCCATAACTCAGTCGCATTCCCTGGGTCAGTGGATGGGTTTCCAGTTTTTGCTGCGCTTCTTCGATGTGCGTGCCACCGACGACGATCCCGAACAGGCAAAACCGAACACAGGGCGTCCCGTCCGGGTGTGCGAACCATCCCGCAAATTCCGGCAGCGGTAGCCCCTGCCCGGCAACTGTTGCCGCGCCGATCCCGCCCGAAAAAATCAGAGTCAGAACACCAATGATTTTCACCAGAATCGACATGGCAACACTCCTAAACTAATTCAGGACGGGGACGAGCTCCTCTTCTTCGATAATGGGGAGCAAGAGCGCTTCGATCTCTTCCAGATTTTGCACACGCACCAGTTTATCGCGCAGTGCCGAGGCATTCCGCACGCCGATACGATATTTGCAGATTTGTCCGCGCAATTCCAGTGTTGCGAGATGCGGATCGTGTTTTGTGGTTTCATAGGTAAGCTGGGCATGACGCAGGGCAACCGCCGCCATTTGACGTGGGGTTGGACGTGGCAGCTTTTCGCCTGTACGCAGGTAGTGCGCAATCTGATGGAATACCCAGGGATTACCGAGTGCGGCACGCCCGATCATGACGCCATCGCAACCTGTTTCCGCGAACATGCGCTCGGCATCTTCGGGCAAATCCACGTCACCATTGCCGATCACCGGGATGTTCACGGCTTCCTTGACCTTGCGTATCCATGACCAGTCTGCTATCCCAGTGAAGCCCTGCGTGGCAAAACGCGCATGTACGGCAATCGCGCGCACACCTGCGCTTTCGGCGGCTTTGGCAAATTCAACTGCTGTCGGATTGTCGGAACTCCAACCGCTGCGTACCTTGACCGTCACCGGGATATTGACCGCATTTACCACTGCTTCGACTACTTTGGTTGCAGTGCAAACATCCTTGAGCAGTGCTGCACCCGCGCCAGACTTGGCAACTTTGGGAACCCAGCACCCCATGTTTATGTCGACAATATCCGCGCCATGATCGGCAACGACGCGCGCCGCCTCTGCCATCACCGCCGGGTCAGCACCGAAAAGCTGCACCGCGTAAGGATGTTCCGAATCCTGCCAGTCGAACATGCGGAATGTTTTTTGATTTTTGAAGTGGATTGCCGTGCTGGATAGAAGTTCGGTACAGACAAGGCCACAATCGCCCATCTCGCGGCAAACTGCGCGGAAGGCGTGATTGGTCTGGCCTGCCATTGGCGCAAGCGTAAGCGGCGTCTGTACGGTGATATTTCCGATTTGAATAGGTGTATTGATTCCCATGCGTGCCTGAAATTTGTTCTAATCACATTATTGCAGGCTGTGGGCAGGGTGTCAATCTACGGAGTTTTGATGGGTGAATCGTTTTTCTTCACCCAACTTGCCTATTTCCAGACAGCCAGAACTTTATTGGCGTCATATTCGTGTATATCTCCTTTGCTACCTGTCTCATCGGATTTCACGAAATCCTTGCCTTTTTCGTCCCAGACGGCTGCAAAAGTATGTGCAATCCCCTCGGTATCTGCAATGAAACTATCCTTTTTGCCTGCTTTTTTCTGATCAGCAAGATAGGTTTTCAGGGTTTTATTGCCTACAACGGTAGGGGTCATCCCTGCCAGATAACGCACCTTCGCGGCAACCTTGTTATCATCGTAGTCTTTCAATTTGCCGGTTTTGCGTAAAATACTGTGCAGAACTCTGGGATCATCCGTCCCAAGCCATGTCCCTTTGACTGCCAGGATTGAAAACAGAGTGCAAGCCAGCAATGGACCATAGGCATCCTTAACCTTCATTCCGTCATCTGTACCGCCATCATCTTCATAATGATCGCCAAGCAAAGGATTTCCAGCCAAAGTATCCACTTTATCGTCAATGCCCTGTTCCCCTAGCTCAAAATCCAAATCCCATGCGTGTTCAAACTGCTCAATATCAGCGGTTAATGTTCGGACTTTTGCGATAACCGGATCGATTGTACGCTGCCCTCGTCCGGCTCTCAGCACATCTCCCAATTCAGTTTTCAGCGCTTCCGCTTTTGCTTTCAATTCCTTGATACGGTTAGCCATTTGTTCATTTTGGGCGCGCGATTCAGCATCATACTTTTCGAGATCGATCTGCGCTTCATATTCTGCGAGTTTCCCAGACGCCATACTCAGCATGTCTTTATAGATAGTGGCATCTTGCGCACGCAGGGTTTTGGTCGCATAGTAGTTGCCATAACCATTGAGACGTACCTGTGTGAAGCCAGCACCGATCATTGGATAAAGCTGGTTGACTATGGCCGTAGCGTCGCCTTGTCCGGCGACAATTTCAGATCGGGAGTTGGCAGCCGCAACCAAATCGTCTGCACCAAAGACGATTTCTTTCATTTCTTCCTGAAGGAGGCTATTTGCGTCATAGTTATCTTTGTAAACCTGCGGGAACAACCCGCCTTCAAATAGTTTGGCTTTCATTGGAGCGACGAGGCTTTGTTTTTCTACGCCGAATTTGGCGCAAAGCGAGTCAAGATCACTGTGTTCGGTAGCTTTTTCCGATTTTCCCATCACGCGGGCTTTGACGGTACGCTGAATAATGCCCTGATGTGCCGGAATGACTCCCAGTGTGCGCATCACCGCCTGATTGCCGATGGTTTGCTGTGAGTGCAGAACGTTTTTCTGGGTCGAATTTCCAGAGGGTTGACTCTCTGTTTCCAGAGATGAATTGATTTTGCCAGATTCTGGTCGGGTGTTTTGAGGGTTTACCCTGTGAATAAACGGATGCCGGGTCTGCATTTTTGCCTCCTCTGGAAGCTACCAAACATGCAATATATCCGTGTTATTAGGTCGTATGAAAAAGGTTATAAGTGTCAGATTATTTTTTCATCGTCTGAAAAAAGGTAGCGATATATACAGCATATAAGACACCCGCGAACAATGCTATCGGGTTAGCCAACCCTTCCAGCGGCGTTGTCCGAATAAAAAATGAGATCGCCAATACATCCCACACGAAGCTGTGAAACCAGCGCAAGACGATAAAACGCCAGCCTGTTACGGTGCTGATTTTTGCTCTACCGGGTACAAACACCATATAGAGTCCGGCGATGCCGAAACATGCTACCGTCCATAGTATCCAGGGGATGCCGAGCCAACCTGTGTTCATTTATCTATTCCTGTGATTCCCGAATTGGTGGCGATGCCAGCAGTTGTGCGCGCATGGCAGCGGTTTCGCCCAAGCCCGGTTTCCATTCATCGGCGAGTGCGCCAGCAACGCGCGTCAGTTCCAGCCCGCCGAGGTTGCGCGCGATGATTTCGGTCATCTCCGGGCGAATCCATGTGATGGCGTCCACCTGTACTGCCTTCGCGCCGATGGAAAGGAATTCTCGTGCATCGTCTGGATTATGGATACCACCAGCCGCAATCACTGGAATCTTGACGGTGTGTACCGTTTGCCCGACAGCGCGAATCGCCAGCGGCTTGAGCCAGGGGCCATAAACACGTCCGCCAATCATATTCCCGGTAAGTGGATCGCGCGCTGTACCGCGTGGTGGTGCGGCGACAACAACTGCGCCCGCCCCTGCTTCTTCGGCTGCGCGTGCCAGTGGTGCGGCATTGTGCATCGGCAACCGAACGATTACCGGGAGTTCGGAATTTTCGCGGAGCGCATTCACCATCAGTTTGATGTCACGCTGTGTCGCATCTTCGGCTAATCCAAGTTCCAGCGCCGCGATGTTTTCTCGCCCGTCGATCAGGTGCGCGCACTTGGAAACATCATCGGGTGATGTACCAACCACATGCACAATCACCGGACAAGGGCTATTCTTCCATGTTGCGCCATATTCGCGGATCAGACGATTCATGCCGGGATTCGGCAAGCCTGTGTGTATCAATATGCCGGAGTCCAGCGGTACGACGCGCGTCCCGGTAGAGGCACGACGCGGCGCGAACGTCACCGGGTTGGTCACGAATGCGCCGAGTTTGCTCAAATCGAAGAGACGCGCATAGTCTCCACCAAAGCCCACTGTCCCCGATGCACAAATCACCGGATTATGCAACGTGAGAGGTTGTTTTCCCCCGGTCAATTCGATCACAGGCTCACCTCGGCTAAATCGAACGCAGGACCATCAACACAAGCCAGCTTTTCCCCGCCTTTGCAGCGTACCGCGCAGGCACTACACGCCCCGACGCCGCACGGCATCGGCAATTGATAGATCGCGGAAAGAAAATTGGGCGCGATCTCGGTACGTGTATGCTGTGTCACCTCGAACAATTGCGCATAACGGGAGGCGTCTGGCGCAACGGCCACGACCTGATCCGCCCATTTCAGATAATCGGTTGGGAGTTGGCCTTTTTCGTCGCTGCGTACAATCTCGATTTCCGGCGGCAACGCATCCAGCGGATAGCCGCGTGCAGCGCCAATCAGCAAGAGGGTTACACTTACGCGCCGTTCAAGCGCTTCGTCCGCCAGCATCAGCAGGGAGATCGGCGCGGAGTCGAACGCGATCAGCAGCAGGGTACGCACCGCATCGCGCAGTTGAATCGGCTTGCCAATCGGCCCAAGCAGGCTGATCACCTGCCCTGGTTGATAGTTGATGCCGACAGGACGCTCAAAGGTGAGGATTGCGCCCTTTTTGCGGATCGGTGTCCAAGGTTCACGCAGGTATGGATCGAGGGATTCGGTAACACGCGCCAGAAAAAATTGTCCCGGTTGAACGGTTTTATGAGGAAGTTCGACAGCGACTTCCAGCCGCTGCACAATCGGCGCGGCGCGGCGGATACGTTCGATGATGACCTGCGCGTCTTTCATATTGGTTTATGCGCGTCCTGTGTGAATAAGTGCGAGAAAGCGCTGATAGGCGGTATCCCAGCCTTCAGATTGTGGTATGTAACGCTCCGGTGTGATGCTGGCGCGAATCAATGCGCGACCATCCGCAATCGTTCCGATTTCGCCCAACGCGATCAATTGTACAAGAGCGTTGCCGAGCGCGGTAGCCTCTGTCGGGCCGGCAAGCACTTCGCGCCCGGTGGCATTTGCCGCCATCTGGCACAACAGTTTGTTGTTTGAGCCGCCACCAATAATATGAATCGCGCGGACGGTTTGCCCGGTCAGGTCGATCAACTCTTCCAGTACCTGCCGATACTTGAGCGCCAACGATTCAAAGATACAGCGACTGATCGCCCCAACACTTTCAGGAGCGACTTGCCCGGTACGCTTGCAATAGTCACGAATACGCGCAGGCATATCGCCCGGCGGGAGAAATTCCGTTGCATTCGGGTCGATCAACGATTGGAAGGGAGACGCTGCGGCGGCCATTTCCGCCAATTGCGCGTGTGTAAATTCCTGTCCCTGCGCCGCCCATGTCCGCCGCGATTCCTGAATCAACCACAAGCCCATGATGTTTTTGAGCAAGCGAATCGTACCTGCGACGCCACCCTCATTGGTGACGTTCGCTACCATTGCACGTTCGTTCATGACCGCTTTGGTCGATTCCAGCCCGAATAGCGACCATGTGCCGCTGGAAATATAGGCGAAATCGGCGTTGTCGGTTGGGATAGCGGCGACAGCGCTCCCGGTATCATGCGTCGCCGGAGCGATTAACATTGCACCTTGCAGCGGGTGATCCAGCGTGATCGAACCAAGTTTCGCGCCGGGTGGCACGACCTCCGGGAAAATGTGTGTCGGGATGTTCAGCTTATCCAGAATTTCGGTGGCATATTTCCCGGTAGCTGGGTTAAGCATTTGCGAGGTGGTAGCGATGGTATATTCATTTTTCCGAACACCACTCAGCCAGTAATTGATCAAATCCGGTGTATAGAGGGAGGTGGCTGCACGTTTCAATATATTGGGCATCTGTTCCGCATACCAGTTGAACAAATACAATGTGTTGATAGTCATATCCTGGATGCCCGTCGCGCGGAAAATTTCATCCAGCGAAACTTTGGCGGTCAGGCTGGCAGCATTCTCTGGCGAATTGCGCCCTGCATCCCGATAGTGAATCGGCTCCAGCAACAGATTACCAGCCTCGTCCAACAGACCATGATCGACACCCCACGTATCCACCGCAACGCTTGCCGGGCGAAATTCTGCTGCCAGTGCCAAGCCGTTGCCGATTTCGGTTTGCAGATGCTTCCAGTTCCACGAGAGCCGACCATCAACAGTATGAGGCGTATTCGGAAAACGGCTTAATTCTTTTTGCTCGAAATGTTGACCATCAAAAGTAAATAACAGAACGCGCCCGCTCTCTGCGCCGAGATCGACAGCCGTCACCCGTGTAATTTTGCCCAATTTTTACCCCATCACTCAATGATATAGAGATTCACATTTGGAATAAGCGCCTGCGCGATGCGATGTCCATTAAAAACCACAATGTCGGACATTTTCAAATGTGTTTTGGCTTCATCCAGATTTCTCGCGCGCAGTGCAACGCCGAAAAGCCCTTGCCCCGGCTGATTGGTAATATCATAGCCATCCCATATTCCAAATGTTTTTTTCATGAGATCAGCCTCGCCCATCCGTAGCCCAACATGCGCCACGCCCGCAAAATCACTGGCGCTGGTAGTCAGCGGAACGCGGTTGGATCGCGGTGTCAAATCCTGAATCAAAAACGGTAGCGCTGAACCAATCGCAGAAGTATCGCCCATTCCGGCGACAATCCATTCCAGCCGCACCCCATCCGGGCGATTGCGTCCGCCCTGTCGTGGTTCGTTGACCATGACACCGCGTGCGCGATAGGATTCAACATCGCTCTTTATGTCATCGCTGCGGATAGCCCAGGCACAGACACCAGCATTGTCGTTCATGAACTGCGCCCAACCATGACTCGCCGCAGTCTGACCCGGTACAGGCGCGATCAATTCAAGATAGGAGCCATCTTCAAAGCCAATCAGCGCGTTATGCGTCTGACCATCTGCATGGACGCCACCGGGATCAGGCGTTAATCCAAACGCTGTGAAGTCTGCGACCAGCCGATCCAGATCGCGCCCGGCAATGACGATATGATCGATCAATGGATGTTGTACGCTCAAGTTTTGACCCCTTATGGTGAAGAGAAAACACGGTCCGAACCTTTACGATTCAGACCGTGATTGTAACAAATTTAGCGTTGGGGGAGGATAGGTTCGGCAGGGCCAAAACGATAGGCGGGGAAGAATTCGTCGCCATAGGCGTCGGTGTTATTGAGCGAACCCATCCGCATTTCCTGCGGCAGGAAGGGGATAGTACGCCCACTGTTGAAGACTTCAACGCCGAACTGATTATCCAGCACAAAGGACGGGAAACCGGAAGGCGGGACGAGGAGTACCCCCGGCCATTTCAGGCGGAACGCAAGGCCGAGATTCTCCAGTTCCATACGCAGACCACCATCGTAACGTCCGATGAACAGTTGCAGAGGCTGGTTACGCAACGCCACACCCTCGTCGTTACGAATTGCGCCCAGCACCAGCACGCGACCATCGGGCATGAAATGCACCGCGCTGACCGCTTCCGGCATTCCCGCGTGTGTGCCAGCATTGGGTTTATACAACCCGATCACAGAGCGCGTTCCTTCCAGACTAAGATGTGAAATCGGGCTGATCAGGTTTTTATCTGTGGTAGACGCGGTGTTAAAGAGCAGGAGCGCCTTGTTATCCCGCAACCAGAGCGCGTTTTTATAGCGCAGTTTGTCGCTGATGGTGTAGCGGAACAGTTCGTTGTACTCTTTGGTTGCCGGATTCCAGACGCCCATACCGTCGGTTGGCTTGCCCGGCCCGCCGTTGAAGTTCACCAGTAGCAGCTTGCCATCCGGTGACCACGACAGCAGGTCGTAGTTGGTGCGTACCGGGTCGCCCGTCTTATCTGCCAGAATCTGCACCGGATCGCCCACTGCGTTCCAGAGATAAATTCCGGTTGGCGGCGTGCCACCCATTTTAGCGAAATCAGCTTCGTCTGCACGCAGGCTGAATACAATCTGTTTGCTGTCTGGCGAACAGACAATCGTTGAGACAGTCAGCGGCTTCGTGGTTTTGAGCGCAGATTTCCAGTGTTTCGCGTGTCCAGCGGCGTAAATTTCGCCTTTGTCGTTTGCATAGATGAGTTTGCCATCCTTGCAAACATCGAAAGCGATGATATTTTCGCCATCAAATTTGACCAGCTTGCGGAAATCGCCTTCATTGGGAAGCGAAAGCGCGATGAATTTGGTATCCGAGAAGCGCTTGCTGATGAAATAGATCGGTGCGGTGATGAACAAATCCTCTCGCAGCGGTGGACGCGGCGTGATGGTCGGGACTGCCGTTGGACCAGCCGGGTCTGTCGGAAGCGGAGGCAGGGTCGGCTCAATGAACGGCGTTTCTGTCGGTGCGGGCGTCCATGTCGGGGGCAACGTCGGTGCAGCCGCAAGCGTCGCTATATGAGCGCCGCCCCACGACAGGATCAAACCAAGCAGGAATGCGCAAACCAGCGCGCGCGTTAAAACCTTCATACTCTACTACCTTTAAATCACGAACTTGCCATTCTTGTACAACAAATCACCATCAACGGTGATTTCGCTATCGTCTCGCATATCACAAATCAAATCCCAGTGAATCGCGCTCTTGTTCTTGCCGCCTGTTTCCGGGTAGCTGTTGCCGAGCGCCATATGAATTGTCCCGCCGATTTTCTCGTCAAACAGGATGTTGCCCGTAAAGCGATTGATGCCGTAATTTGTCCCAATCGCCCATTCGCCCAGAAATCGCGCGCCTGCATCGGTGTCCAGTTGCGCGAGGAGATATTCCTCGTTTTTGCTGGCTTTGGCGTTCACGACTTTGCCCTGCTCAAATTTGAGTTCGACGCCTTCCACGACGCGCCCGTTACGAATACCGGGATAGGTAAATTTCACCCAGCCATTTACGGATTCTTCCACCGGGCCAGTGAAGATTTCGCCGCTCGGCATATTGCGTGTGCCTTCGGAATTGATGAAGGTGCGTTCATCAATGCGCAGTTTCAAATCAATATTCGGTCCGCGTACTGCTACTTCCTTGCGCCCCTTGAGCCAGTCTACATATTTCTGCTGACCGTCGCGCAAGTCATGCCAACACTTGATCGGGTCAGGCTGATCGGCAAAGCAGGCGGAGAATACAAAATCCTCGAACTCATCCAGCGTCATGCTGGCTTCCTGGGCATAGGCTTCCGTTGGATACTGCGTCAGCGTCCAGCGATGCTTACCCTCGGCAGTACGCTGCCCACGTAATCTGGCGAGTTCCTGCCGCGAACGCGAAAAGACGGATTCCTTTTTAGGGTCAATCGTAGTCGCAGCGCGCGTATTCGAGGTCGCACGTACAAAAATGGATACATCCGACTGCTCGGAACGCCAGCGTTCGTTGGGGCTGATGAATGAAATCTGTTCGTCGTTGCCGTTGCGCAACAAATGGTTTGACAGTGTTTCATCGGTAATCTGGGTTACGACGAACGCGCCGCGTCCGAGGGCGGCTTTATATACCTCACGGACGAGGGGGAGCGCTTCGACTTCACCAGTCAGGTAGACAGTATCGCCCGCCTTGACTTCGGCGGAATAATCCACAATCGTGTTTGCCAGTTTTTGAACACGGGGATCGATCATGATTGCTAAAAACCTTTCGTAATTTATTTTAGTTTGATCAGCATAGCGAACCAGAAAGCAGGTTTCAACGGTTGGGGGTGAGAGGTCTATTAATATCCATTAGCAACAGGTTCTCCAAGCCTGTATTCCATTTAAACCTTAATGATGGATTTGCAGGATCATAGGCTACCACCTGCAATTGATAGCTACCCACCGGAAGATTCAGCGTTGGCAATGTATAAACATCCCGCAATGCCGTCGGCGGGTGATCATCCTGACTCCACAAGGGCGAACCGTTATTCGCTGGGTTTGCTGCGCCGATCAACTGTACACTGCACGTGAAAGTTGGCGGCTTTTCCCAGTAGAGCAAAACGGTAAGCTGTGATTCGGTCTGATCGATGTTGAACCCATTCAACCGCGCATCTATAATCGTTGCCTGTAAAGGATGTGCGATTTCGTTTTGCCAGACTCTTGGAGGGCGAAACTCGCGCACGATCCAGCCGCGCCCGACACCGCGATCACTAATCGGGCTGTATAGTTTGCGGATCGACTGATCGACTTCCTTTGCATAGTTTCCGCTTGGGACGAACCAGAGCGAGGCAGGGCGCGCGTTCCATTCCTGTAGAATCTTATCCGTAGAGTCGTTCGGCAGGGTCAGAATGGTTCGATCCGCTGGATGATAGTAGTATCCGAACGCAGGATCGGCTGTGCCGTCAATTGGCGCTTCGGTATTCAAAACGATCACATCACCGGGTTTCGTGTGAGCGCCCAGATAATCGCGCAGTGCATACCAGTCTGGCGCTTTGTGATAATTCCCGAACCAGTATTCCTCCAGTGGAATCCCGATGGTGAAAATGGCAAACAGAACAATCAAGAGTTTTCCCAAACGGCTTTTCCAGACAGTCACAAACAGAAGCGCAATCGGCAGGAGCAGCGCGGGCAGGGTGGCAAAAATATAGCGCGGCAAAAACAGGTTCATGCGTGTACTTGCCAGTGTGACCAATAACACCGGAATCAGGAAAAGGGACAACAACACTAATCCGATGCGTGGTTTGAGCATCCACCCGGAAATCACAAGAATCAGCAATAGCGCCCAGAGATTAAAAAACGGCGGGACAGCTTCCCCCATGATCAATGTTGGTAGCCATTTCTGCCATAAATCGGGCAGGTTCACGCGACCCGCCGCGCCTTTGTAGCCACTTGTCGCCAGCAATACCGCCTGATACAACCAGGGAATCAGCAACACCGCAAGCGCCAGCACGGATAATATCCATTGTTTCAGGCGCTCGCGCTGCCATAGCAGGATATAAACGCCGCCAACCAGCGTGAAAAACGCCTCAAAATAGAAGAAATAGAGGCTAGCCGCCGTACACACCGTATAGATCACCCACGCACGCGGGCGATTGATTTCAGCGGCACGCACCAACGTATAGAAACTTAATACGCTCAACGCTACCCAGATTGCATAATTGCGAACATCCTGCGCGTGCCAGATCAAAAACGGATTGAATGCCCAGAGCAGCGCTGCGATGATCGCTACGTCCCGCCTGCGATATAACCGCATGGCAAGCCCGGCAATCGCTGGAATGCCAATCAGATTGAACAAGGCAGGCAAGGCGCGCATCGCAAATTCAGTTTCGCCCGCCAGCGCCTTCCACAGTCCAAACGCAAAAAATGCGCCGAAAGGGTGCGGTTCGGTGTGGGCGAGTGCTAACACATCGCTGAACGGAGCAGCCCAATAGCGCACGGTGAAGGCTTCGTCACCGCGTAACGGAGAGTAATTTAACCTGAACAGGCGCAATCCCGCCGCCAGCAAAATGATCAGCAGCAGACCACTGTACCAGCGCAGGTTTTTATTACGGCTATTCGTCGTCTTCAACCGTTTCGGTTTTCTCTTCGCCAGCGCCTTCGATAGAAAGTTC
The DNA here is from genome assembly GCA_964432445.1 of uncultured Anaerolineaceae bacterium. Lineage (GTDB taxonomy): Bacteria > Chloroflexota > Anaerolineae > Aggregatilineales > UBA2796 > JBBRMW01. The sequence goes on from CAYSOC010000112.1 coordinate 21,684, forward strand.
GGCGTTCAACGCCTTTTCGATTGCCTGTACTGTATCGTTCGTGAGAGGCGTATTTTTCTTCTTTTGGTCACGGCGGAAACTCCGCAACGAGGGTTCTTTATCCTTGCGCGTCACAACTACCGGAATGACCGGATCGCTGACTTCGATTTTGATGCGATTGCTGATGAAGACGATCACAGGCTGTACGGGTACTTCGTGTCCCGCTTCCTTCAGAATAGCTTCGATAGTGTCTGCACCTTCCTGGGCTTCCTGAAATGGCTTGCCGATGTTTTCCTGTCGCATGAAGGAGAGGAACTTGCCGATCAGACCATTGGCACGAACGTCGATAATCTGATCGCCTTCGACCTTAAACGGGCCATCCTGAAAGCGCGTCGTAAAAGTGAACACGCCTTCCGGCGACACCAGCACATGGTTGGGCTTGAACAGATAGTTGTAGAAAGCGCTGTTCTGGTTGATCCCTTTGAGCGCAGTTTGCAGGGCGTCATCGGGACGCGGATCGCGGATATATTCATTCGTCAGGCGCACGCTGATAAAGGTGGTGATCAGGCCGACAGGCATCACAAGGCACGGAACGAAAAACAGAAATACATCGTTACGCGGCCCAAGATTGGTGATGAGCAGCCCGCCCAACAAAATCGCCAGACTTGCGAAGAACAGGACTTGGGCGACTCTGCGCCGATTCTTGATTTTTTGCTGATTGGTATAGATACGCATAAGATGCGTGGAAACCTCTATGGGACTTTTGGAAACGGGGAGATTGTACACGACATCGCGTTGCCGCCATAGAGCTATCTCATTTTAGAAATATCCC